>JBDNCL010000028.1:0-19165 GCA_046719655.1 Fimbriimonadaceae bacterium
GGGCCGCCTCGGAGGGCCGGTACTTGACCAAGAGCCGACCGTGGACGACCTCGTTCTTGGGTCCGCTGTGGATCATCGACCGGATCACAGCGCGCGGGTCGGCGTAGGGCTGCCCCAGAGCCATCACCGCCATCGCGGCCAAGAGCAACGAACTGATCAGTTTTCGCAACGAACGCTCCTCCACCGAGCCGACCTCGGAGTCAGCCCGGACCATCTGGGAACAACCCGAACCCACCCGCCAAAAACCGGCAAACATACGTGCCGCCCGCCCCGGATCGGGGACGAACCCGCCTCGAGCGCGGTTCCGAGTTTCCCGAGGCTATTTTAAGCCAGTTTCCGACACCCCCGACCCCGGAATCCGGAATTGCGCACCGACGGAACGTCGGCCCGGGCTAACCCGCACGAGAACTGGTCTTTTTGCGGGGGCGCATTCCGTTTGGCCCGCCGTTCAGCTCAACTCTCGGCCGATGCGCCGCAGCCGCACCTTGGGCTCGCTCATCTCCTCCATCGCAAACCGGACGCCTTCGCGACCGAACCCGCTCCGCTTCACGCCGCCGTACGGCATCGAGTCGAACCGCACGAGCGTGGTGTCGTTGATCACGACGCCGCCGACCTGCAGCTCCCGGGCGCACCGCTCCGCCGTCTCGGCCGAACCGGTGAAGACGCCCGCGTGGATGCCGAACCGGGAGGCGTTCACCTGGGAGATGGCGTCGTCGATCCCGTCGAAGGTCGATACGGTCAGCACCGGTCCGAAGACCTCTTCGTTCGCCAGTCGGCAGCCGCTCGGCACGTCGGCGATCAGGGTGGGCCGCACCAGGGTCGGACGCCCGGGCTCCGCCGCGATCTCGCCGCCCCCGAAACCGGCCCCCGCCAAGACTCGGGCGCCCCCCTCGACCGCCTCCCGGATCCAGGCCACGACCCTCTCCGCCGCCTCCGTCGAGATGAGGGGACCGCAGACCGTGTCCGGTTCGGCGGGGTCTCCGAACGGGCAGGCGTGGGTCGCGACGGCCAGCGCCTCGATCGCCTCGGCCGCGATCCGCCGGTCCACCCGGACGTGTTGGGCCGAGATGCAGATCTGTCCCGAATAGGCGTACCCGGCGGCGACCAGCCGCGGGATGGCGTCGTCGAGGTCGGCGTCGTGGGCGAGGACGATGCTGGCATCGCCGCCGAGCTCCAACGTCACCGGCTTCTCCGGCAGCAGGGACTTCAGCTTCCAGCCGACTTCGGGCGAACCCGTGAAGCTCACCATCGCGACCCGGGGGTCGAGGGCCAGCCTCTGGGCGATCGGAGCCGGCATGTGGACGGCGTTCAGCACGCCGGGCGGGCAGCCGGCCTCGTGGACGATCCGCGCCAGCGTCAGCGTGCTGAGGGGGGCCTGCCCGGACGGCTTCAGCACCACCGTGTTGCCGACCGCGAGCGCGGGGGCGATCTTGTGCGCGGCGAGGTTCAGGGGCCAGTTGTAGGGAACGATGGCCAAGATCACGCCTCTGGGCACTCGAAGGAAGTCTCCCTCGTAGTCCTTGCCGCGCGGGTCGGCCGTAAGGTCCAGGGGTTCCGGCCCCCAGTCCGCCAGAGCAAGGCCGGCCAGACGGAACGTGATCGCGCACCGCCGCACTTCGCCTTGGGCGGCCGAGATCGGCTTGCCGATCTCGGCGACGAGCAGTTCGGCCAGTTCGTCGGCCCGCTCGTCGATCATGTCGGCGACCCGATCGAGCAGCGCCCGGCGCTCGGCGGTCGGCGTCCCCGACCACGTTCCGAAGGCGTCGACCGCGGCCGCCAGGGCCGTCTCCGCTTCCGAGAGCGAACCTTCGGCCGCCGTCCCCACCGCGCGCCCGTCCCAGGGGCTGCGCTGGAGGGTTTTGCCGACCCCCTGGTCGCACGGCCCGCCGATGAAGTACCCATTGATCAGCAGTTCGCAGTGGCGCATCGGTCTGATTGAACCCCGACTCGGCAACGATGCCGACGCGCCCGAAGCGGTCCAACCCAAAACTCCATCGATTTTCGACGATGGCGCGAGCCCCCGAGGGCGAATACAATATCCTTGTCGGACCGGCCGAACGGAAACGGCCGAGAGGTTTGCGGTGCACGTACGGAAAGTGATCTGCGCCCTCGATACGGGGGATTTCGACGAGGCGGCGAGGGTCGTCAGACGGCTGTCGCCCTATGTCGGGGCGTTCAAGGTCGGGCACGCTCTGACTTTGCCTTTCGGTCTGTCCGTCGTCGACCGGCTTCGGGAGGCGGGGGCCAACCGCGTTTTCCTCGACCTGAAGTTCCACGACATCCCCAATTCGGTGGCTCTGGCCGTGCGCGAGGCGTCGAAGTACGGAGTCTGGATGATGACGCTCCACATCGCCGGCGGCCCGGCCATGATCACGGCCGCGGTCGAGGAGGCCCGAACCTACGGCGAGGACCTCGCCCCGAAGCTGGTCGGCGTGTCGGTGCTGACATCCCTCGACCAGCACACTCTGACCGACTACCTGGGCGTGCCCCGCACCATCGAGGACCACATGGTCGCCCTCAGCAAGATGGGCACCGAGTGCGGACTGGACGGCGTCGTCTGCTCGACGCACGAAGTCCGGCGCATCCGCCAAGAGATCGGTCGCGAGGGCATCATCGTCGTTCCCGGCATCCGGCTCGTCTCGGGACCGACGCACGACCAGATCCGGGTCGGCACCGCTCAGACCGCCCTGGAGGCCGGGGCCGACTACCTGGTTATCGGACGGGCTCTGACCGACAGCACCGATATCGAGGCGACGCTGGAGGCGTTCGGGTTTGCCGGCGCCGCCTGACCCGTTCTGGCCGGAGACGTTTCGGGAGCCGGCGGGCCGTTGAACCGCGCCCGACGCCGTCTTTGGCATCCGGACGGCGGACCCTTGCTGGCGTGGTACGACGCCGCCCGGCGCGACCTGCCGTGGCGCCGTACCACCGACCCCTACGCGATCTGGGTGAGCGAGGTCATGCTCCAGCAGACTCGGGTGGCCACCGTGTTGGACTACTATGCGCGCTGGATGAACCGTTTTCCGACCGTCGAAGCCCTGGCCGCCGCCGACGAGTCGGAGGTGCTCGCCGCGTGGCAGGGACTCGGCTACTACCGGCGCGGTCGGTACCTGCTGCAGGGTGCCCGGTGGATCGTCGCCAACCAGATGCCCACCGATGCCGCCGGTTGGTCGAAGGTCCCGGGCGTGGGGGCCTACACGTCGGCCGCCATCGCCTCGATCGCGTTCGGAGAGCCGGTCTCGCTCGTGGACGGGAACGTCGAGCGGGTCTACGCCCGTCTCACCGGGAGTCGCGCTTCGGGAAGGGCGCTGACGTCGGAAGCACGGACCTGGGCCGCCCGCAATCTGTACCGCGAACGTCCCGGCGACTGGAACCAGGCCCTGATGGAACTCGGCGCGACGGTCTGTACCCCCCGGAATCCGCAGTGCGGCGTCTGCCCGCTGGCCGGCCGGTGCGTGGCCAAGCGGTCCTGGTTGGTCGACCGGCTGCCCGTGCCCGAGCCGAAGACAGCGGTCGTGCGCCAGCACCACGTCGTATGGGTTCCCTACCGGGCCGAAGACGGCATCCCGAAATTCGGTCTGCGCCAGATTCCGGAAGGGGCCTGGTGGGCGGGAATGTGGGAGTTCCCGAGGATCGTTCTCGAGTCGGGGCAGACCGAGGAGGATCTCCGCCTGATCGTCGGGCCGGGTTGGGTCGAGAAGCTCGGGTCGTTTCGGCACCAGGTGACCCATCACCGAATCCGGGTGGACGCGGCGCTGTTGCGGTGCGAGTCTCCGCGACCGGACCTCCGATGGGTGCCGATCGCCGAACTCGGCCGCATCGCGATGCCGGCGCCGCAGCGGCGCGCCGCCGCCCTGGCCCTTCGGCTCCTCGGGCTGGAGAGCTGACGATGGAGCGACGAAAAAGCCTCCGACCGGACCGGCCGGAGGCTTGGTTCTCGCCGGGTCCGGCTGCGGTCAGCCCGCGCGCGGGAAGTCGAACGCCGGCCCGAGCATCCCGGTCCACTGGGCTCTCTGGGCGGGGGTGAGGGCCGCCAGCGCCTGAGCCTCGTACTTCTTTTTCGACGTTTCCAGCGTCCTCTGGTCCTCTCGCGCAAACCGCTGGGCCGACTCGGTCACCCTCTTGCGGTACGCCTCCACCTCCTTCTGGTCGTCCCGGTTCTTGGGCAGCGGGATCGCCTGGAGCTGTTGCTGACGCTGCTGCTGGAGCTTCATCGCTTCTTTGAAGAACTGCTCCTGGGCCTGACGGATGCGGTTCCGCTGGGCCTCGGTCAGCTTGAGCTGTTCGCTGACGTCGGGCGACAACGAAGCGAAGATGCCGTAAAACTGAAGCCCGATCTGGCGGAGCCGCGCCCTCTGCTGGGCGTTCAGGGCCTTCATCACCGAATCCGACATCGTCCGCCGCATGGTCATCGCCCGCTGCATGAGTCGCTCGGCCTCCTGCTGGTTCTTGGGCGCTTCCTTGTTCAGCGACTCGATCCCTTTCTCGTAGGTGGCGAACGCCTTCTGGATCGCCGCCTTTTGGGCCGCGGTGATCTTGAGTTCCTTCTGGACCGCGTCGGTGCCGACGAGCGGAGCCGAAGCTTCCGAAATGGTGGGTGGCGCTGGTTGTTGGGCCAACGCCGCGACGGCCAGAACCGCCGCCAAAACGAAAACCCATCCCGCCCGCAAAGTGGTGCTCATCTCAATAGGTAACGTTCCGCATCCCAGGTCGGATTCCTCTTGTGGGAACTTTGACGACGAGAAGCCCCGGCTTCGCCGACCTCGGCCCGAACTCCCCGGGGCCTACCCGACTCGTTCCTCCGATTCGTTCAGGATTTCGATCTGAACTCCGGGCACGGCCTCGCGGAGCGCCCTCTGAAAATCGGCGCCGATGTCCACCGACACGGGAAGGTAGATCGGCAGGAACTCCTGTTCGGGAAGGACCTGGATCATGGCCTCGAACGGTCCGGGGTGGGCCTTCGCCGTCTGCATCATGAGATGGACCTGTCTCTCGGTCGCGCGGTCGAGGGTGAGCCTGACTCGGGGCGCGTCGGCCTCTCCGTTCGCAAAGTCGATGCACAGGTTCGGGTCGATCGGGCTGATCTCGTCCAACCGCACTTCGACGACCTTCTCCCCGTTCGGACGCTCGTAGTGGCTGACCGTTCCCCGGATGGAGACGACGCGGTCGCGCACCAGCTCCGACTCGTACTTGGCGAGCGTCTTGGGAAACACGAGAACCTGCACCTGGCCGCTGAAGTCCTCGAGGGTCACATAGGCGCGGCGTTGGCCGTCGCGCTTCGACGTCATGAACCGGATGTTGGAGATGACGCCGGCCAACTTGACGCGCGTGTCGTCGTCCGCCTCGTGAACGCTCGCGCAGGGGTGGCTCGCCATCGTCTGGACGGCCCGATCGAAACCGCGAAGGGGGTGGTCGGAGACGTAGATGCCCATCACCTCCTTTTCGAACGCGAGGATTTCGGTGCGGGACCAAGGCTCGACCTCGGGAATGTCGGGGTAGGCGGCCGGCGACGGGTGGCCGGTCGCCCCGCCGAAAAGCGACTCTTGACCGGCTCGGCGGCTTCGCTGAGCCTGATCGGCATAGGCCAGCGCCCCGTCCATCACTTCGAGAAGCTTCCGGCGGTTCGGGTCGATCGAGTCGAGGGCCCCCGCCTTGATCAAGGCCTCCAGCGAGACTCGGTTGAGGTTGTGGGGACGCATCCTTTCGGCGAATTCGTACAGATGGACGAACGGGCCTCCCGCATCCCGTTCGGCGAGAAGGCCTTCGACGAAGCCTTCGCCAACCCCCTTGATGGCCGCCAACCCGAAACGGATGCCCTGGCCGTCGAGGGAGAAGTCGACTTCGGAGCGATTGACGTCCGGTTTCAGGACGGCGATCTTCTGCCGCCGACACTCCTCGATACAGGCGACGACGCGCTCCTCTTTCGTGCGGTAGGCGCTCAAGAGGGAAGCCATGTATTCGACTGGAAAGTTGGCCTTGAGAAAGGCGGTTTGGTAGGCGAGGATGGCGTAGCAGACGGCGTGGGCTTTGTTGAACGCGTAGCGCGCGAACGGCTTGAGCAGCTCCCAAACCGCTTCGGCCGCATTCCGATCGACCTGGTTGGCCTCGCAGCCCTGCATGAACTCGATCTTCATCGAGTCCATTGCCGCCTCGTCTTTCTTGCTCATGGCGCGGCGGAGGATGTCCGCTTTGCCGAGAGTGAATCCGGCAAGCGCCTGGACGAGCTGCATCACCTGGTCCTGGTAGACGATCACCCCGTACGTTTCCTCGAGAATGGGCCGCATCCGGTCGTCGGGGTAAGTCGCCTTCTGCCTCCCAAACTTTGTGTTGATGAAACGGGGGATGTGCTCCATGGGACCGGGGCGGTAGAGGGCGACCATCGCCGCCAGCTCGCGCACCGACTGGGGGCGCAGTTCGACGATGTAGCGGCGCATTCCGCCCGACTCGAGCTGGAAGACTCCCACCGTTTCGCCGCGACTCAACATGTCGAACGTCTTCTTGTCGTCGAGGGGAATGGCGTTGACCCCTTTCTTGAGAATCGTCTCGACGTATCGGCGAAGGACCGGATCGGAAAGAGCGTCCTTTCTTCCGTTCGTCTTCTTCCGAGACTCGGAAGGCGCTTCTTCCAAACGCTCTTTGTACTGGGAGCGGAGATGGGCCACCGTCTTCGCCAGAACGGTCAGGTTCGATAGACCGAGAAAGTCCATCTTGAGCAGGCCGATCTTTTCGAGAATCCCCATCTCGAATGCGGTGACGGCGCGTCCGTCCGTACCGCGATAGAGCGGGATGTGCTCGACCAGCGGCTCCTTGCTGATGACGATGCCGGCCGGGTGGACGCCGCAGTGGCGGGCGATCCCCTCTACCGACATGGCGACCTCGACCAGCTTGCGGACCTTGGGCTCCGATTCGATCAGCTTCTTGAATTCGGGCGATTCTTCCTTCGCCTGAGAGAGCGACATGCCCGGAAGGTTCGGGATCGTCCGGCAGATGCGGTCCGTTTCCTGGGGGCTGTAGCCCATCACGCGGCCGCAGTCCTTGATGGCGGCTCGGGCGCCGAGCGTTCCGAAGGTGATGATCTGGGCGACGTGTTCGGTGCCGAACCTTTCCGTGACGTACTTGATCAGTTCGTCCCGACGGGCATCCTCGAAGTCCATGTCGATGTCGGGCATCGACACCCGCTCCGGATTGAGGAATCGTTCGAATGTGAGACCGTATTCGATCGGATCGACGTCGGTGATGCCGATCAGGTAGGAGACGAGGGACCCGGCCGCCGAACCGCGCACCCCGAAGTAGATGTTGTTCTGGCGGGTGTATTCGGCAAATTCCCGTACCAGCAGGAAGTAGGATTCGAAGCCCGTCCTTTCGATCACTCCGAGCTCGTACTCGAGTCTCTGCTCGGCCTGCGCGTCGACTTTGGCCAGACGCTTGCTCAGGTTCTCGGTCGCTAGGTGCCGGAGGTATTCGCGAGGGGTCATCCCTTCGGGAACATTGGGATCCGGCATGTTCGCCCGTTGCTTGCCCAATTCCACGTGGCACAGATCGGCCACCATCCTCGTATTCTCGATCGCCTCCGGCACGTCGGGAAAGAGTTTGGCCATCTCTTCGGGAGATTTGATGTAGAACTCCTGCGTACCGAACTTCATCCGATCTCTTTCTTCGATGAGCTTGCCGGTCTGGATGCAGAGAAGAACGTCGTGCGCGTCGTGATCGGACCGACACAGGTAGTGGGCGTCGTTGGTCGCGATGAGAGGGAGATCGAGCTCGCGGGCGATCCTGATCAGAGGCTCGCGGATTTTCCCCTGCTCGGGCAAACGGTGGTCCTGCAGCTCGATGAAGTAGTTGCCGGGACCGAAGATCTCGCTGTACATTCCGGCGAGATACTGGGCGCGGTCGTAGTCGCCGTGGAGGAGCTGTTGGCAGATTTCGCTGCCGAGACAGGTGCTCGTACCGATCAAGCCCTTGGCGTGTCGGCGCAACAGATCGTAGTCGATCCGAGGCTTGTAGTAGTAGCCTTCGATGGCGGCGATCGTCGCCAGCTTGCACAGGTTCCGGTAACCCTCGATGTCCTTGGCGAGCAGCAGCTGGTGAAAAGACTCTTTGTCCTCCCTCCCCGACTTTTGGGTGTGGCCGTTCGGAGCGACGTACGCCTCCATCCCGATGATGGGTCGAACCCCCATCGACGTGCACGCCATGTAGAACTCCATGACGCCGAACATGACGCCGTGGTCGGTAATCGCCAGGGCGTCCATGCCGAGATCTCGCGCGCGGCGCACGAGCTCGGGGATTCGGTTCGCCCCGTCCAAGAGGCTGTACTCGGTATGGTTGTGCAGGTGTACGAAAGGAATGCTCATCGGGGGTTCGGTCGGCGGGCGGGGGATGATTTCCGAGCCGCCGGCCGCCAAGAACACTGACGTCGGGAGGGGGGCCGACGGCGCAGGTTTCGGTCTCGAGTTTTCCGCCGAGTTTTCCACCCGGTTTGGGGCACGGTTGCCGCGGCTCGAGCCGGATTCGAACTCGGATCGAGTCCGCTTTTCGAAAGGGGGATCGAGCCTGGGACCGGACCTCAAACAGCCGCGAGCCGGGGCTGCGGCCGGCCGCGGGGACGGGAATGGGTTCGGACGGAGACGGAGGGTACGATCCCTGCCGTGATCGACCGTTACACGACGCCCGCCATGACCGCGATCTGGAGCCGCCAGGCCAAGTACGAGCGCTGGCTCGAAGTCGAACTCGCCATCTGCGAGGCGTACGCCGAGTCCGGCGTCATCCCGGCCGAGGAGATGGAGCGGATCTCGGCGGCGGCGCGCTTCGACCTCGCCCGCTGCGACGAGATCGAGAAGGTGACCCAGCACGATCTCATGGCGTTCGTGCGCAACGTCAGCGAGAACGTGTCTCCGCCCGAGTCGGGGGACCGCTCGTCGCGGTGGATCCACTTCGGCGTCACGAGCTACGACGTCATCGACACGGCGTTGGGGATGATGCTCCGCGACTCGTGCGACGTCCTCCGCGATTCGCTGGGCCGCTTGCGGTCGCAGATCGGCCGGCTGATGGACGAGTATGGGTCCACGCCCTGCATCGGGCGGACGCACGGCATCCATGCCGAACCGATCACGTTCGGGCACAAGCTGGACGGCTGGTCGGAAGAGCTGGCCCGTTCGGAGGCCCGAATCTCCCAGTGCCGGCGCGAGCTTTCGGTGGGGAAGATCAGCGGCGCGGTCGGCATCCACGCCCATGTTTCGCCCGACCTGGAGGCCCGAATCTGCGAGAAGCTGGGGCTGTCGGCCGACCCGTCGAGCACGCAGATCATCGCCCGGGATCGGCACGCCAACTTCCTATCCGTGCTGGCCGTGCTCGCGGGGTCTCTGGAGCGCATCGCGACCGAACTGAGGAACTTGCAGAGAACCGAGATTCTCGAGGTTCAGGAAGCCTTCTCGTCGGGGCAGACGGGAAGCAGCGCCATGCCCCACAAGCGGAACCCCTGGAACTCGGAGACGATCTGCGGTCTGGCCCGGGTCGTCCGGGGCAACGCGCACGCCATGCTGGAGAGCGTCATGACCTGGCACGAGCGCGATCTGACGAACTCCTCGGTGGAGAGGATCGTCTTTCCGGACACGCTGCAGCTCGTTGATTTCATGGTCAACCGGTTGACCCGGATCCTGAGCGGGCTGGTCGTCCTGCCCGAGAACATGGCCCGGAACCTGAGGCTGATGGGAGACCTGGTCTTCAGCGAACACGTGATGGTGGCGCTGATCGAGGCCGGGATGTCGCGGGAGGAGGCGTACCAGACGGCCCAGCGGCACGCGGCGGCGGCTTGGGACGGAGCCGACTTCCGCACGTCGGTGAGTGGGGACCCGGAGGTCGCGTCTCGGCTCTCGCCCGAGCAGATCGAGGAGGCGTTCAGTCTGGAGCACCACCTGCGCCACGCCCCGAAGAGGCTGTCCACCCAGCCCGCGCCGGGGACCGGGTAGGCGGCATAATCGGGTCGGCATGTCCGAACTTCAGCTTCGTGCGTCGTTGTGCGAGATTGGCCGCCGGCTCTGGCAGAGAGGTTTGGTCGGGGCGACGGAAGGGAACCTGAGCGTCCGCCTGAGCGAGCGCCGGATCCTGTGCACGCCGGCCGGGCACAGCAAGGGCCACCTGAAGCCCGACGACCTGGTGGTCGTCGACACGGCGGGCAACCCGGTCGGAGAGGGGCGGCCGAGTTCGGAGATCAAGCTCCACACCGCGATCTACCAGGCCCGCAGGGACTGTCAGGCCGTGATCCATGCCCACCCTCCCGTGGCGACGGGGTTCGCGCTGGCCGGGGAGACCATTCCCGACAACCTGCTCCCCGAGTCGGCCGTGGTTCTCGGCAGCGTGGCGACGGTGCCGTTCGCGTTTCCCGGTACGGACGAGGTCCCGGCAGCCATCGCGCCGCTGCTGGAGGACCACAAGACCTTTCTGATGAGCCATCACGGGGCCGTCGTCCTGGGGGGCGACCTGGCCGACGCCTACAACCGGATGGAGACCCTGGAGCGGATCGCCAAGGTCGTGCTGGTGGCGAAGATGCTCGACGGACCCCGGCCGATGCCGGCTTCGGCGTTCGACCGACTCCTCGCCACCGCCCTCAACGGAAGCCTCTGAGCGGGGTCGCCGGCCCGCCCGAGGCCACGCCCTCCGCCCCGGCGCCCCCGAACCCCGGAAAAACGACGGCCCCCCGTCCGCCGGGGCGTCCGCCCGGACCGGCGACCCCGGACCGCGGTCCCTCGTTCGACGGTCCGTGGGCCACAATCAGAGACCCATGAAATATCAGGCACCTCGGGGCACCCAGGACGTGCTGCCGGCCGACTCGTTCCGCTGGCAGAGACTCGAGGCCGAGTTCCGAGAACTGTGCCGCCTGTACGGCTACCGCGAGATCCGGACGCCGACCTTCGAAGACACCGACCTCTTCATCCGAAGTTCGGGGGAGACGAGCGACATCGTCAGCAAGCAGATGTACTCGTTCGTCGACAAGGGCGGGCGCGACATCACGCTCAAGCCGGAGGGGACGGCGCCCGCCATGCGGGCGCTGGTCGAGCACAGCCTCTGCCCGCCGGGAACGGTCCAGCGGATGGCCTACATCACGCCGATCTTCCGCTACGAGCGACCCCAGAAGGGTCGGCTGCGGGAGGCGCATCAGGTCGGCATCGAGCTGGTCGGTTCTTCGGCGGCGGCGGCGGACGCCGAGGTCATCGAGTTCACGGTGGCGTTCTACGACCGGATCGGGATCGAGGGGGTCGAGGTGTCGATCAACTCGCTGGGACGGAGCGCGTGCCGCGACGCGTTCCGGGCCGCGATCTTGGCCCACGCGCGGGACTACCTCGCCGGCCAGCCGGACGAGGTCCGGGCGAAGGCGGAGAAGAACCCGCTGCGCCTGCTGGACAGCAAGGATCCGGAAGCGATCGAGGCGATGCGCGACGCCCCCAGCGTGCTCGACTTTCTGGAGCCGGAGTCGAAGGCCCGATTGGCCGAACTCGAGCGTCTGCTCGGGCAGGCCGGCGTGACCTACCGGGTGGAACCGGGGATCGTGCGCGGCCTGGACTACTACACGGAAACGGTTTTCGAGGTGCTGTCGGCCAAGATCGGGGCCCAGTCGGCCCTCTGCGGAGGCGGGCGGTACGACGACCTGATCGCCCAACTCGGCGGACCGCCCACCCCGAGCGTGGGCGTCGCGATGGGGATCGAGCGCGCTCTGCTCGTGCTGGAGGCGCAGGGCGGTGCCGGTTGGCGGCCCGATTCGCCGGCTGCGTTTCTGGTCGCGGTCGAAACGGCGGCCACCGGCACGGCGGCGGCCGATCTGGCCCGGCGCCTGGCGCGGGACCTGCGGGCCGCCGCCGTGGCGTGCGTGTGCGGACTGGACGGCAAGAGCCTGAAGTCTCAGCTGAAGCAGGCCGACCGGTCGGGGGCGCGGTTCGCCGTCATCGTCGGGGAGTCGGAGCTGGCGTCGGGAACGGCGACCGTCCGCGATCTCGAGGCGGGCGAGCAGGCGGTCGTGCCGGTCGGCGAGGTGGTCGGCCACATCGTCGGGGCGACCGGAACATGAGCGTCGAGCGGTGCGCCGGGCGGGTGGCGGGGTTCCTGGTCTGCGGTCTGGCGGCGGCGGGGGCATCCGCTCAGGTGCCCGACATCCTGATCAAGCTGGACGTTCGGGCCCACTACCTGAGCGAGCGCGGCGGGAGCAGCACGGTCCGGCTCTACGATGCCCTAGGCAACAGCAGCCACGTGAGGCTGACGGCCATCTTGGAGACCGGCTTTCAGGCGGTGCTCGTCGAGCGCCTGTCGCGGTTCCCCAACGACCCCGGTGGCGACCTTCTGGAAGAGGCGTACATCGAGGACGTCGGGTACTGGCGGCTGGGTCGCCAGTTCTTGCCGTTCGGGCAGAGCCGGACCCTGCGCGAAAACGCCATGGGGGCTCAGGTGGAGACCACGCTCGGCGAGGACTACCTGCCGCTGAGGATCGCGTGGGCCGACGAGGGGAAGGGGCGTCAGCAGGGGCTGATCGGGCGACTCGGCACCCGTTTCGGCATCAGCTTTGCGGTCGGCGACGGGTTCGGGATCTCGCCGACGTCGCTGGTCAACCTCAGGGGCATCGGCGAGTCTCCCGGTCGGGGCCGGGGGTACTCGACCGTCGTCGGGCTGGACGCATCGCGCCGGATCGGCACCGTAGATCTGGAAGCGGAGTTCGTGGCCTTCCGGTCGGGAGCGACCCTTCTGGACGAAGATCGCGACGTTCTGGACGCGCAGATCGTCGTCCGCCCCGATCCATCGCGTATGCTGATCCTCGGTTGGTGCCGGGACTGGCGCCGATCGGTCGACGAGTACCGGATCGTCGGGGAGTTCCAGGTCTCGGACAACGTCTGGCTGGTGCCGATGCTCCGGGCCCGCAACTCGACGTTGCGCGACGCCGGTTTCGGACTCCGGGTGAGGTTGTAGATGAACGTATTGGCTGGGCTGACCTTCCTGGTGTTCACGGTCGTGCTCCTGCTCGGGGTCATGCTGGCCTTCGCCTTCTCGATCAAGGTCGCGAGGAAGGCCCGCGAAGCCGACCCTCTCGAGGCCGTCCATTCCGAGAACCGGGCTCGGATCGCGCCGATCCGAAATCTGATGGCCGACATTCGGGCTCTGGTCGACGAGCACGGCCGCGACCCGACGATCGGGGTGATCGGCCGAGAGGCGATCGCCGACTCGAAGCGGGTGTTCGAGCAGTGCGTGCGGATGCTGTCGGCCCGGGACTCGCTGCTCCGGGCTTCGGGGAGCCGGGTGGAGACGGACCGGGAGATCGCCCGCCTGGAGTCGCTCTTGGCGTCGTCGTCGAGCGTCGAGCGGCCGTCTCTCGAGATCGCTCTGGCCGCCCGCCGAGAAGAACGCAGACACCACGAGCGGGCGGGAGACGCGATCGTGCGGATCGACGCCCAGATGCGTCAGGCCGAAGCGGTGCTTTCCGAGCTGAAGACGCGCCTGAGCCTGGCCGTTTCGACGGCGGCGGCGCCGGAACTGGAACAAGAAAGCCTGGCGGAAACCCTTTCGCGGCTAAAATCACTCGGGGACAGTCTGGACGAGGCGGTCCAGGTCTTCCAGGGGCACGGGCAATGAGTTCGACCAGGCGGGCTTACGGAATCCTTCGAAGCTACATCGGCCGCGAGTGGGAGCGCATCCAGGGCGTGGAGCGCGATCTGGCCGAAGCGGAGCTTCGAGACGCCGCGTCGGCCCCGGGAACGCGATCCGGCATGAACGAGGAGTTCGAGGTCAAGACCATCCACACAAACGACATGACCCCCGAAGAGCGGCAGGCCACGGCGCGGCGCCTCCTCGGTGTCGAGCCGAACTCGCCGTTCGAAGAGGTGCGGAAGGCGTTCGATCGGCTGAACACCCGAGCCGACCCCGGTCGTTTTCCCGCCGGCTCGGCCGAGCAGAGGCAGGCGGCCGAGATCCGGCGCCGCGTGCACTGGGCGTACCAGGTTTTGACCGAAGGGATCGACACCACGGAAAAGCGGTTCAAGTCGCTCGAGCTGTAGATCTGCCGGTGCGGCCGAGGTCCGGCCGAACCGCCGAGACGGCGGTAGACTCCCCTCACCCCATGCCCGAGGCGTTGTCTGCTCTGGTGGCCGGAACGGCGGCCCTGATGTCGGGAGTGTCGGCGGCCGAGCGCGCCCCAGAGATTCCGGACGTCGGACCGACGCCGACCGGATCGGACCGATTGGCGGCCCCCCCGGTCCAGACGTCGGCCGTCCGGGTCAGCGACTTTGAACAGATACGGGTCGAGTGGCGGCGTTTCGAGGCGACGGCCAACCCGAACGTGTTCCGCTTCTCGGAGCGACCCATCGCCCTGTACGGGGTCACGACGGTCGAGGCGGACACGATCACCCTCGTCGTCGACGGAGAGACCCGCCGCGGCGTGGCCGAGGGGCGGGTTCGGCTCGTGGACCCCGAGGGGACGATCGAAGCCGATCGGATCGAGTTCTCCTGGCCCGACGGACGGGGTTCGGCGATCAACGCCGTCGTGCGGATCGACGGGCTCGAGGTTCGGGCCGACCGGTTGACGATGGGCCGCGACAACCGAGACCGCCCGTTGTGGATTTTGGAGGGAGTGGCGGCCCTGCCGGGCAACGAGCGTCCGCCTCTTTTTTCGGTGAAGGCGGCGCGCATGGAGGTCCGTCCCGGCCAGGTCGGGTGGGCGAGGCAGCCGGAGCTTTCCTTGGGAGGGATGCGGCTGTTCCGCCTGCCGAGCTATCGGGTGAACCTGAATCCGGCGTCGCCGGGACTGCCGCTGCCCAGCGTCGCCTATCGGGGCGGGGCCGGGGTCGGTCTGGGCTGGCAGGCCGGGTTTCTCGTCGGGCCCCAGCTGCTTCTGGACGGGAGCGTCGCCACCTTTCCCGAGCGGCGGACCAGCACGACGTTCGCCCTCACCCGATCCCTGTTGCCGGCCGGCACGGACGCCGAAGTCCTCACCCCCGCTTCGGAACTTTCGGAACCGTTTCGGGACGGATTCCTCGAGAACGTCAAGACGCGGAGTCTGGGGCAAGAGCAGGAGACGCTGCGTCGGCCACGGGCATCGGTCAGCCTCGGTTCGTCGTGGAACCGGAGCGCCCGCGGGCTGACGGTCGGCGGTCGGATCTCCAAGCCGTGGGACCTCGCGGTCGAGGTTGGCGGCGAGGCGGCCGGATTCGGGTGGCGGGCCCAAACGCGGATCCACCGGATCGGGGAGGTCGGCGGCGTCTACCAGACCCGGAGCGTCGTGTCCGGGTCGCTGATCTTTCCCATGCAGAGCATCGGACCGAGGCTGGACACCGTCGTCCGTCTGGACGGGCGCCACTTCGCCAACGACGGTCCCGACCTCACCTGGGCTCGGGCCACGGTGGGCGCGGTCTGGCGCCCCATTCCCGAACTGAGGCTGGGCGGAGGGCGCTTCTTCAGCCAGACGATCGGTTCGAGCCCCTACTCGTTCGACTCGCTCGAGTTCGAGGGCGGGTGGCTGCTCCGGGCCGACATCATCGGGGGCAGCACCCGATTCAGCTTTCTGACCAAGACCGACGACCGGACCCGTCGTTTCGTGACCCGCGAATACTCCCTCCGGCAGGTGGTCGGGCCGCTCGAGCCCTTCGTGGTGTGGCGCGAGCGGGAGCGCGACCTGTCGTTCGGAATCGAACTCCGAACGATCGACGCCATCGAAGGAGTCCGCAACCGGCTGCGCAAGCGGGCCGAGGCGATCGAACAGGCGCGGCGCCGGCCGTCGGTGGCTCCGAGCGACCCGCTCCCCGCGACCGACCCGGCCTAGTCCGAAGAGGGGCTCGCCGAGCGACAAACCGCCGGGTCGTGTTCCCGGCGGCGGTTGGCGGCGGTTCTGGCGACCTTCAGGCCGCCGACGTGGCAGACTCGGTGCAGGACACGATCCGCCCGAGCGCGATGTCCCCTTCGCTGGTGATGAGGCAGGGACCGTACACGGACACGAAGGCTACCGAAAAGACGTAGCAGTCCGCCTCGATGATCTGCCCCTTGCGGTCTTGCCAGACAAGCCGCACATGCTTGTCGACGTACGACCTCGCTTCCGTCAATGACATGGCTCCCTCCCACCCGGTCGGCGGGATCCGGCGTCCCCTATCCCCGCGATCCCCCTGTCTAGGGTTTTCCACGCGACTTCCGGGCGCGGTAAGGTAATTCCAACAGGTTTCGGGACGTCGTCGGCCGAGAATTTGGAGGGGGTCTCGGCCGGTTCGGCGGGCTCGGGGCCCACAGGGAGCCGCGATTGCGCTATCGAATCGACCAAGAACACTGCCGCCACCTCGAGTTCGCCAGCCGTCGCGAGTGGATTCTGACCAACGGCATCGGCGGGTACGCCATGGGCACGGTCAGCGGGATGCTGACTCGACGCTACCACGGGTATCTCGTTGCGGCCACCGATCCGCCCGCCGGCCGCACCCTGCTTCTTCCGAAGATCGAGGCGAGCATCCAGGCCGAGGGAAACGCGGTCTGGCTGTCGACCAACCAGTACCCGGGTTCGATCTTCCCGGACGGCTACCAGTACATGGAGTCGTTCGAGGTGGACGACGAGGCGGTCTGGCGGTACAGCGTCCTGGGGATGCGGTTGGAGCATCGGCTCGCGATGCACCCGAAGGACAACGCGGTCACGATCCGGTACGTGAACATCGGCGGCAACGCCATCCGGCTGACGCTGCGCCCCCTCGTCGCCCACCGGGACTACCACGCCGACTTCCACGAAACGCCCGCCTACCCGTCGGCGGTCGCGTTTCCGAAAGGCAAGACGGTCGTCGAGCACGCCGGACACGCTCTCTACATCGTCCACGCCGGCGCCAAGCGCCTGCCCGTTCAGGGTTGGTACTACCGGATCGAGCACCTGGTCGAGTTCGAGCGGGGGCTGGAGTTCCGCGAGGATTTCTACTGCCCGTGCGAGCTCCAGTACGAACTCGAGCCGGGTCAGGAGGCGGTTCTCGTGGCGGCCGACAACCCGCGCGCCAAGCCATACACCCCGCCCGCGTCCGAGCCTTCCGCTTCGGGCAAGATCCGTCCGATGCTGGAAGCGGCGGCCCGGCACTACCTGGTCGAAACCAAGAAGCGGAAGTCGATCATCGCGGGCTACCCATGGTTCGCCGACTGGGGGCGCGACACCATGATCGCCCTTCCCGGCCTCTGCCTCTGTACCGGGAAGGTCGCCTTCGCCCGGGACGTGCTTCGGAGCTACGCCAAGGCGATGAAGAAGGGGCTGATCCCCAACCGCTTCATCGAGAAGGGGGGAGCCGACTACAACACGGCGGACGCGACGCTCTGGTTCGCGAACGCGGTCTACAAGACCCTGATCGCGGAGTGGGACGAGACCTTCGCGAAAGAGATGATGAAGTCGCTGGACGAGGTTTTCCGCTGGCACGTGAAGGGGACCTCGTTCGGCATCGGGGTCGATCCGGCCGACGGCCTTCTGCGTCAGGGCGAACCCGGCGTCCAGCTCACGTGGATGGACGCCAAGGTCGGGGAATGGGTGGTGACGCCCCGCCACGGCAAGCCGGTCGAAATCAACGGGCTGTGGGTGAACGCCCTTCGGGTGACGGAGTGGCTCGCCGACCGGCTCGGTCTGATGTCGGCGGCGTACGGCGAACTGGCCAAGAAGGCGGAGAAGTCGTTCGCCGAGCGTTTCTGGTGCGAGGCGAGGGGGCACTACTACGACACGGTGGACCCCGACGACGCTTCGCTGCGGCCGAACCAGCTGATCGCGATGTCCCTTCCGTTCGGGCCGGCGGTCGGGGAGCGGGCGTCCCGGGCGTTGAGGGCCATCGAGCGGGAACTGGTCACGCCGTTCGGGTTGCGGACCCTCGCCCCGTCCGAACCGGGGTACCGCGGCCGGTTCGAAGGGGCGCTGCCGGAACGGGACGCCGCCTACCACCAGGGAACGGCTTGGCCCTGGCTTCTCGGGCCCTACATCACCGCCCTCGTGAAGCTGACCGGAGACCGACCCTTGGCGAAAAAGGTGCTTCGAAAGGCCCGGGAGATGCTCGGCGAGTACGGTCTGGGCGGGATCGCCGAAGTCTACGACGGCGACGGACCCCAAACCGCGGACGGGTGTCCGTGGCAGGCGTGGAGCGTTGCCGAGGTGCTCCGGGCCTGCGTGGAGGACTTGGGCGGCGAGATGTGACCCGTCGCCCCGCCGACCGGGCCTTCGCTAGCGGCCGGCGTGGACGATGACCTGTTCGGCGTATTCGCGCGTGCCCGCGCGCCCGCCGAGGTCGATCGTCAGGCACTGTCCCTCCGAGCAAACCTTCAGCACCGAGTCGGTGATCCGGTCGGCCTGTTCGTGAAAGCCGAGGTACCGCAGCATCATCACCGCGCTCAGAAGGAGGGCGGTCGGATTGGCGACCCCCTTGCCCGCGATGTCGGGCGCGGAGCCGTGGACGGCCTCGAAGACGGCCGCGGTCTCCCCGATGTTGGCTCCCGGCGCGAGGCCGAGACCGCCGACCAGTCCGGCGGCCAGATCGCTGACGATGTCGCCGTACAGGTTCTCGGTCACGAGGACGTCGAACTGCTCCGGACGGGTGACGAGCTGCATGCAGCAGTTGTCGACGATCACGTCGTCCGCCTTCAGTTCGGGATAACCGGCCGCCGCTCGGTAGAACTCCTCCAAGAACATCCCGTCCGTGAGCTTCATGATGTTGGCCTTGTGGACGGCGGTGACCCGCGACCGGCCCTGACGCTTGGCCATGTCGAAGGCGTACTGGAGCAGCCTCCGGCAGCCGGGGCGGGTGATGACCTTGACCGCCTGGGCGACGTCGGGGTGGGGCTGGTACTCGATGCCGGCGTAGAGCCCCTCCGTGTTCTCCCGCACGATGATCATGTCGATCTTGTGCTCGGCGAACGGCCCTCGGACTCCGGGGAGGGTCTTGGCGGGGCGCACGTTGGCAAACAGGTCGAGAGCCTTGCGCAGGGCGACGTTGGCGCTGGTGTGGCCTTTTCCGACCGGCGTCGTGGTCGGACCCTTGAGGGCGACCCCGATCTCGCGGATGGCGTCGATCGTCTCTTTCGGCATCGCCTCCTTGCCCTTGTCGATGGCTCCGAGTCCGGCATCGAGATACACCCACTCCGCCTCGAAGCCGGTCGCCTCGAGAATCTTGATCGTCGCTTCGGTGATCTCCGGACCGATCCCGTCGCCCGG
>JBDNCL010000280.1:0-2727 GCA_046719655.1 Fimbriimonadaceae bacterium
CTGTCCTGGGCGGCGTTCATCACCGCCCTCACCAACCACCAACCCGACCCCGAGGAGACCCAACATGGCTGATCTGCGCGGCTTCGACGCCAACCAGGTGGAACCGTCGAGCGACTTCGAGCCGGTCCCGGCCGGCAAGTACCTGGCCGTCATCACCGAGAGCGAGATGAAGACGAACAAGGCCGGCACCGGCAGCTACCTGCAGCTGACCTTCGCCATCGTCGACGGCGAGCACAAGGGCCGCTTCCTGTGGGCCCGGCTCAACCTCGACAACCCCAATCCGACGGCGGTGGCCATCGCCAAGGCCGAGTTGTCGGCCATCTGCCGGGCCGTCGGCGTGCTGGCCCCCAACGACTCGACCGACCTGCACGACCTGCCGCTGGTGATCCACGTCAAGTGCAAGAAGCGGCCCGACACCGGCGAGATCGCCAACGAGGTCAAGGGCTACTCGCCCAAGGCCGCCCTGACCGAGTCGGCCGTCAAGCCGGCCGGCCCATCCACCAACGGCAAGGCGACCACCCCGCCGTGGAAGCGGTGAGCGACACGGCTGTTCCGCGTGCCCGCTTCGCAACGAGCCGGGGCGGGCACGCCTTTCGGACGAGCCACACCGAGGAGGCAGCATGGAACTCGAACTTCCGTTCCCGCCGAGCGTGAACCACCTGTGGCGGCGGGTCGGCCACCGGACGCTCCTGAGCCAGGGCGGCCGCACCTTCCGCCGTGCCGTCCAAGCGGCCCTCGCCGCCCGGGGCGTGCGGCCGCTTGCCGGCCGCCTGGCGGTCACCATCGACGTGCATCCGCCGGACCGCCGCCGCCGCGACCTCGACAACGCCCTGAAGGCGTTGCTCGACGCGCTGCAGCACGGCGGGGCCTACCACGACGACGCCCAGATCGACGACCTGCACATCCGCCGCGGCGCGTGCGTCCCCGGCGGCCGGGTCTGCGTGCGGCTGGTGCCGCACCCCGACCCGGGGCCGGCCGGGACCGAGGAGCCACCCGAAGCGCCGGCCGACGTGCCCGGCGGCGCGAAGCCACGCACCTGTCTCAAGTGCAGCAAGCTCTTTCCCTCGGCCGGGCCGGGCAACCGCATCTGCCCGCCCTGTAGCCGCGACAACGCCCGGCTGCGGCTGAGCGAGCCGGAAGTGCAGCGTCAGCGCGGCGCGAAGCGTCGCAACGGGGAAGCCCTCTCACCGGCCGTGCTCGACGGGGACGCCGCATGATGACCCTCCGCGACTACCAGCACGCGGCCGTCGAGGCGGTCTACGACCACCTGCGGACGCGGGACGACAACCCGTGCGTGGTCATCCCGACCGCCGGCGGCAAGACGCCGGTCATCGCCACGATCTGCCGGGACGCGGTCGGGCGGTGGGGCGGCCGCGTGCTGGTCCTGGCCCATGTGAAAGAACTGCTGGGGCAGACCGCCGACAAGCTGCGGGCCGTCTGCCCCGAGGTGCCGTTCGGCGTCTACTCCGCCGGCCTGAAGCGCAAGGATCGCACCGAGCCGGTGATCGTGGCGGGCATCCAGTCGATCTGGAAGAAGGCCTGCGACTTCGACCCGTTCGACCTGGTGATCGTCGACGAGGCCCACCTCATCCCGCCCGAAGGCGACGGCATGTACCGGCAGTTCCTCGACGACGCGCGGACGGTGAACCCGCAACTGCGCGTGATCGGCTGCACGGCGACGCCGTACCGGCTGAAGTCGGGCAGCATCTGCACGCCGGAGGGGATCCTCAACCACGTCTGCTACGAGGTCGGCGTCCGCGAGTTGATCGTCCGCGGCTACCTGTGCCCGCTGGTGTCGAAGGCCGGGCAGACGCGGTTCGACACGTCGGGCCTGCACGCCCGCGGCGGCGAGTTCGTGGCCGACGAGGTCGAGGACCTGATGAACCAGGAGGCGCTCGTCCGGGCGGCGTGTGCCGAGATCGCCGAGGCGACGCGGGCCCGCAACGCTTGCCTGATCTTCGCCTCGGGCGTGCGGCACGGTCGGCACATCTCCGACACACTGCGGACAGCCCACGGCATCGACTGTGGCTTCGTCTGTGGGGACACGCCGACGGAGGAACGGGACGCAATCTTGGTCCGGTTCAAGGCCGGGGAGTTGAAATACCTGTGCAACGTCAACGTGCTGACCACCGGGTTCGACGCCCCACACATCGACTGCGTGGCATTGCTGCGGCCGACGCTGTCGCCGGGGCTGTACTACCAGATGGTCGGCCGCGGCTTCCGCCTGCACCCGTCGAAGGCGAACTGCCTGGTGCTCGACTTCGGCGGCAACGTGCTGCGGCACGGGCCGGTCGACCGGATCAAGGTGAAGACCGCCAGCCGCGACGGCACGGGCGAGGCCCCGGCGAAGGAGTGCCCCGACTGCCACGCGCTGATCCCGGCGGCCTACGCCGCCTGCCCGGAGTGCGGCCACGCGTTCCCGCCGCCGGAGAAGCAGACGCACGACGCCAAGGCCTCGACCGCCGCCGTGCTGTCGGGCCAGGTGACGGTCGAGACGTTCACCGTTCACACCGTGACGGTCAGCGTCCACACCAAGCGCGGGGCCGGCGACGACGCGCCCAAGAGCCTGCGGGTGGACTACAAGGTCGGCTGGCACCGGTGGAAGTCGGAGTGGGTGTGCCTGGAACACGACGGGTTCGCCCGGCAGAAGGCGGTGGCGTGGTGGACGAAGCGGTCGCGCGAGCCGGTGCCGGCGACGGCGGCCGAGGCCGTCGCGGTCGTCAACGC
>JBDNCL010000281.1:0-2700 GCA_046719655.1 Fimbriimonadaceae bacterium
CAGCAGGCCGATCTCCTGGTCGGCGGACACGCCGCGAAGGCCCGCCTGCCTCTCGGCATAGGGCACCGAGATCGCGATGTCTCCGAGAATGCCGTCCAAGCCCGGCGATCCTTGGGGCGCCGGAAAGGTGAGCACGTCGGTCGGCTCGTCGATGCCGCGGAACGTTCGGTTCAGCTCCCGAACCTCGTCGTCGTCCGTCAGGCGGACGGTCACCACGGACGGCGGCAGCCCGCGGTCGGTCAAGGCGGCCACGACCGCCTTGCGGACGGCGTTTGCCCGTCCTCGAGATTGGGGGGATGGAACGACCGCGACGCGGTGCCGACTAGGGGGTTCCATAGAGCAGGGCCGACATCATCCTATCAGACTCGGACGTCTTTCGGGAGAATGTCCAGCCGACGTTTCGGCCGAAACCGGCCGAAACCTTCTGGCCGCTCTGCGGCGGCCGCGCTGCCGATGTCTCCATCGGGCCGTGCTCCCGACCGGAACGAGGTCGGGAAAGGGTCGCAAGATTCACTGCCGAGGAATGCCGACATCGAAGTGCCGGCTACTGCCGCGAAGCGCGACGCCGGCGGAGGCGTCGCCGGCGCTCGCTGGGCTTCTCGTAGTGGGCGTGCTCCATCAGCTCGCGAAGCAGACCGCTCTGCTGGAGCTTGAGGTTGAACCGCTTCAGGGCCGAGTCGATCGACTCGTTGGGTTGAACGTTCACATGAATCAAGGGCGTGTCTCCTAGAACAGTCCCATATTATGGCGAATCGAACCGCCGGTTCACAACGATCGGCGCCCAGTCCCAGCGAGCGCGCGATCCGGGGCCCGAGTCTCGGGCAGATCCTTGTCCATAGATCCGACGGCACCGACCGGATCTTTTTGCGGCCGGGGCCGCGCGATCCGCTTTTCCTGAACAGCTGTTCACCACGGAAATCCGTTATGCCTGAGTTCAAAATGGGGGAATCGGCGCGCGGGCTACCTTGAAAAAGGTATGGACAGTTCGGTCGGAATGAGATTTACTGTAGGTCACCGCCAGTCAACGAGCTGGGGGGCATTGACGCAAGGTGATGGGAGAGGAGTTTCGGGTCGGGGCGCTTCCTCGACCAGGCCCGAAACGCCTGTCCAGGCGGATCCAACCAGAAAAGTCGGGGGACGCTGACGTAAGCCGGTGAGGCTGAGTCATTTCTGTCGGGTCGGAAGCTTCTCTTCCCATACTTTTCTTCCTTCGACCGTCCCGCGGGCGACCGCTCCTCGGAACCCGCGGGTCCGTCTACTCCCGGCTCGGCCCGCCGGCGGGCAGGGCCACGTACACGAAGTCGCCGAGACCTCGGCTCACCGTGACCGGTCGGTCGGACGTCGTCATGATCAGGCTGAGGCCGATCTCCCCCGTTCGCCTCCAAACGCGCCAGTTGATGCCTTGACCGTACATCGCGTGCCCCGAACCGACGATCATGACCATGACCGTGTTCCGGCTTCGGGGGAATCGGTCCAGGTACCTGAGGGCCGAGTCGGCCATCGCTTCGTCCCAGAGGACTTGGGCGGCGTAGATGTTTTCGCCGCGACCGCCGGTCGGGTGGCCGCCCATCAGAGCGCTGAACACGGCCCGGTGCTCGGCGTTGCCCAGATAGGGTTCCGGCACCTGGGCCCGCTCGTCCGCGCCGAGCGCCGCGAACCCCTCCCGCCCCACCGTCCGAACCCAAGATCGGGGGATGTTCAACGCCACCATCGGCAACCGGTGCCGCCGAACCGATTCGAACACGGGCCGGTAGAGCGCAAAGTCCATCCCCCACTGGTTCTGCCAGTCGATCTGCCGGAGAAACTCCTCCTCGCTCCACCACCCGAGCGTCCAGCCGTCGAGTCGGTCTTGGACGGGTCGGGTCAGCATCTCGAAACCGACGACGACGTCTCGTCCCGCCGCCACCAGGGCATCGATCACCGCCGCCTGCATCTCGTGGTGCGCGAGCTGGTCGTGCGACTCGCCCAAGTAGACGAAACGGTGTCCGGCGGCCGCTCGGGCGATGTCGGCCACGGTCGCGGTCGTGTCGTTGCGCAGGTTGCGGATCTGGCCCGGCCAAACCGTCGCCTCGCCCGGACGCCCGATCCGGAGGCGCAGGGGATCGGGGAGAGCCGGCCGCGACGCCGGGGCACCGGCCGCCGCCGATTCCGGAGCGGGGGCCGGACCCTGAGACGCGAAGGCGGGGACGAACGCCGCCGACGGCAGCACCAGCGAAGCCAAGAGGGTGGAAGTCATGGGCGAATTCTGGCAGAACCGAGAGCGGAGTCCGTCGAGACGTCGGCTCTCGCGCGGACTGGGCACGCCCCCGATCCGGCCGTGCCAGGTAGCCTTTCCGACCGTGAAGCTTCGGACTGGATTCGGGATCGTCTCGTGGGTGGCGGCCGGGTGGGTGTTGCTCGGCATCGGTCTGGGTTGCGGGTCCGCGTCGGCGCCGGAAGCTTCGGCGGCGAACGGGGCCGTCGCATCCGGCGATCCCGAGCCCCCCGAAGACCCCGAGTACGTCCAGCTGCGGGCCGCCCTGTTCCAGATTCGGTCCGCGATCGACTTGGTCCAAGAAGCCTACGCGGCCGCCAAGAGCGCCCAGGAGAGGCCCGGACTTCCGGCCGACAAGCGAGCCGCTCTCGAGGACGCGGTCGCCTATCTCGACAGCGCGGGCGCGACGTTGGCCGAGCAGGGGGACGCCCCGCCCGACATCGGGG
>JBDNCL010000282.1:0-2688 GCA_046719655.1 Fimbriimonadaceae bacterium
GCGGGTGGAGATCGGGATCGTCTCCTTCGGCCCGGTGACGCAGGACGTGGATTTCGTCACCGCCGATCGATTCGTCCCGCCCACCCTTGTTGCCTCCGGCGATACCCCGACGGGCCGCGCCATCACGACCGCACTCGACATGTTGGAACGTCGCAAACAAGTGTATAAGGCCAACGGGATCGCGTATTATCGCCCGTGGGTGTTCCTGATCACCGACGGCGCACCGACTGACTCCTGGGAAGCCGCCGCCCGGCGCGTGCACGAGGAAGAGGCGGCGAAGCGCGTCGCGTTCTTCGCCGTGGGAGTGGCAGGGGCGGATTTTGAGCGTCTCGCGCGCATGTCGCCGCGTAAGCCTCTGCGGCTCCAGGGTCTGCGCTTCCGCGACCTCTTCGCGTGGCTTTCGGCATCCTTGCAAGCGGTCTCGAAATCACGTCCCGGCACCGAGGTTTCGCTGTCCCCGCCTGGATGGGCGGTCGTGTGACGCAGCGTGCCGCGCCCTGGCGTTACGCTGCCGTCTCGGTCCAGGGCACGGCGCATCACCGCGACGGAACTCCCTGCCAGGACTACGGACTGGTCGACGTCGTGCCTGCGCCCTACGACGGCCAAGTCCTCATCGCGGTCGCCGCCGATGGAGCTGGGAGCGCAGTGAACGCCGGCCTCGGCGCCATCCGGACCTGCGAGGCGTTCGCGAGTTTCCAGCGCCTGAAGGTGCCGTGGTCTCCATTTCAGTTCGTTCCGGACATCGCGGATGCGATCGTTCGCGACGTCATCGACCACATCGAGGAGGAAGCCGCCGGCATGTCCGAGGATGCCTCCGCATTCGCCTGCACCCTCCTCGGATGTGTCATACAGGACGATCTCGCCCTGTTCGTCCAAGTCGGTGACGGGGCGATGGTCTACCGTGTCGACCCGGATCCAGAGTGGAAGCTGGCTCTTCCGTCGCACCGCGGCGAGTTCGTCGGCGAAACAGTCTTCGTGACCTCTCCGGACGCGCGGAGACAAATGCGGGTTCGCACCGTCGAACAGCCCATAAGCGAGATCGCCCTGATGACCGACGGAGTCGAGTTCCTTGCAATCCGGCAAGCGACGGCGACACCCCATGCGCCGTTCCTCGAACACGTCATGCGCGGGTTGCGGCTTGAACGACAGGCCGGCTACAGCCTCGACCATCATCGGTTCCTTGAGGAATTCCTCGCATCCGCTGGCGTATGCGAGAGAACCGACGACGACAAGACGCTGATCCTCGCGAGTCGGAGGGCGATGGGGTAGGAGTGCGGACTGGAAACGGCAGACCCATCACTCTTGGCCGTGTCCTCGCTCGCGGCGGAGAGGGCGAGATCCGAGAGCTCCTCGGGTATCCCGAGAACGTCGCGAAGATCTTTACGGGCGGCCCGTCGCCCGAGCGTTCGGCGAAACTCTCCGCGATGGTGTCGCTTCGGCCACCGCCGCACTGCGCTTGGCCGACCGACACGGTGCTGAACGACCAAGGCGCCATGGTCGGGTTCCTGATGCCCCGCGTCTCCGATCGCGTCGACATCCACAACGTCTTCGCTACGCAATCCCGTCACCGCCACTTCCCGGATGCCGACTACGGTTTTCTGGTCGCAGTGGCGACGAACCTTGCGCGCGCTGTGGCCGCCGTGCACGAGGCCGGTCACGTCATCGGAGATGTCAATGACCGTTTCGCTATGGTGTCGGCCGACGCCATGGTGACCTTGATCGACTGCGACAGCTTTCAGATACATGTTGGGGAGCGGCTTTTCACCTGCGATGTCGGCGTTCCGATGTACCAGCCGCCGGAACTTCAATCCGTGCCGACGTTTCGTGGATTGCCCCGGAAACGGAACCACGATTGCTTCGGTTTGGCGGTCCTGATCTTCCAGCTCCTGTTCTTCGCGCGGCACCCCTTCGCCGGGCGCCCGCTGACGGGCGATATGCCGACACTGGAAGAGGCGATCACACGTTATCTCTTTGCCTATGATCGCTCCATCCAGACTCTGCTGGCGCCGCCTCCCAACGCGCTTCCTTTGAGCGCCCTCTCGCCCCGGCTGGGATACTTCTTCTCCCGCGCCTTCGGACGGATCGGCACGGAGCAGGGGCGCCCCACGGCGCGGGCATGGGTCAGGGAACTCTCTGATTTCGGTCACTCGTTGCGCGTCTGCAGTGAGAAGCCAAGGCACCGCTTCATCGGCGAGCGATGCGCATTGTGCGCCCTCGAGGCCGAAAGTCGCACCCTGTTCTTTCTCCCTGCGGTTCGTTTGATCGTCGATTTTGTCAGGAAGGCGGAGGATCTGTGGGCTGCAATTGCGGCAGTTCGGCCACCGGCTCCTTGGGGGGAGCCACCCTCACCGAGAGATTTCGGCGATCTCGTCAGCGCAAGGCCCGCGCCGCGCAGCAGATTGCGCATCCTGTGCATCCTGTTCGGCCTCGCCTCGGGTGCGGGTGGCACGACGCTCTTGGCCTACGAAAACCCCATAGGGTTCTTCCTGCTTCTCTCGGCGGTCGATTTCCTGTTCAGCGGTCTCGAGCATCCCGAACGCGCGGCCAGAAAGAGAGCGTTGCGCAGGGCTCGCCAAGCGTATCACCGGGCTGTCGATCGTTGGCGCGCAGCAGATCCCTCCCAGCATTTTGCGTCGTTACGGGAGTCGCTCGCAGCAACGCGGTCGGCCCTGGAGGGCCTCAATGCGA
>JBDNCL010000283.1:0-2666 GCA_046719655.1 Fimbriimonadaceae bacterium
CGAGGAGCGCTTTGCGACCGACGCCGCCCACGAGCTGCGGACCCCCCTGACCGCGATGCTCGGCCACCTCGAGACGACCCTTCTGCGCAAGCGTTCGCCCGAAGAGTACCGCAAGGCGCTGGAGATGGCGGTCTCCGAAGGGGAGCGCATCGCCCATCTGCTGGAGATGCTGCTTCGGACGGCGCGGTTGGAAGTGGTGCCGTCGGCGCCGATCGACGTGGCCGCCGAAGTGGGCCGCAGCGCCGTGCGCTGGTCGGATCGGTTCGCCGAGGCGGGCGTCTCCCTCGATGTGGACGCCCAACCGGCCGCCGCCGTCCTGAGGCCCGAAGAGTTCACCGTCATTCTCGACAACCTGCTTTCGAACGCCCTCCGTTTTTCGCCTTCCGGCGGCGTGTGTCGGGTGAGTCTGGCCGTCGACGGGGATTGGGCGGTCCTCGAGGTGGCCGACGAGGGACCGGGGATTCCGGAGGCCGACCGGGAGCGGGTCTTCGGGCGGTTCGTGCGTCTCGACCAAGCCCGGAATCGGTCCGAGGGCGGATTCGGCATCGGACTCTCGCTGGTGCACCGGGTCGTCGTCAGCCGCGGCGGGTCGGTCGAAGTCGTGCCCAATCACCCCCAAGGGAGCCGCTTCGTCGTTCGTCTGCCCGCCGTCCGACCCGGATCGGACGCGGGCCGTACCCCTACCGGGGGGTCCGACGCGGCCGTGGTCGGAGTCCTGACGGGGGCGGATTCCGACGACGACCGCGCCTCGGCGACCGGTTGAGCCCGCTGGTTCGTGTTCACTTCTGGAACAGCGACCGCAGGATGAAGACGGCGTTGGCGGGGCGCTCGGCCAGGCGGCGCGAGAAGTAGGGGTACCAGCTGTCTCCCAAGGGGATGTAAACCCGGACGTTGTACCCCTCGGCGAGGAGGCGTTCCTGGAGGCTCCGCCGGATGCCGTACAGCATCTGAAACTCGAAACCCGAAGCGGAGATCCCGGATTCCTCGGCGTATCGGCACAGCCGATCGACGATCGCCTCGTCGTGGGTGGCGATGGCGGCGAAGCGCCCCTTTCGCAGCAAGCGCTCGGAGAGTTCGACGAAGGCTCGGTCGACGCCCGGCTTTTCGGTGATGGCCACCGTGCTCGGCTCGAGGTAGGCGCCCTTCACCAGTCGGACGCGGATGCCGGCCTTCAGGAGCCGCTCGAGATCGCCCGGGGTTCGGTGGAGATAGGCCTGGAGCACGGTGCCGACGTTGGGGTGGTCGGCGAACACGCGCTCCACGATGGCGATGGTCCGCTCGGTGTAGGGCGACGCCTCCATGTCGACGCGCACGAACGTGCCGACGTCCCGGGCCGCCTCGAGGATGCGCCTCAGATTCGTCTCGGCCAGATCGTCGCTGAGATCTAGGCCGCACTGGGTCATCTTGATCGAGATGTTGGCCGTTTCGACCGGGATCGACTCGCCCGCCCCTCCGATGCCGGGAACCCGCGCCTCGGGAGAGGCCAGCGGCCGCATGCACGGGCTCGCCGCCATCTTCCGGAGCATCGTCACGTAGGCGTCGGTCGCCGCCTTGGCTTCCGTTTCGGAGTCCGTGTTCTCGCCCAGGAGGTCGAGAGAGACGCGGAACCCCCGATCGACCAGCTCCTCGGCGACTTTGAGACCCTCTTCGACCGTGTCCCCGGCGATGAAGCGCCGCACGACCGGTCGGAACAGCCGGGACCGGCGGACCAGCGCCTCGACCGGCTTGAGGGAGGCGATCTTCAGGGTGAGAGTTCGGCTGAGCATCGGCGGCCGACTGGATTGTACTTGGCCGGCCCTCGTCGTTGGCCATGGGGGGACGCACCTCGACGACGAGTCGGGCTCGAACCGGCGGTAACATCGCCGCATGCCGCGCGTGACGGTCGGAATCGGGGTTTACAACGGTGCCGAAACCCTGGCTGCGTGCCTGACCAGCGTTCAGCGCCAGTCGTACCGGGATTTCGACATCCTCGTGATCGACGACGGCTCCACCGACGCTTCGGCCAGGATCGCGGAGGACATGGGTTGCCGGGTGATCCGGCAGGAGAACGCGGGACTGGGCGCGGTGCGCAAGCGCCTGGTCGAGGAGGCGGAAGGGGAGCTGCTCGCTTTCATCGACCACGACGACTACTGGGCCGAAGACAAGCTGGAGCGTCAGGTCGACCTGCTGGCGCGGACGGGTTCCGTCCTCGTCCACACCAACTGCGCCGAAGTTTACGATTCGGGCGAGCGGAAGGTCCGTTCGGTGAGGCTCCATCCGACTTCGCACCCGTTCGAACACCTTCTTCCGAACAACAAGATCGTGGCCAGCTCGGCCCTGTTTGTCCGAGAGGCGATGTTGGCGGCCGGCAACTTTATCGCCGACACCCGGCTGTGTTCGGACTGGTACGGCTGGTTCGTTCTGGCTCCGATGGGCAGCTTCACCTACGATTTGGCGCCGCGGGTCCTCTATACGGTGCGGGGCGACTCTCTCGCCAATTCGGGCTACAAGTTCCACGACGGCCGGCGCAAGGTGCTCGAAGAGCACATCATCCCGCGGGCGGACGAGCTCCTGCTCGGTTACCCGCTGGACGACCGGGTCCGCTGGAAGAAGATGATGAAGCAGGAGCTCGGGGTCGCCCTTTCCGCGATGGCGCGCGAGGCGATGCGCCTCGGCCGAAAGGAGGA
>JBDNCL010000284.1:0-2655 GCA_046719655.1 Fimbriimonadaceae bacterium
CTCCACCTGGTCGGCATGCACGCTGTCGGGGGTGTAGACGGCGACGATGTCGACCTCGGGGTCGGCCAGCATCTGCGCGAAGTCGTTCGTCGTCTTCAGTCCCGGCACCGCCCGTTCGGCCCGCTCGCGCTTGGCGGGATCGAGGTCGCACCCGGCCACCGCCCGGGCATACCGGCTACGGGTCGGTTCTCCGGGCGCCCCTTGGGAGACGCTGTCGGGAACGGTGTAGGAGAGCGCCTTGAGCAGGGTGAGACCTTCGTGGAGGCCCACCACCCCAACTCCGAGTCGGTCGGAACGCATGGCGGGGAGCATATCCCGATTCCGACCGACTCGGTCCGCCCCGAACCGCGGGTAAGACGAAGGCCCCGGCCGAGACTCGACCGGGGCCCGTTTCGACCCTTCGCGGAGGGCCTACGACCGGCGTCGGCGGCGCATCGCGGCCAACGCCCCGATTCCGAGGACGGCCAGGGTGGCGGGCTCGGGCACGACCTGGACTTCCACGATCGAGAGCGAAAACTCGGGATGGAAACGATCGACGATGTTCGCCCCGTTCAGGTTGACGAGCAGGTCGCCCTCCCCGTCGCCGGCCACCGCGACCTCGCGCTGGAAGATGGCGTCGAAACCGCTGGCCAGCAGGTAGTAGGTGCCCAGGCCGAGCGGGCCGACCTGGATTTGGCTCTGAAGAGTGCCGTTCGCGTCGTCGTTGGCGGCGATGAGCTCGCCGATGTCGGAAAAGAGCGCCAACTCGGTGTCGAAATCCGACCCGAAGGTGTCGAACGCCAGCGCTTCGTTCAGCTGGACGGTCAGGGTGAGGATCGGCGCCACCGATCCCGAGAACCGAAACTCGACGTTGGTCCACTCCGCGTCCGCGCCGCCGGGATTGTCGTCGAACTCCTCCCACGCCTCGAACTCGTACTGATTGCCCGCCCGAACCCAGAACATCCCGGGGGCCGAAACGTTGGCGTCCAGGACGGTGAACTCGTCCTCCACGAACGGGGCAAAGAACACGTCCCAGCCTCCGGTTGTCGTGTTGAGCATGTTCCAGTGCGCGTCGGACGCGTAGGTGAGCGGCGTCCGCGAGGTCAGGCGCCCGCTGAAGCTGAACGTGGAATAGATCGCGTCCGCGTTGCCGACCGCGGTCAGCCTTCCGTTCGCCGGCGTACCGAAGTCTCCGACCGATGCAAACGGCCCCGGTCCCGAGACCACGAACTGCGCGTGCGCCGCCATCGCGACCACGGCGGCTCCGAGCACCGACACTCCGCGGAAAATTGCCCTTCTCTTCATGTTTTGAACCTCCTCGCAAGGCGCCCGACGGGCGCAGACCATCCTGCCGTTTCTTGGCCGGCTCTACCCGGTGGACACAAGATACCCTCTCCGAAGTTCACGGAAATCCGTTAAAGAATCTCGTGACCGTCGATTTCGAGGGGGGCGGCGGCCGGACCGACCTGAGGGGGTCCGGTTCGACGCCGCCGGGGCCGCGCCGGCAGATCGGCGCAAGCCGGCGTCCGCTCTCCCCGGATGGGACCCGGTTCTCTCGCCGGGACCGGCCGCCGGTCGGCCGTTTCGGCACCCTAAAGGGCCAGACGCCAGGGGTCCTGGGCTTTGCCCGCGAGGTCGTCCATGTGGATGTTGGCCCCCCGCAGGCGCATGCTGAGAACCCGGCTCAGGTTCGCCAGCATGACGAAACCGTTTTCCTTGTGGTCGAACATGTACTTCCGAAGCACCGGTCCGGGCAGTCGGGCCGCCTTGACGGTGGTGACGCACACGACGTCCGCCGATCGGGGGCCGTCGTCGACGAGCGCGACTTCGCCGATCACCGATCCGGGACCGGCCTCGCCGAGCCTTTCGCCGTTCGGATTGAGGATCTGCACCTTGCCGTCGAGGATGACGAAGAGGTCGGCGCCGCGGGCGCCGCGCTCGAGGATGATGTCGCGAGCGGGAAAGACCCGGTACTCGGCCAGTCCGGCGATCTCGGCTGTCGCCTCGTCGGGCAGACCCGCCACCAGGTAGTTCTTCTTGAAGACGTCGAAATGCTCCATCGCCACCTCCCCGAATCCCCGGGTTATACCGCGTCCCTCCCCCGGAGCATCCCGCGCGAGCGACGTTTCCGGCTTAGCGTGAAAAAAGCCGCCCCCAGTCGAACCGGGGGCGGCCGTTCTTCGGGTCGGGATCTCGGGGACTATCCCTTGACGCCGACTCCGACGCGATCCACGTGGATCATGTGGGGGGCATCCGAGTTCCAGGGTTGGCTGAGCAGGCGGAACCGGAAGTTCCGCTTTCGGTCGACGAACGGCGCGGGATTGGACAGGACGACGGTCGTATCGCTGGCGACTCCGGCGGCAGCCGTCCACTCGGCGACGGGCTCCCAGCGCTTGGTCACCCAGTTGTAGGCGACCACTCGCAGCGGTGTGTCGATCGTCGTGCTCATGTCGAAGTTGATCTCGATCTGGGCGTTCGCCGGCAGGGCTCGGACCACGCTCTGAAGCTGAATCTCGGTGTACAGGTACCCCCGGGTTCGGCGGCGGTTGGTCAGGGCCTGGACCGTCAGCACCGTTCCGTCAGAGTCGACCACCTGCCGGACCGAGGGACGAATCCCCTTTCCGATGACAACCGACAGCCTGTTCGGGGTGTGCCAAGTTGTCGGAGGCTCCGGTG
>JBDNCL010000285.1:0-2647 GCA_046719655.1 Fimbriimonadaceae bacterium
GTGAGGGCGCAGGAGGGGTGCTCGCCGTCTCGCCCGAGTCGGGCGGCTCCGGGGTCGGGGCTGCGGAGGAGGTGGTTTCGGGCGCGTTCGCGGCGGCCGCGTCGTCGGCGGACGGCACGGCGGCCGGCGAGGTCGTGGCGGCCAGATCGGGTCCCGAAGGCGGCGCACCCTCGGGGGCGGGTCGGGATTCGGCAGCTGCGGGAGCCGCTTCGCGGCCGGTGTCGGGGCTCGAGAACGGGCCGGCGATCGCCCGCTCTCCAAAGAGGGCGGTGGGGTCGCGCAGCACGGTGCTCATCGCGATGAGAATGCCGGTCAGGGCCAGCGAGTAGATCAGCGGCCGGACGAAGAGTCCCGGCTTGTGCGTCGGCTCGAGGCTCTTGTCGGCCGACCCGCCTGCAATCGACCGCAAGAAGTCGATTCCGGCCCAGCGACGACCGCGTCTTGCGGGCGCCGTTTCGACGGCAGCCCGCCCGACGGAGGAGCCGCGCTTCTGCTTAATGAACTGCCGAAACTCCTCGAGGTCCTGCGGATCGATCTCCGGATAGGACTCGAGCGGCGCCGGCTCCTTCTCGACCGAGTTCGGGGTCTCGACCTCCGTCTCCGACGGCGCCCGTCGGTTGCGGGGATTGGCCTTTCGGGCGGTCGAATCCGACTTCGCGCCCGCCCCGCCGAGCATCGCCTGCAGAGCCGAACGTCGCCGCTCCAGCTCGACCGCGCACGATGCGCACGATTCAAGATGGGCCTCGAGGTCGGCCAAGACCTCGGGCGGCAGCGACTCCCCGGCCAAATGGCGGGCGATCTGCGCCTGGGCAATCTGACACTCGAGGTTCACGACCGACATCCTTGACAACCTGCTCTAGGTTTCTGGTCCGATGCCATAACGGACCTAGTAGGATTGTCGGGATGCGCCGGGCGATCTTTAGGGGGTCCTTCCGAACTCCCGTCAGGAGCGGACGAACGTTACGGCGGCGGCCAACCGCCGAGCGGCCAGCACGTGGGCGCGGTGCCCGGTGCGCTCGAAGGTGGCGTTGAGGATCCGCACCGGGACGCCCGCCAGGTACACGTCGCCGATGGCGTCCAGGAGTTTGTGGCGGGCCGGCTCGTCGGGAAAGCGCTCCGCGTTGTTGTATCCGTCGCGACCGAGCACCAGCGCCTTCTCAAGGTCGAGTCCGCGCGCCAGTCCCCGGTCGATCAGTTCGGGGATCTCTTCCTCAAATCCGAAGGTTCGGGCGGGAGCAATCTCGGAGGCAAAGTCGGCGGTGAGATCCCGGCTCTCGAAAACTTGCGTCCCCGGCCATCGATCGCCGCAGGAGAACGTGTACCGCCAGATCCCGTGTCCAGCCGATATGCCCAGCTTGCAAGATTCTTCCTGAACAAACACCCGGGCGAAGGGCCCGTCGATCCAACCGCCGGGCAACCGCTCGGTTCCGCCGGAGGCCAGCGCTTCGACGTAGGGGCCGGCGCTGCCGTCCATGGCCGGCAGTTCGTGGCTGCTGAGTTCGACCTCGGCGTCCGTGATCTCGAGGCCGGCAAACGCGGCCATGATGTGCTCGACGGTGGCGACGGGGCCCGCGAGCTGGGTGCACCGCTGGGTATCGGTGACTTGGCCGGGATCGGCCGGGGTGCGCCGGCCCTCGACCCAAAATCCGATGCCTTGGTCGCCCGGACGCACGACGACCTCGACCGGGGTGCCGCTGTGGAGTCCGACCCCCGAGAAGCGCACCGTCTCGGCCAGGGTTCGACGCTCGTAGGCGACCGGCTCGCTCATGCGTTCTCCTTCTCGAAGGCGGCGAGCTTCTTCTCGAGCGAACGGACGCGACTCAAGATTTCGGGAAGTTTGCTGATCAAAAGATAGACTCTCTTCGCGTCGCTCGCAGGGAGGAGGGGCGATCCGAAGTACTCGCCGGGCTCCGATACGGATCGGTCGATGCCCGATCCCCCGTACACGACGACGTCGTCGGCCGTCTCGATGTGGTCTCGCACGATCACGGCACCGCCGATGACGTTCCTTCGGCCGATATGGGCCGATCCGGCGATGCCCACGTGCCCGGCGATGACGGTGTGGTCGCCGACCTCGCAGTTGTGCCCCACCTGGATCAGGTTGTCGAGCTTGACGCCGTCTCCCAAGCGGGTCGCCCCGATGGTGGCCCGATCGACCGCGGTCAAGGCCCCGATCTCGACCGAGTCTCCCGTCTCGACCTTGCCGATCTGGGGGATCTTCTGTCGGCGCTGCCCGTCCCAGACGAAGCCAAAGCCCTCGGCTCCGAGGACGGCTCCGCTGTGGACGACGCACTCGGCGCCCAGAACGACGTCTTGGACGAGCACGGCGTGCGGAAGCAGAACCGACTGCCGGCCGACGACGCAGCGAGGACCGACGTAGGCGTGGGCAAACAGCTTGGCCCCCGCCTCGACCCGGGCTTCGGCGTCGACCACGACGTACGGCCCGACGGCGGCGGAGGGATCGACGGCGGCGGAGGCGTCGATGACGGCGGTCGGGTGGACGCCGGGCGGCAGCTCGCGGCGACGTTCGCACAGAGACAGCAGGAACCCGATGGCCCGCCGCGGGTCGGCCACCCGAATCGCGGGCACACTCGGCCAGGGTTGGTCCGGTCCGATCAGGAGGGCGCCGATGCCGCCGGATTCGGCT
>JBDNCL010000286.1:0-2617 GCA_046719655.1 Fimbriimonadaceae bacterium
CAGTACGAGGCCCGGCGCACGTGGTACGCCTTCAGGTGGAGGCGCGCTCCGTAGGAACGGGCGTCCTCGTAGTTCGGCTCGAGGTTGAGGAACGGCATCTGCAGACGCTTCCACGCGTGCGCGTAACCCTCGTCGACCAGGAACTTCAGGTCGCTTTCCGAAGACCCGTGTCCGCTCTGGATCGTCGCGATCCGGTACCAGGGCTCGGTCGCGAACGCTTGCCCGACCCATGTCGTCCCGCACGGGTGCATCGTCGCCACCGTTTCCGGCCGGTCCCCAAAAACGGCCCGGCCGATCCGCTTCCAGCGGGCATCGGCATCTGGCGACGTGTAGTCGCCGTCACCTCCGAGCATCCAAACGACGTTCGGGCCGTCCCAGCGCTCGACCTGCCTCTTGGCGACCTCGACGCACTGCTCCTCGGAAAGCACCTTGCCCGGGTCGACGTCGGTGAGGGTCCACAGGTTGATCGGCGCCGCCACCAAACCGTGGGCGGCGATCCGGTCGAACAGCCGGTCGAGGCTCGCCCACGCCGCCGGGTTGTAGACGAGCTTCCCGCCCTCGAGGTCGAACGGGCGTCCGTGGATGGGCTGCGTGCATCCGCGCCACCATCCCGCCACAAACTGGACGACGTTGAACCCCTGCCGCGACCGGTGCGAGAGATATCCGTCCCAGTCCGCCGGTTCTCCGCGGCACCAAAGGTTCCAGGCCGTGTCCGCCAGCCAAAAGAACGGCCTCCCGTCGGGACCGATCAAGTGATAGTCGCGCGTCTGCATGGCTCTCCCCCCAAATCGAAACCGATGACGAAAAACTCAGCTTACTCCGATTCGCTCCGACCGTTTTCCACCGGGATTTGGGCGCTTTCGGGATAATCCGTCTGCCGAGAGCCGACATCTTCCCCCAAACTAAGGGTTCACCCATGGCCGCATCTCCACGATCGATCAGCGAAGAACTCATCCCCCTGCACAGCATCGAAGCCGAAATGAGCGCCCTCGGGTCGATGCTCTACGGCGAACGGCACGCCGATCAGGTGATCGGCATCCTCGACGAGTCCGAGTTCTACCGGCCCGCCCACCGCGAGATCTTCCGGGCCATGCTCCAGCTGCAGCAGGACAACAAGGCGATCGACCTCGTCACCCTCAAGCAGGAGCTCGTGCAGCGGGGGAAGCTGGAGGAGGTCGGAGGCGAGGAGTACCTGATTCGGATCGCCGAATTCGTCCCGAGCCCGGCCAACGCCCAGCATTACGCCAACATCGTCCGCGAGCACGCGACCCTGCGGCGCCTCGAAGAAGCGGGGCACGAGATCGTCAAGGTGGTGCGCGATCCCGAACTCGACACCGACGAGAAGGTCAGCACGGCCGAACGGTACGTGTACGAGATCGGGGCCCGGCACCTCGGGAAGGACTTCGTGCCGATGCAGAGTCTGGCCCGAGACGTCATGCTCGAGATCGACACCATCGTCGACACGGGCCAGGAGTCGGTCGGCATCACGACGGGCTTCGCCGACCTCAACGACCTGACGACCGGCTTCTATCCCGGGGACCTCGTGATCGTGGCCGCGCGCCCGTCGATGGGGAAGACCTCTCTGGTCCTGAAGATGGCGTACGAGATCGCGCGGCGCCACCGAGACAAGGCGGTCGCCTTCTTCTCGCTCGAGATGGGCTCGATCCAGCTGGCGCGCCGGCACGTGTCCATGTTCAGCCGCGTCAATTCGAACGAGATGCGCAAGCCGAACCTGTCTCCCGACGCCATCCAGCGCCTCGCCGACGCGTGCGAAACCCTGTACTCGCTCCCGATCTACATCGACGAGACGGCCAACATCTCGGGCTTCGAAATGCTCGGAAAGTGCCGACGCCTCCAGCGCGAGCACGGTCTGTCGCTCGTCGTCGTCGACTACCTTCAGCTGATGCGGTCGAACCGGAGAACGGAAAACCGGGTCACCGAAGTCAGCGAGATCGCCCGGTCCCTCAAGGCCCTCGCGAAGGAGCTTCAGGTTCCCGTCATCGCCCTCAGCCAGCTCAGCCGGAGCGTCGAGCAGCGCGAGAACAAGCGTCCACAGCTCAGCGACCTGCGCGAGTCGGGCTCCATCGAAGCCGAGGCCGACATGGTCATGTTCATCTACCGCGAGGCGTACTACAAGTCGAGGGAAAACCCGGAGGAAGCCGACGACGATCCCGACCGCGTCGAGGTGTCGGAAATCTCGCTCGCCAAGCACCGCAACGGCCCCACCGGCGTCGTGAAGCTGGCGTTCCAACCGACGTTCGCCCTCTTTTCCGACCTCCGCCACTGAGACGCCGCTAGCGCGAGACGCCCGCCGGCCGGTAGCTCCGGACCGTCTCCCACGCCACGCGCTGGTACACCGCCGCCTGTTCGGCCGTCAGACCGGCCCGTCGGTATGCGGCGCGGTCGGCCGGCTTCTCGCCGAAGAGCGCCGCGTAGAAGACGAGCGAGACCAGGTATCGCCCGCGGTCGCCGAGGTGGATGTCGTCGGCAAAGTGGTCCTCGAAGAAGGTCGGCGACCCCAACGCGCGCCTCAGGTTCAGAAGCCCGAGTCCTCCAGGCACGATGTTCCGGGTTTGGCCGTCCAGGCTCTGCAGCCTCTTGGCCAAGGCTTCGTGGT
>JBDNCL010000287.1:0-2610 GCA_046719655.1 Fimbriimonadaceae bacterium
AACGGGACGCGGACCGGCAAGTCCCCAGAGAAGCAGGTAGATAAGTGCGCCGATGCACAGAAATGTACCATACGAGAGGTCTCCCCGCGTCGCGAGACCGGTGGCTGTCCGGTACGCGTGGTCGAACAATCCGGACGTCAACACGGTCGACGAGCAGGGGCTCCCGCTCGCGCCGTTCCGCACCGACGACTGGCGGATGCGGACGGCAGGCCGCCGCTGATCCGGATTCAGAAATCGACCGGGCGCAGGTAGTACTCGCCGATCGCGGACGTGCTCATCATGGCCACCGTCGGCGGTCGCCGCTTCCAGTGGGTCGTGTCGACGCGGCGCCACACGATGTCGACGTCTTGCTGGGGGAAACCCATTTCGACCAGCTTCTCCCGCGTGCACCCCTGCGTCAGGAAGTACAGGACCCGGTCGGCGCGGGGGTACGAGATACCGAAGTCTCCCTCGTCGGTCTGACCCTGCACGAGGTCGGCGGTCGGGGCCTTGTCGATGATCGGCCGCGGGACCCCCAGCTCCTCGGCGAGCTGCCACACCTGGGTCTTGAACAGGTCGCCGAGCGGATTGATCGGCGGCGAGTCGTCGGCGTGCCACGTGAAGTAGCCGAACAGACGCTCCGTCTTGTTGCCGGTGCCGATCGGCAGCGCCCCGAACGCAGCCGACTGGTCGAACAGGAGGATCATCCGGCACCGGGCGCAGATGTTGCCGAGCCGGGCGGGCGAAACGTCGGGCTCGTGCCGAAGGTAGCCGTCGACCATCTCCGTGATCGGAATCGTCTTCTCGACGAGTCCGAGGTCCTCGGTCACGAGGCGGGCGTGGTCGAGGCTGGACGGAGAGCTGATCTTATACGGCATCCGGACCGCGAGCACGTTCTCCGGACCGAACGCCCGCACCGCCAAGTAGGCCGAAACGGCCGAGTCCACCCCGCCCGAGAGGCCGATGACGGCCCGTCCGATGCCCCGGTGGCGGATGCACTCGTCCCGGAGAAACGCGACCAGCCAGTCGGCGACAAGACGCGCGTTGATTTTCAGGGGAGCGTCCGACTCGGGATCGAATCGGGGCGCGCGGAACACCGGGACGGCGGCGGTCTGGGGCATATCTGAATTCTAGCGTCGAGTTTGGGCGGATTGCGGCAAGCGGCCCGAAGCCCGCCCGTCTGCGTCGGCCAGAATAATGGGCGCGGGTCCGGCCCGATCCGGTTTCCCGACTCGTAGGATAGAGATATGAGCCTGGAGATGACCTACCCTCGGCGCAAGACGCGTCCCGTCCGCGTGGGCTCGGCCTGGATGGGAGGCGACCACCCGATCCTCGTCCAGTCGATGATCACGGAAGAGACGCGCAACGTCGACGCTTGCGTGGAGCAGATCATCGCCCTCCATCGGGCCGGTTCGGAACTCGTCCGCGTGACGACTCCGACCGTCGGCGAAGCCGAGTGCCTGGCCGAGATCCGGGCCAAGGTCGAGGAGAAGTACTGTCCGGTTCCCCTCACCGCCGACGTCCATCACCAGGGCACCGACATCGCGGTCGAGGCGGCGAAGTGGGTCGACGAAGTGCGCGTGAACCCGGGTCTGTTCGTGTTCCGCCGCCACGGGAGCCGGGCGAAGGAAGTCGCCGGCGAGTCGGTCGACCTTCGCGGCCGTCAGGAAGATGCGAGCGTCGACCAGCTGCGGGCCGAACTCGCCTACACCCCCGAAGAGTGGCAGGAGGAGCTCGACGCGATCGAAGAGAGTCTCGTGCCCGTGATCGAGGCGTGCAAGAAGCGCGACATCGCGATGCGGATCGGCGTCAACCACGGCTCTCTGGCCGAACGCATCCTCGTCACCTACGGCGACACCCCGGCGGGCATGGTGGAGAGCGCCCTGGAGTACGTCCGCATCTGCCGCAAGCACGGATACGAGAACATCAACATCAGCGCCAAGGCGAGCCGCGTGCCCGTGATGATCGCGGCCAACCGACTCCTCGCCAAGCGTCTCGACGAGGAGGGGATGCCGTACCCGATCCACCTCGGCGTGACCGAAGCCGGAGACGGCGAATACGCCCGCATCAAGTCGACGGCCGGAATCGCCACTCTGCTCATGGAGGGTATCGGCGACACGATCCGGGTGTCCCTCTCCGAAGACCCGGTCAACGAGATACCGGTCTGCTACGACCTTCTCCAGGCGTGCGGTCTGCGCAAGACCAAGGTCGAGTACATCGCCTGCCCGAGTTGCGGGCGCACAAAGTTCGACCTCCCGACCGTGCTGCGCGAAGTCCGAAACGCGACCCGGCACCTCGTGGGTCTCGACATCGCCGTGATGGGCTGCATCGTCAACGGGCCCGGCGAGATGGCCGACGCCGACTACGGTTACGTCGGCGCCGCCGGCGGCAAGATCACCCTCTACCGCAAGCGCGAACCGGTGCGGCACGGAATCCCGCAGGAGGAGGGCGTCGCCGCCCTCGTGGAGCTGCTCCGGGCCGACGGCGTGTGGGTCGATCCGCCTTCGGGCGGCGACGAGCCCGAACGGGTCCTGACCCCTCTCAAGACGGTGTGACGCCGGTCGGGCGTCGACGGGCATCGGGACGCCCCGCTTCGGCAAAATCGTAGATGCGATGCTCGCCCTTCTGATT
>JBDNCL010000288.1:0-2597 GCA_046719655.1 Fimbriimonadaceae bacterium
GTTCAGCGGGCCGATGATTGTGTTTCGACCCATCTCCAGTCGGTTCAGACCCTTGACGACGTTGAGGTGTCCGATGCGGGCCCCCGGTCCCAGTCGGAGGGCGGCGGGACGAATCCAGCCGATGCCGATTTTGGCGGTCGGGTCGATCTCGTACCGGAACACCTTCACCAGGATCAGGCGCCGCACGGGCCAAGGCATCAGAAGCGACAGGACGTAAAGCAGGGTCTTCACGGCCGCCTCCCCGCCGGGCTCGTCTCCTTCGGGGCGGCAGCCGAGACGATCTCGGAAAACAGTTGGGCGTAGCGGTCCACCATCGTTTCGGTCGAATAGCGGGCGGCGTTCTGGAGTCCACCCTCGATTCGCTGAGGGAGTTCGTCCCAGTGCTGGGCGACCCGGGCCGCGGCGCCTTCCGCGTCGAGCGGGTCGACTAAGAGGGCGGAATCGCCGGCGACATCCCGCATGGGTCGGCGGTCGCTCGTCACCACGGGACACCCACAGGCTTGTGCTTCGATGATCGGGAGACCAAAACCTTCATCGAGAGATGGAAACAGGAGCGCATGGGCCAGGTTGTACAGGGCGACGACGTCGTCGTCGGACGGCGACGCGATGACGCAGATCGAGGACTTGGCGGCGGAAGAGTCGACGGCACGACGCAGAGGTTCGTCCGGGTTTGGGCCGGCGAGAACGAGGAGGGGTTTCGGTTGGACGCGGGCCGCCAGGTGGCCGAAGATCTCCACGACACCGAGGCGATTCTTGTTGGGTTGGTTGCCGCCAACATGGAGGACGATCGGGGTCCCGGTTTCGAAGCCGAGCCGCCTCCGGGCCGCCTCCCGTTCCGTTTCGGACAACCGGCGCATCGGTCGATAAAGGCCGTTCGGTATCACGGCGACCGTGTCGGGCGAGCGTCCGGCGAGGCGGACCACATCGTCCCGGGTGGCCTCGCTGACGGCCACAACGTGTGGACAGCGACGGAGAGATTCGACGATCTTGCGCTGGTAGATCACGGACCGCGGCGAGAGAGGCCAGTCGGGGGTCATGCCGACGGCCGCCTTGGCGACGATCAGATCATGGGCGGTCACGACGTGGGGCACTCCCGCGAGAGCGGAGGTGTAGAGCGCGTAGCCGTGCTCGCAGACGTGGACCAGGTCGTAGCTGCGGGCCATCTTGGCCAGTCGTCGAGGAAAGCGGACGAACTTGTCGTAAGTCGAGACGCGGGGACCGAACAAGCGCGCGATCGGGGACCGCGACGGAGACGGCGTCGGTTCGACGCCGGAGACCTGCCACCCCCGCTCGCCCAGGCCCCGGGCCAGAGCGGCGGTGAATGCCTGGATGCTGTATTGGCGGTCGGGCGGGTACGGGCCGATCAGGAGGATTCGCAACGGGCTCTCCCACAGCGCGCCTAGGCGGACGATTCGCCGGGCGGATTCTGGCCGACCTTCGAGAACCACAGGGTGAGCCCTCCGCCGAAAACGGCGATCCCCAGAAGGGTGGACTGGTGCATGTTGCCGGCGATCAGGTTCGGAGCGAACGCGGCCCACACCGCCAGCGGACCGGCAAACCCTCGCTTCACCGCGCTCCAGGCGATGCTCAGAGCCGCCGCCACGAGCCCCACGCGCATGAAGAGGTAGATGAAGCCGAGCCCGGGTCCCAGTTCCATCACCATCCTTGGCCACTCGGCTTCCGCAAACGGAAATGCGCGGCGCCCACCCAGCGCCACCGACGCAAAGTTGCTCCCCATTCCCAATCCGCCGCCGAGAGGATCGGCAAACGCCGCAGCTCGAAATGCGGACGCAAGGAGATCGTAGGCACGGTTGAAAACGCCTCTTGCCCCTCCTTCGGACGTGTTCGCCGCCTCCGCTCTGGCCTGGAAGGTCTCGGCACCCTCGGCGATCGGTCCGATCGAGAGGGCGACGGCGGTGATCCCGACGAGGGCAACCGCGTACTGGCACACCTGCATGAGGGTGATCTGGCGGCTCACTTGAGCCCCGATCAAGTAGAAGACGGCGGTGATCGCCAAACCGATGGCGAGACCGCGACTCGACGACACGGCGGTCGCCACCACGAGGGCGGCAAAACCGATGGTCAGAATCCACGTCCGCTCCCGGCGGAGCTGAAACAACAGGGTGGCGAAGAAAATCGGGAAAAACGTAGAAGGGCCGACGATGAACGTGAATGTGCCCGGTGGGCGCGTCTTGTCTCCGGCGGCCGTGATCTGGGCGAACTCTTTGCTGACGCCGCGGTTGAGGACCGAGTCGGGCCCTTGAACGTATTGAGCCACCATCAGCAGGGCGTTGAAGCAGGCGAACACGATCAGCATCCGCACGAAGGCGGTGATGTGCTCTTCCTTGAAGACGACCGGGAAGAGGAGAAGGATCGGGATGTGGAGGAACAGAGAGCGGAATCCGTAGAGAGCGATCTGGAGCGGCACCTGAACCAGGGCCAGGGCCACAAAGAGGCAGATCACCCCCAAAAACATCCAAAGCGCAAACCACTTGGTGGCGGGGAACAGCTTGTTCCGGAAGGCGAGGAAGTAGATGAGGATGACGATCGGGTCGCGGGACACGACCATGATCTGGGACAGGGCGGGGACCATCATG
>JBDNCL010000289.1:0-2565 GCA_046719655.1 Fimbriimonadaceae bacterium
ACCTGTCCCGGCGCCATGCCCATGAATTCGGCGACCTCGGCTTCGTTGATCATCGCCAGCCGGTGCATGACGTACACGGCCAGAGACGCCCGACTCTCCTCGCTGAAGTCCTCCGCCCGGAGTTCGCCGATGGCGGCCGCAACTTCGTCTCTGAGGTCCCAGTCCGCATCCGAGACGAAGTAGGGGCTCAGCACTCCGAGCGCGCGCAAGACCGAACATGAGTCGAGCCAGCGCGACTGGAGGAGCTTCAGCCGCTTCAGGGCACCGAGATACGAATGACCGGTGGCGTCCAGGCGGTGGGAGAGCACCCGAGTCAGCGAGTCGGCCAATACGAGGCCCTCGGTCTGGGCCATCCGCTGCAGGACGATCGCGCGTTCGGTCGGGCTCGGCGTCTCGACGCAGGCCATCTGCCACTCGCGCGCCCACGGCAGGAGGTTCCGCATCGATCGGGTCGCCCGGGCGGCGGTGAACGCGAGCAGGGTCGGCCAACCGGCCCGAACCCGGCGTTCGAGCATGATCCTCAACTGGAGCCGGAGACGGGTTCGGCCGAGGACGTCTTGGACGTTGTCCAAAACCATCGGCGACGAACTCATTTTCGGCCGGACCCGGCTGACCCAATCGACGGCCGAGACGATCTCCCAGCCCGCGCGCCGATCGCGTCCGAGCATATGGGCCATGGACGCCTCGAGAAGATGCGACTTGCCCCACCCGGTCGGCCCCACCAGCGCGACGAACGTCTGCAGCCCGTTGGCAAAAAGCAGGCTGGACTCGACCGCGGCGACATTGGACGGAAGTACGGCAAACGTGTCGAACCCGGCCGCTCTCGACGAGAATAGGACGTCGGACAGTTTCGGCGCAACTTCCGTCCGCAAAGGCGTGGACTGATCCCTAAGCATGTAACCTACAGACTCCAATGCAATCCAGAGGGAACCGGATGCCACGGCGCATCGTCCCGTCTCCTATTGTTAGGAATCTCGCATGCTCTTCGCAAGGACCGCCAACGGCCGTTCAGCGTTGCACTTCACCCTGAAAAGCTTGCATTTTCTTTGATTTTCGACACCGAATCGCGGTTTTCCCGGTTTTCGAAATTCGCCTTCGGCCACCGGTTTCCCACACCCGATCGGGGATAACTTGTAAGGGCTGCCGCGGTTTCGGTCGGGCTCCACCAGGCTCAAAGCCCAGTCGATGTCGGCGAAACCGCCGGCCGGGAACCGAAATTCCCTTCCTCACGAAAGCGGCGCAACCTGTTGCATTCTTCAGGGTCGGACCGTGCTCGGGCCGGATTCTTTCAGGACGGTACCTACCGGGTACTGAATCGCTAGTGCGCGATCTTCTTCCAGTACGTTTCGTAATCGAACTTCGGGCTGTGGTCGGCGTTGTGGCAGGGCAGGCACGAAGCGGGGCCGACCTTGCTCTTCGGGAACCGGTACGGATCGAGAGAGTGCTTCTTGCTGGGGCCGTGGCAGCTCTCGCAACCGACATCGGCGAGTTTCGGGGTCTCGCGGCGCGACCGGAAGCCCCCTTCCCGGTCCAGACCGACCACGTGACAGCCCGTGCAGTCGGGGTCCCGGTCATGGTTGTCGGCCTCCAGCGTGGCCAGAGCTCGGGCGTGGGCCGACTTCTGCCAGACCTCGAACGCGTCCCGGTGGCAACCGTAGCAGGCCTGAGATCCCGCGAAAGGCTCGCTCGGCAGTCGGGGAAGCTTGTCCAGAAGGCCCTCTTCGGCGACCCGAGCCAAGTAGGTTCGGTACACCTCGGCCACGGTGCCGTCGTCGTCGAACTCCGGGTTGAGCTTGCTCACCCCGTAACCCGAAAACCCTCCGCGCGTCCAGAGCATCCTCACGACGTGCTTCCCCTTCTCACCCGGGGTCACGAGAACCGTGTTCCCTTCCCGGTGGGGGCGGGCGGGCGGGTCGCCCGCCGACCGGTATTGGATCAGAGCGACTTCCGGAAAGATCCGGGCGAGGCGGCGGGCGTCCTCAAGGCTCCCCTGGAGCATCACCACGACGGGCCGCCGCTGACGGCGCCCCTCGTCGACCAACCTCCGGACCGCGTCTTCGTCGGACGCGGTGCGCCGACCGGTCGCCGAGGCGAGAGCGGCTGAACGGGTTTCGACCCCGCCGATGAGAAACGGGCCGCCGGCCACCGAGAGGACGACGTCCTCGTCCGCCTCCAGAGCGTTCGACTGCACGAGCCGGCCCCCGGTCAGCTGGGCCAGGCTGATTCGAAGGCCGGGACCGAGACGGGCCTCGCTCAGTCCGAAGTGGATCGCGGTCGCGTTCATCGCCCGCAGGGCTTCGGCGAGCGCCTCGGCCTTGAGTTCGTCCTGGCGCCCCTGGCCGGAAATCAGACCCCCGTTCTCGAGGATGACGGCCCGGCGCCCGACCGTCAGCTGACGCACGGCCGTCGCCCGTCGGCGGATGCCGCCCGACATCGGCTTGGTGCACCCGCAGGGCGAGAGGTAGCCGTCCGTGTCTCCCCCGAACACCACCACGACCGGGGGCTCGGGGTCGGGCCCCCCGAAGACCAGCCCGTAAGCGCCGATGGCCAGCGCGGCGTGGAGCG
>JBDNCL010000029.1:0-19108 GCA_046719655.1 Fimbriimonadaceae bacterium
CCCCGTTCGACCGAACCTGCCACAGGGTCCGGGGCAAGAAGGGAACTTCCGATGCCCAGACGCGGTCCGGGTTCGGCATGCCTCGGGGCGCGGCGCGCCGCCACTCCGCGACCCGCTCCGAGCCCGCGACGATCGCCTCGCCGGTGCCCCAGCTCGGGTCGCTCGTCAGCTGAATCGGATTTCCCGGTTGACCCCGGTCGTCGCCCACCACGAAGCGGCCCCGATACACCACCCCCCGCTTGAACACGTACGTGTGGGAACCTCGGGACTCCTTCGCGGCGCCGGTCGCGGCCGGGTCCCAGGGATGGTGTTTCCAGGGGGCCTCCCTCGTGCCCGGATTCGCGTCGTTGCCGGCCTCGAAGTCGATGTATCGCACCGAAGGACCGGGACGGAAGACAAACGGTTGCGGAGCCCACTCCAAGTCTCCGGTCGGCAGAACGCGGGCGTGCGGACTCTGCCAGTCGAATGCGGGCGGACTGCCGGCCGCCGGCTGGGAGCGGGCGTCGGAAGACAACGCCGACCACACGACCGCGAGTCCGAAAGCGAAGACCATAGGGTTGGGAATTTTCATCGTGCCTCCGACCGCCCAGACCGCCGACCGGCGGCTCGGGTGTCAAGAGGTTCGACAAACGGTTCGGACGATCCCTTCATCCGTGTAAACATGATTACCTCCCCCGCCAACCGACGTCCCCCGCAAGACGGGCCCGGCAAGGTCGCGCAGGGCTGGGCCAGCCCCCATCCGGGCGCGGCCGCGCCGGCTCGACGTACGAGGACCGGCTTTCCGAGCCGGGTTCACGCCGCCTCGACGTCTTGCCGAAAGCCGGAGTCCATCGGAGGCGGCGCCACCCAGACCTTGCCATGCCCGACCGCACGCCGCCGGCGGTCGGCGAACCGGTCCAGACCGGATGCCCGGACCGCCCCTGCCCGGCGCGCCGCGTCGGACTCCGCTGCGACGGTCATCGGTCGCCGCCGGCGGCGGGGCGAGCGGAGGGCGAGACGTGCTACTTTGGGACTATGGCCCGCCTGCGCGTCGCGGTTTTCAACGAGTTCGTCCATGAGAAGGTCCACGCCGAAGTCAAGGCGGTGTACCCGGACGGGATCCATGCCGCGCTGGCTGACGCCCTTGAACGGCAGGGAGGGATGGAGGTCCGTGTCGCCACCCAGGACATGCCCGAACACGGTCTGCCGAACCAGGTCCTCGCCGAAACCGACGTTCTCGTCTGGTGGGGGCATATGGCTCACCGCGACCTCTCGGACGCCGTCGCCGACGCCGTTGTGCGCCGGGTCAACGCGGGCATGGGGTTCGTCGCGCTCCACAGCGCCATCCACAGCAAGCCGTTCCTCCGCCTCATGGGCACAACCTGCGACGTCGTCTGGCGCGAGGCCGGGGAGTTGGAGCGCGTGTGGATCGCCTGCCCCGGCCACCCGATGGCGGACGGTCTGGCGGGAGATTTCTTCGAGATTCCGCGCGAGGAGATGTACGGAGAGCCCTTCAACGTACCGGCGCCGCTCGACACCGTGTTCCTCTCCTGGTTCGCGGGCGGCGAGGTCTTTCGCTCCGGCCTGACCTGGCGGCGAGGGCTCGGCAAGGTGGCCTACTTCCGGCCGGGGCACGAAACGTACCCGACCTACCACGATCCGGTCGTCCAGAGGGTGATCGGAAACGCGGTGCGTTGGGCCGCCCCGACCGGAAACCGCGACGGGTCGTCGCCCAACCGGACCGTTCCGCCCACCCCGCTCGACTAGCGCCGCCGGCTGCCGAGAGCCGGTCACCCGCTCCCGGTCGTCCCGGCCCGACCCGCCGCCGCTCGGCCGGGTCGGGCTCTTTGCCGACGACTCCGGCCAAAAGGACCGGTCGGCCGGGAACCCTTCCCGGCCGACCGAACCGCGGGCAGGAACCGACGACGGCGACGACAGATCGACGACGACGAAGATGTTGGCTGAATCGAAACCGACCGACGGCCGGGAAGACACGAGGCGAGGGGATCCCCGCGAGTCCCGATGTCCGGACGAGGATGTTCGAAATTGGCGATTTTCAAGCAAAACCCGGCAAAAAAACCTAAAGATGCGAACTCCCTGTCCGAGAATAGGGGCATGGCGCTAAAACCAACGGCGGTTATACGCCTCGATCCGAAAAATACAGAGTCCTATCTGCTGTCGTTACCGGACGTTCTGGATGCTTCGGTGTGGGTATCGCAGGGTGACTTGCACGCGCACGTCACGGTGGGGCCGAACCATGCCATGAATCCAGAGATGATTCGGGCCGCCTGCTTGACCGATTTGGGCGAGCAGGGTACTCCCAAAAACGTGATTCTGATCACCTCGAACCGATACGCAGCCTAGCGTTGCCCTGTTCTCGGATACGAAGGCGGACCTGGCAAAGGGTGCCAGGTCCGATTCAGCTTTGGGGGAGGGCGTTCGTTCAGAGTTCCGACGCGTCCCCGTCGTCTTCGTCCTCGCCGTCGGTCAGATCGTCGGGAACTTCCTCATCCAGGGCCGCGCTCTCCGTGGTCTCGAGAGTCACGAAGGCGATGTTTCGCGTCTTGCGGTTCGGGCAGTTGTTGCACACAAACTCGACCTTGACGCCCGCCAACCATTCCGGGACCTTGTCGATCGGCTTGCCGCACACGCACAGGACTTTGCTCACGATTTCTCCTCCAACGATTCTTGATAGGCCTGGACCGTCTGCCGGTGGCTCAGCCACCCGTTGACGAACATGACGAGCGCGCCGCCGAAGTAGATCAGAACGAGCCCGCTTTCCCGCCTCTGACCGGGATCGCGGATCGACTCTTCGCCGAGAAGGAACGGCAGTCCCAGGATGCCGATGACGAAGAGGATGGATGCGATCCAAAAATAGGTGTTCTTGTACCACGCGGGCTTGGGAATCCTCTTCGCGCTCACAGCGCTAGAGTGTACCAGTCGAGGGGGTCGCGGTCTTCCGGATGGCCCCAGCGACGCCACAGGAGCGTCCGGTCGGCTTCAGACCCGGATGTCGATGTGCTGGCCCTTGCCGGTGACGGTCCGCATGATCTCGTCCGCCTGACGTTGCTGAGCCTCGAGAGCCTTCTTCAGCATGGCGATGGCCATGGCCTGCCGATCGGCCGGCGGGGCCTCGGAGGCCGCCTGGGCCGCTTTCAGGGCGGCCGTCGCGGCCGCAGTTGGGGCCGAAGTCTCCATTCTTGGTCTTATTGTCGGTTCGGAGCCCCGAGTTGTGAAGGAGATTCTGCCGGCCAAGGCGAAAGGTACGAGAGAGCGAAAGACGCTCGCCGACGTGGGAACGGCGAAGGACGGAAAGTCCGGAGAAGAGCGCACCAGAGCTCCAGAAGAAAAAAATGGCCCAGCCGCGGTGCTGATGTGGGAATCGGCGCGGTGGGCCCAGAGCTCCTCGTTTTCAAGTCGTTTGGTTCAGGCCGGAATCAGGCTGGGAGCCTTGGCCCGGACGATATCCCGGAGAATTCGGCGACCGCGGTGGATCCGCGACCGAACCGTTCCGATGGTGGTCGACTGGATGTCGGCGATCTCCAGATAGGACAAACCCTCGAGGTCACAGAGGACGATCGCTTCTCGGTACAGAGCCGGCAGCTCGTTCAGGGCGGCCCGCAACTCTTCCACGTACTCCTTGCGCATGTAGTCCTCTTCCGGCGTGCTGCGCTCGTCGGCGATCGGCATCTCCTGCAGCTCGCCGTCGGTCGGACTCACCATGGCGTGGAGCGATTCCGCCTTGCGGATCGGATTCTCCCGGCGGCGCTGGTCGAGGTAGGCGCGCTGCATGATCCTCAGGAGCCAGTTCAGGAACGGGCGACCCGGAGTGTAGGTGTCGAAACCGCGCCACGCCTTGACATAGGTCTCCTGAACGAGATCCTCCGCTTCCGAGGTGTTCCGGGTCAGCTGGAGGGCCATCGAATAGGCTCTCCGTTTGGTGTCGCGGACCATGGACTCGAACTGCTTGTAGTCCTTTCCAGATCGTCCCGTCTCGGGCAAAAATCGTTCATCGACGATGTTCATGGGAAGACCTCTCCTTCGTGGACCGCGCTGTCTTCGCTCTCCACATCATCATCATACACTGATATAACTCGGTCGGTTCCATCATTTCCCAATATTGTAAAAACTTCAGGAACACGTTCTCAAATCGATGTGGGCCATGGGCCGACACAAGGGCGACGAGGGCGGTCCATAATCGGAAAGGACCGGAATGAAGTTCGTCTTGCTCACTAGGGACCAGGAGTTGGTGGACGCCGCGCGAGAGGGCTTCCACCCCGACGACGAACTGGCCGTGTTTTCCGACTGGGCCGAAGCGCTGGACCACTGCGGCGGCGTGGACTTGATCTTCGTCGATCTGCTCGCCACCCTCGAAGAACCGAACAAGATCTCCGGTTACGAGAAGTTCGCCCACGCGAAGATGGATCACGCGGTCGCCAGCTCGGTCCCGCTCGTCCTGATCGCCCCTCCCGAAGACTACGAGCTCGACTTCATCACGGGCTGGCCGGACTTCGTCTTCGCCCACCTGCGCCGCCCGATCACGCCGAAGATCTTCCGCCGGGCGACGACCTGGGTCTGAGGCCGAATCCGCACCCCCGTCACGCGTTCGCCGGTTCCGGGCTCGGACCGTCTCCGGGGACCTCGGGCCCTCCGGGCTTGAACCTCTCCCTCTCCTGCGGGCTCAGGATGCGCCAAGCCAGAAACTGCTTGCGGATCGTGGTCAAAAACCTGCGGTTGACGTTGACCCAATTGGCGGGGTCGCCGCTGATCCGTTCCAGCCGCAGTTCGACCGTGTACACGTTCGGCAGCGGGGTGGCCGAAGTCACGAGAACGATCTTCTGGGACACACCGAGGTCGTAAGGCGCCAGCCACGCCGTCGTCGAAGCTTCGTACGACCACCCGCCGCCGGGCTGTTCGCGCTGGGCGAACGCGGTCTCCGAAGTGACGAAGTCGCCGATCGTGAACTCCTCGTAGGAGCGGAACCATTGGTGGAAGAACCAGATCATCGGGCCAGACTCGGCCTCGCCCACGCTGAACGGCAGCGTGATGCGCCAAGAATCCCCCTCCGGCTCGGTATGGGCGAGTTCCTCGTCGAGAGCGGGGGCCGCGATCCGGCTGGCGACCCGCGCCGGATAGATCGTGCTCAGAAGGACGGTCAGCATGACGACGGCGGCGGCGAGCACGGCCGACGTGGCGCTGAAGTTCAGATACAGCCCCGGCAACAGACCGGTGGCCAAAATGAACTTGGCCGCGCCTTGGGCCAGAAAGTAGCCGAAGACGGCGCCGAGAACCCCGTAGACCAGCGACTCGGCGAAGAAGAGGATGGCGATGTGGTTCGGCGCCAGGCCGATCGCGCTGAAGATCCCGATCTCCTTCGTGCGTTCGAACACGCTGGCGATCATCGTGTTCAAAACGAACACGGCCGCGATCAGCATCTGAACGAGCACCAAGCCCAGACCGGTGTTTTTGACTCCCTGCAGGACGCTGAACGTCCGGATTTCGAGATTCCCGTCCCGGTTCGGAACGGCGGCATACAGATTCATGCGAAGCCGGGGCATGAGGGCGTCCAACGCCTGCCGGGTCTCGGCCGGGTTCTCGAATCGGATCGCCACCGACCGCAGGTCGGCTCCGACCGCGAACGCGTCCTCCACCGTCATCAAGAACGTCGTGGGGGGGTCGAGGCGAAGGAACTTCCGGAACGCCTGGTTCGCGGTGCGGGACTCGGTCTGGTACCGGTTGGTCAGCGAGTAGTCGGGAGGCAGGATGCCGTCGCCGTCGAGGTCGGTGATCCCCCGGAGGACGCTGTCCTCGATCAGGCCGATCACGGTGTAGGACTCACCCGCAAACTGAACCTGAGCCTTTCCGACCTCGGCGTTGGCGATCTTGAGTCTCTCCGCCAACGTCCGCGGCAAGATCACCACCTTGGTGTCTCCGGGGCGGAACCACCGGCCTCCCGGGATCAGACCCTCTTGCGGTCGGGTCACGTACTGCTCGCCGGGTTCGACGCCGAGAGCGGCCCGCAGGTCGACGGACCGGTCGGCGCGGGAGAGCGTGATCGCCCCGACGTCGGTGACGTTGGCGCCGAAGTAATAGGCTCGCCGCACGACGGTGGCGTCTGTCTCGAACAGGTTGAGCAAGGTCCGGTAGGTCGCCGACTGGAGCGACTCCAAACCCGGGTTTCGGACGAGGATGCCGCTGTACCGGGCCGGGTCTCGGCTGGGCAGCTCGTGCAGGGTGAGATCGTTGACGATCGACGTGAAGCTGAGCACGATGAACGTCATGACGACCAGGGTCAGCGTGGTCAGGGCGGTTCGGGCGCGGCGACGGCGCATGTTCCCGAGACCGAGGTTGAAGGCGGCGAGGGCCACGCTGACCCGTCCGATGTCGAGCTCGCGCATTCCGGACTGCTCCGCCTTGAGCGTCTTGAGCGAGGTCTCGAACTTGGTCGTGATAAAGGCGGCGACGATCAGGCTGAGAGCGCCCATCACGAACGCCACGAACACGATCGCCGGGTTTCCGATGATCTCGAAGGCGGGGTGGATCATCCGGAGCACGAAGAACGCGACGATGAAGATCGCGGCCGACCAACCGAGCTGCTTGGTCAGCTCCCGGCTCCCGAAGAACAGCCGCTCGCAGAAGTAGCTGAACGGGATGAGCAGGAACAGGTAGAAGACCACGCCCTGGACGACGTCGTTCGTCGTACCCTGGATGACGGGGTGGGCCCGCAGACCGAGCCCCCAGGCGGTGCGGGCATGCCGCTCGGCCGCCGCCCAGTCCTTCGCCGCCACCGCCTCCTGGGCCGCTCTCAGCTCGGCCATGGCGTCTTCCTGAAGCTTCACCGCGCCCGGACTGATGATCTTGTAGCTGACGAACTTGTCGAGTCGGGACTGGTTGACGGTGAGGATGTCGGTCGCGGTCTGGAGGGCGGTCATCGGCATGACCCCGTCGAGCGCGATGCCGTCCCGACCCTCGATCGCGACGTCTTTCCGTCCCGGAGACAGATAGCCGCGTCCGAGCGGCTCGTCTTCGGTCGCGTTGACCAGGATCAGCCGCGAATCGCCGATCCCGGTGCCCATCAACAGCTTATAGCGGAGTCCGGGCGGGGTGAACAGAACGGCCGCGTCCTCGACCTCGCTCGTCATCGACATGCTCTGCCCAGGCTGGAAAAACCCGTACTCCCTCGGCTCGGCATCGCTCGCCGCGTCCAGGACGCGAGGGTCCCCGAGCGTTCGGAGTTCCTGCGGATCGACCAGGTCGAACAACCCGGTCGCCACGCACGGGAAGACCACGATCGGCGCCTCCCGGACCGCGGTGCGGAGCTGGAATTCTCGGTTCGCGCCGACCGCCATCAACCCGGACACGGGGGCGTGGGTCACCTGGCCGGTAGCCGGATCGAGCCGAAAGGCGCTGATCCTCAGCGGGCGCTGCTGCCGCACCCAGTAGGTGTTCTGAGTCGGCATGCCGATGAACCGGTAGCGGGCCTGTTCGCCGACCGTCGGCACCACCATGGCCGCCCGCACGCCCATCAGGCTCTTGTGCTCGTGCATGAACACGACGAGAGAGCCGGGGACCGGAACGTCGGGAATGAAGCTCTTCTCCGGGTCGAACACGACGACCCGCCCCGTCATCGTGGCGAAACCGCCCACCAGCGACATCCTCCCGGGCCGCCGGGGCTCGATGCGAACCCGGAAGTTCGAGGTGTCGCTGCGGTCCGACGTGTCGTTGAGAAGGTGCCACAGCAGACACGCCATGGTCCCGGCCTGGCGGCCCAAGTTGGCGGCGTCGACGTGCTCGGCCGTGTCGAACGGGGTGTCGACCCGATCGCGGAGGTCCTCGACGGTCGCCCACGAAAGAGAGTTGATCTGAGCGAGCAGCAGGGGCTCGCAACCCATCGCGAACTTGCCCGGGATCGTGTTGCGCCACGGTCGGCTGTCGGAGTCGTTGGCCGCGTCGACGATCACCATCCGCGGGGCGGGCGCCTTCACGACGGGAGCGATCCGGTCGGCGTGCTGTCGGAACGTCCGCGAACCCTGCCGAACCCGGTCCAGAGTCTCGTTTCGGTAGTCGTAGAGCCAACCGCGCCCGTGGGAACCGATCGAGGAGCTGCCCGACGTCAGGTCGAGGTTGAGAACCAACAGGAGCGGCGGCTCATTTCCCTGGAGACGCCGTTCGGCGAACTCCCTCTCTCCCTGGAGAGCGAGGCTGTGGGCCGCGAACACGGTCACGCTGACCGGCCGACGCCCCGGAAACTTCCGGATGATCCGGGCCAGCTCCAGCAGGACGGCCAGACCCGAAGACGACTCCGCCCCCGGGGCAAACTTGGGCACCACGCTCATCGAGTCCGCGTAGGCGGTCAGCATGATGCGCTCGGCCTGAGCCCTGCGGTCGCCGGGGTCTCCCGGCGACAGGTCGGCGACGAGGTTGTAGGTCTCCCGCTGGACCCACTCTTGACGGCACGAAAGTCGCACCCGATCGCCCCGCAGAGCGGCGTCGATCACGGGACCCGACCGGTCGATCGGGAGCCAGAACCGCGGGACGTCGATCGGCACGGCGCTGAACTTGTGTTCGAATTCGGTGCGGCCGGCCGAGGGCGGCTCGATGAACACGACCGCTCGCGCGCCGAGTTTCGCCGCCTGCCGCCAGTTCGCCACCGACCGGAACTCCATCAGGGCGATGGCCCCTTTCATGTCCTTGCCGCGCATGGCGGGCAGCGACCCGTCCCCGACGTAGATGATCGGCCCCTCGAGATCGCACGTCGATGTCCGAACGAGGTTCGGCCACAGAGGGAACACGTCGGCCGACCAGTCGCCCCGACTCGACCGAAGACGACCCACGGCGTCGGGGTCGGGCACCGTCACCCGGAACGGCTCGCGTCGAAAGTTGGTCGCCCCCAGCTCCCTCAGCCTCGACTCGGCGTACTCGAGAGCGCGGCGCTCCCCTTCGGAACCCGGCATCCGCGAGCCGAACGCGGCGATGTCGTCGATGCTCTGACGGATGCGCCGAGCGTCGACGGCGTCGATGCGCTCTCGGTAGACGGCCTGGGCTTCCTCGTCGGTCGGGACACCGAGTCCCAGGCATGCGACGACCAGCCCGATGCCGGCGGTCAGGGCCGCACGGAGGGACATAGTCTGCCGTTCCACATGCGGAGCGCAAGTTCCTGCGAACCGAGGACAGACCGGCGCCGGCTCAGCGCAAATCCCAGAGGTACCGGTCGGCGTCGAGGATGTTGCCCTCCCAGTTGTCCCGAACGTCGCAGCCTTCGGCGAGCTGCTCCACCGTCATCGCGGCCGTGGTGCCGTCGAACCGAACGACCGAAGCCCGACCGTTGTGCCAAGGCCAAGCCAAACCGAACTGGTACGGGGAGAGGGGATCGCTGGGGCGCCAACCCGGGTTGGGGGCGTAGACGACGGCCCCGTAACCCAAACCGAACGTGTCGATCCGGCGCCCGGCTTCGTTCTGGTACCGGCAAGGCGGCACGACCACGAAGCTTCCGCCGCCCTCGGGCTGACCGGACCCCCCTCTCGCCTTCACCGAATCGACAAATACCAACGCTCTCGCGAGATTGGCGATTTCGGAAACGTTGCGCGGCATCACCTGCCAACCCGTCGGTCCGAGCGTGACGGGCGAGAAGTAGAGGTAGTTGTAGCCGAGGTTGGTCCGCTTGGACGCCCGGTAGAACCGGCTCAGGGTGTCTCCGGGCACCAGATCCTGGTCGAACACGGCGTCCGACGGACTCCGAGGCGTGGTGTCGGACGGGCACCGGAAAACCCCGAACGAGCGGACGTAGGGCATCAGCACCTGCACCCAGGTCCGGTCGCGGGCCGGGTCGGCGGGTTCGCCCGGATGATAGCTCACGGGCATGAAGCGGTCGTCGTAGTCGGCCAGGTACAGGTGGGTGGCCTGCATCGCGCTCCGGAAATTGGCCGCGCAGTGCGTCCTCTCCGCCACGCCGCGAGCCGACCGGAAGACAGGAGACAGCACCGCCGCCAAGATCGCGAGAATCGCGGCGACGACGAGCAGTTCCGTCAGCGTGAAGGCTCGAACGTTCGGTCTCAAAACCAGAAACCCGACCGGCTCGGCGGTCGGTCCTGAGGAGATTATAGCCTCGGTCGACGCGGATCCAAAGCCGCCACTTGAACCTCGCCGACCGTCTCGAAGCCGAGCCCCTCGTACCAGCGTTCGAGAGAGCCGTCGCATTGGAGGACCACGGACTTCCCGATCTTGTCTCCCAGACGCAGGACCTGGGCCACGATGGCCGCCCCGATCCCTCTCCCCTGATAGGCGGGCCCCACGCACAGGTTGTAGATGCCGAGGGCCCGCTCCGACCGACTGATCATCACAGCGCCGACCATCGTGTGCCCGCATTCCGCAAACCACAGCACGTGGGGAGCCGCCGTCGTCGTGGCCGCCAGCTGGCGGACAACCTCGTCCCCATGGCGGGCGAAGAACTGCTCGCCCATGAATCGGGCGACCCGATCGCGGGCCTCGACCGTCTCGGCCTGATGCAGCGCGACATCGGCCGGAAATCGCGCCCCGCAGCGGGCCGGGCTCGGGTTCGCCAGCATCAGACAGAGCCGATACCCGCCGCGGAAACCCTTCCGGGCCAGCCGACGGGCCAAATCGTCGTCGTCGAGGTGGGTGGGGGCATAGATGTGGAACGCGGGTCTGCCCTCCGCCTTCTCGGCCAGAGCGTCGATCGCGGGTGCCGAGTCTTCGAGCAGGATCCCGAAATTGCCGATCGGGTGCGGGAAGTCGCACCGACAGTAGAGAAAGCCCGGGCCAGACCCGACTTCGGCCCCCGGCGCCGCCCGACCGATTCCCAGATAGGTGTGGCTGAGGTTCTCGGCGCCGATTCCGATCCGGTTTGCCTCGCTCAAAGCACGATGCTCCAGAACAGCCCTCCCGTCACCTGATTCGGCCGGAACGAGACGCCGAGCGAAAGCCCTCTTTCGATTCGGGCGCCGACGAAGAGCGCCGGACCGCGCGGTGTGAACAGCGCCGTACCCATCACCTCTCCCGGCCGGTCGAGAGCGCGCCAGATGTCGATCCCGGCCGCCACCTGGAGCCCGTTGGCGGAGTCGGCATGAGCCCCGATGCGCACCACCGGCGCCCGAATCTCGGCCGGGGGAACGTAGGTCCGTCCGGAGAACTCGGCCTCGAAGAACTCGATGATCTCGCGTTGGACCTGCCGAAGCACGAAGAACCCGCCGTAGTGCCCCGTGTCGAGCCAGAGGACGGTCGGGTCCCCCAGCGACCGGATCAGACGCTCGGCGTTGGCGGGCGGCACCACCGTGTCGTTGCGGGCCGCGATCACAAACGACCGACCGGGACGCCGATCGGCGAGAAACCGGGACGGCTCGACGGGTTCGAGCGCCTGTCTCAGACGCTCTTCGGTCCACCCTGCCCGCCGGAGCGATTCCCGTTGGCGGACCACTCGGGACGAGTGCCACAAGATCCCGCCCAGGTCGGCCCCTCCCAACAAGAACGCGGCCGTGTCGATGCGGGGCTCGACCCCGACGGCGGTCGCCGCGACGATCGCCCCCAGACTGGCTCCCGCCAATCCGATCGCGTCGGGGCGAAACTCCGGACGCGACTGAATCCAGTCGACGGACCGTCTGACGTCGAGGACGGCCTGAGCCATGGTGGCGACGAGCGCCTCCGGATCGGGAACGATGGCGCGTTCGCCCGACCGCGCCCCCGGTGGCGTACGGTCCAGGTGATAGGGCAACGCGATCAAGACGGCCCCCACGCCCCGCCGCGCCAACCCGACGCCGAGGTTGCGCTCGAACCGCTGGTCGCGGGCTCCCCAGTAGTGCAGGATGATGACGGCGGGCACCGGCCCGTCCCGGCGGGCGGGCAGAACGGCCCGCACCGGCACCCAGTTGTTCGCCGGTTCCGCGGACTCGACCGCGCTTCGAAAACGGGCCGCGTACTCGACGACTCCGAACTCGCTGTCGGTCGGTTCCCAGTCTGGGAAATCGACGGGCGGCAGGGCGACCCGGATATCGGGTCCGCTCCGACCCGGCGGGTTCGATTGCGATTCGGCGACGGCGTAGGCCAAATTAGGAGCCAGCGCTCCGGCCAGAGCCGCCGCCCCCAGGAGAATCGTCTTGACCCACCTTGTCGCCGCCATCGCCTTCTCCACGATCGGGCAGCCCACGCTGACTCCCGATACCGAAATCGATCTTGCTCTCGGCGCCGCCGGGCTTTCAACCCGAACCGCCCGATACGAACCGGCCACGTTGAACATGTTCCGACAAGGGGAATTCGGTACTCCGTTCATGGACGCCTGCTTTGAAAACCCCTGGAGGATACCGTTCACGATGGAGACGCTGAGGCGCGAGGCGGGGACGCTGGGGGCGCGTCCCAGCGAGTCTCTGGTTTGGGGGAGCCGCCTGACCGGTTGGGGCGTCCGACGGAACCTGCTCGGCAACCCGATTCAGGCGACCATCGCGGAGTCGAGGCGGGACGGCTCGCTGACCCGGGTGCTCGAATCGTGGCGGGAAGCCGGACGCATCCCGAGCCCGATTCCCAGCCTGGCCGAGGTTCCCGTCGAAACGCAGCGGGCGGCCGCCCTCATCCTGCTCGTTCTTCCCGAGGTGCTCGAGTTCCGGCGTGCCGCCTTCGCCCAGCTCGGCGAGATGCAGGGTGCCTTCACCGAATACTCGCAGCCCGGGCCGCGCGTCCCGCACATCCGGACCGACTCCGCCCGGCTCCGCATGCTGCGTCGGATCGAGACCTCGTATCTGGCCGCCGGAGCTTACGACCTGTTCCTGGCCGTGCAGGAGGCGGCTACCGCCCTGGCGCCGGTCCCGGAAACGGTTTCGTACGACGTCCGAATCCCCACGATCTGGGGCGAAATCCGACTCACCGGGGGAGGCGACACCCGGCACGACGGCGGCCCGTCCCTGCTCATCGTCGACACCGGCGGCAACGACACCTACATCGACATGGGGGCCAACCGCTCCTCCGCCAACTGGGCCAGCATCGTGATCGACACGGACGGCAACGACCTCTACCTGAGCGATCCCGCGCTCGCCCAAACCCCGGTCGCCGAGTTCGAGGGCCGTCGCCATGCCGGCCTTCGCCCCGGCCCCGGCGGCGCCCTGTTCGGCTACGCCGCCATCGTCGACACCAAAGGGGACGACCTCTACCGCTCGCATCGCCCGAGCCAGGGTTCGGGGCGGTTCGGATTCGCCATGCTCCTCGACCTGGACGGAAACGACGTGTACGACGCCTACATCGACTCCCAGGGATACGGCGAGTTCGGCGCCGGGATTCTCGAGGATGTCGCCGGGAACGATCGTTACGAGGGCTTCAACCAAGTCCAGGCGGTCGGCCAGACCGGCGGTCTCGGGCTGCTCCTCGACCGCGCCGGAAACGACGCCTACGTGGCCAACAACACCATCCTCGACTTCCCCTCGCCGCAGTCGGCCCAGTCCAACATCAGCATGGCCCAGGGGGCCGGGAACGGACGCCGCGCCGACTATCTGGACGGCCGCAATCTGGCGGGCGGCATCGGAATCCTCTACGATCAGGCCGGCAACGACACCTACTCCGCCGGCGTGTTCGGGCAGGGAGTCGGCTACTGGATGGGGGTGGGCATGCTCTGGGACGGCGCCGGCGACGACCGGTACGCCGGGGACTGGTACGTGCAAGGCGCGTCCGCCCACTTTGCCGTGGGCGCCCTGGACGACGTGTCCGGAAACGACGAGTACTCGGCGCGCCTGAACATGGCCCTGGGCGCCGGACACGACCTGGGTTTCGGCGTGCTGATCGATCGGGCCGGCGACGACCGCTACTCGGGCCCCAACCTCAGCCTCGGCGCGGGAAACGCGAACGGATTCGGCCTCTTCATCGACCTGCAGGGAAACGACGCCTACGATGCCCGCGGAATCGCGCTCGGCAAGGCGGCCGAGGCCCCCAAAGGCAGCCTCCGCTCGCGGATTCTGTGCATCGGCGTCTTCCTAGACCTGGGGGGTCAGGACACCTATCCGGCCTACGCCGACTGGTCGGGGAACGGGCGCCGCAGCGTGAACTGGACCGACCGGGGGATCCACCCGACCGAGAGCCAGTTCGGCGTCTTCTGGGATCGCTGAACGGCGGATTTCAGCCCACCGCTTCGGCCAGGTTGTCCAGGATCGGAACCGTCTCATTCCAGCCGAGGCACGCGTCGGTGATGCTCTGGCCGTACGTCAGGGGCTTGCCCGCGACGACTTCTTGGCGCCCGCCGACGAGGTTGCTCTCCAACATCACGCCCATCACGCTGCGCGATCCGTCCCGTATCTGACTGGCGACGTTGGCCGCGACCGCACCCTGTCGGGCCGGGTCTTTGAGGCTGTTGCCGTGGCTGCAGTCGATCATGACCCGATCGCAGACCCCGCGGGCGCGGAGCATCTCGGCGGCCCGCGCCACGTGCTCGGCCGAGTAGTTCGGACCGGTCTTGCTTCCGCCGCGCAGCACCAGGTGGCACGTGTCGTTGCCGGTCGTCTCGGAAATCGCCGCGACCCCCTGCTTCGTGACCGAAGGAAACCAGTGTCGAGACCGAGCCGCGACGATCGCGTCGACCGCGGCGCGCACCTCCCCGTCGGTCGTGTTTTTGAACCCCACCGGCATCGAAAGCCCGGACGCCAGTTCTCGGTGGAGCTGGCTCTCGGTCGTCCGGGCGCCGATCGCTCCCCACGCGACCAGGTCGGCGGTGTACTGGGGCAGAGACGTGTCGAGGAACTCGGTCGCCGCCGCCAAGCCCATCTCGGCGAACTCGAGAAGGAGCGCCCGCGCCAACCGCAAACCCTTGTTGATCCGAAAGCTCTCGTCCAGGTCGGGGTCGTTGATCAACCCCTTCCAACCCGTGACCGTTCTCGGTTTTTCGAAGTAGGCCCGGATCGCCAGCAGCAGACGACCGTCGTAGCGCGGCGCCAACTCGGCCAACTTCGACGCGTACTCCCGGGCCGCGTCGGCGTCGTGGATCGAACAGGGCCCCACCACCACCAGCAACCGCCGGTCCTCACCCTTCAAGATCGCACCGATCTCGCGCCGGCGGAGGGTGACGACCTCGGCGGCCGCCTCGCTCAGGGGGACCTCCTCCGCCAAGATCGCCGGCGGGATGAGAGGGCGGACGGTTCGGATCCGAAGGTCGTCGGTACGCTGCATGGGGACTTTCAAGGTACCCGCGCCGCGCAAGGGAGACCCCGCGCCGAGCGTCCGGTCAGGCACAGGTCCCGGCAGCGGATGATCGCCGAGTTCGTCGATCCTCTCGGCGCGCATTTCCCGGCTCCGAAAAAGGCGCGCGGGTCGGAGGCGTGGGGTCGCGGTCGCCCCGTACGGTTCGTTGAGGAGATCGTACGCGACCACGGCCGATCGGTCTCCGTACCGGCGGGCGATCTCCCGCCCCAGCCAGACCAGGCGATCCGGATATTCCGGCCCCGTCCAAAGCCGGTTCCGACCGCTGCGCCCGGTCCGGTCGAACGCGCTTTGTCCGCCCCGGGGCCCCGTGCATGTCGGGGATGGTGTCGATGCCGGGCCTCTCGGCGTAGTCGACAGCCCGGTCGATCCACTTCCGCGCGTCCGGCCGAAGCACCTCCGGCTTGTCGTCGTCCTCGAGAATCCGGTAGTGGATCGGCAACCGGACGACGTCCATCCTCAAGCTCCGGATGACAGCAGTCGGACTCGACGATCCACGACTCGCGGTACGCCTCCATCAGGCGGTGGGCGCCGGCCTCGCCAAACCTCGGCCGGAGCACGCTCAGAAGCCCGTGCTGGTCTCCGACTCCCGCCACGCCGCGATCGAGACCGAGCATGCCCATCTCGATCCACAACCAGTTGCCGAGGTGCGCGCCTCGGAGCCGAACCGGCTTCCCGTCCGGATCGACGAAGTGCTTGCCCTCGACCCGAAGCTTGGGGAATCGGCTCGGCCCGGTCGCGCCCGAGCCTGTCGGCCGCGCAAGCGGACGCGCCGGCCGCCATCACGACGAGGAGCGAAACCCGGGCGAACTCGAAGATCGAGCCGACCGGGTCTCGATTCTGACCCCGACCCCGCGCAGAGGCGCCGAGACCGGTTGCCGCCGACCCGAGCGTCTGCCCCGACACGCGCGTCGATTTCCGGCCCCGTTCGGGGACAATGGGTTGTGCCCGCCCGCGAACCGTTCAACGCCTGGTCGCACCTGATCGCCGCCGTTGCCGTCGCGATCGGCGTGCCCGCCGTCGCCGCCCAGCGTGCCGACAGCGCGGCGGCTGCCGCCGCCTTCGCGGTCTACGGGTCGATGGCGTGCCTGATGTTCGGCGCGAGCGCGCTCTACCACTGGGCGGACGACGCGAACCCGATCCTGCGCAAGTTCGACCACGCCGCCATCTATCTGATGATCGCCGGGACCTACACCCCTCTGTGTCTCCTCGCTCTGCCCGACCGGATCGGCCGCATCGTTCTCGCCCTGCAGTGGGGCATGGCCGCCGCCGGTCTCGTCGCGACATTCCGGTTGACCAAGCCGCCGACCTGGGTCCGCTTGACCCTGTATCTCCTGATGGGCTGGATGGCCCTGCCGCTCGTCGGCCTGCTGACCGCCAGCATCTCGGCCGACGGCACGATCTGGGTCCTCGCCGGCGGCATCCTGTACACGGTCGGAGCCGTCGTGTACGCCTCGCGGCGTCCGAACCCTCGGCCTGGTCGGTTCGGTTTCCACGAGATCTGGCACCTGTTTGTGATCGGGGGCGCGCTCTGCCACTTCGTCGCGATGACCTATCTCTGATCCCTTGGATCCAGCCCGAACTCGGGCGGCGGGTAGCCTCTCTCCCCATGTCGTTCGCCCCTCAGCGCTGGCAAGACGGCGCTCTCGTCATGCTCGACCAGCGCCTTTTGCCCAACCAGGAGGTTTGGCTGACCCTGCGCACAGCCGAAGAAGTCGCCGCCGCCATCCGCGACATGGCGGTTCGCGGCGCGCCCGCCATCGGGGTGGCAGCCGCCTACGGCATCGCCCTCGCCGCCCGATCGGGGGAGGACCTCGCCCGCGCCGACGCGGTCTTGCGGGCCTCGCGGCCGACCGCGGTCAACCTGTTCTGGGCTCTCGACCGGATGGCGGCCGTTCCCGACAAGTCCCCCGAAAGGCTGCTCGCCGAGGCTCGGGCCATCGAGCGGGAGGACGTCGCGATGAACGAGGCGATCGGACGCCACGGCGCCGAACTCGTTCCCCGAGGAGCCCGCGTGCTCACGATCTGCAACACGGGCTCTCTCGCGACCGCCGGCCACGGGACCGCGCTCGGCATCATTCGGAGCGCCTTCGCCGCCGGCAGGGTCAGCTTCGTGTACTCGTGCGAAACCCGTCCCCGACAACAGGGACTGCGTCTGACCGCATGGGAACTGATGCGCGACGCGATCCCGTTCGCCTCGATCGCGGACGGGGCCGCCGGGTCGCTCATGCAGGCCGGCAAAGTCGACTTCGTGGTCGCCGGTGCCGACCGGATCGCCGCCAACGGCGACTCGGCCAACAAGATCGGCACCTACTCGCTCGCCGTTCTGGCCCGTCACCACCGCATCCCGTTCGTGATCGCGGCGCCGTCCTCCACTCTCGACGCCGCCCTGCCGAACGGAGGATCGATCCCGATCGAAGAGCGCCCCGCCGACGAACTCACCCTCATCGAAGGCGTCGCCGTCGCGCCGGCCGGATGCCCCGTGTTCAACCCGGCGTTCGACGTCACTCCGGGCGAACTGATCGACGCGATCGTCACCGAAAACGGCGTGTTCCGACCTCCGTATCGGTTCGAGCCGCCGCTCTAGACGGTCTGCGGCTCGATCTCCTCGTCGAGGACGACCCATCGGACGGACCGCCGGACGGAGTAGAAGGCGACCGTTCGCGGCTCGCCCCGTTTCGACGAGAGTTCGCGGGCCTTGCGGGCGGGATCGATGTCGACGCCCCGGGTCTTGACCACGACCGGCCCGGCTCCCAGAGAACGCAGCGCCGATTCCGGGCTGCCCTTTCCGAATTCGAGCACGGGGAAAACGCGCAACCAGGGGGACCGGGGGGCACGCGGCGCCGTGAGCCATCCCGGAGCGTCTCCGAGGGCGGAGAGGCCATGCTCCTCGGCCAGCGTCCCGAGGGCGCCGGCGCGAGTCGCGGCCGGGTCGGCCTCGACCAACCATTCGAGGGGAGATTCGGCTTGGGGTGGCGGGGCGCCCGAAGCCAACGTCTCCCCCGACTCGACGTGGTGCGCCGCGCGACCGGGAACGGCCTCGCGCCCGAGCCAGACGCACGCCTCCCGGCACTCGCGACCGAACGACACAAACTCCACCCGAGGCCCGAGGGCGTGCAGTTCGCGGTCGGCCAGCAGCGGGCTCAGCTTCAGGGCCGCCAACCGCGCCCCGCCATGGCGGTCGACGACGGCCCGGGGGTCGGGACGGCACCGCGCCAAGTCGAGCGTCCTGCCGCGGGCATCGCGCCGCGCCGGGTCGGCGACCCAGAAGTCGGCCGGCTCGGCCGTCAGGCAGTCGGCGACCTGGACTTCGGCTTCGAGTCCGAACACGGCGAGGTTGTGCCTCGCGCACGCCACCCGCTCGGGGTCGGTGTCGATGCCGACCGCCGGGCCGCGGGCCGCGAGGGCGATCAGATCGGACCCGATTCCGCAGGTGAGGTCGACGACCGGCGCACCGGGCGGGAAACGGCGGGCGCGCCATTCGGCGACTCTCTCGTGGGTCGCTTGCTCCAGCGCATCCCGCACAAACAGCATCTCGGAAGCCCGGCCGAACTTGACCGAGGCGCGCGATCGCAGCTCCCACTGGGTAAAGGCCCAGGCCGCCGCTTCCGGTCCGACGACCTCGGCGACCGCCGCGATCTGGTTTGCGGTCGGCGCCCTGCCGGCGGAGAGTGCGAGAGCTTGGATCTGGACGGGCGTCATCGCGTTGCCGGCATCAGCCGAGCATCTCGCGCAGACGCCGACGCTGAGCGAGAAGCCGCAGCTTCTTGATCGCCTGGACCTCGATCTGCCGAATTCGCTCGCGCGACAGCTTCATCTCGCGCGCGATGTCTTCTTGAAGCTTGGGGTCGGCCGAGTCGTCGAGCCGAAACCGCATGCTCATCACCTTCTGTTCCCGTTCGTTGAGTTCGGAAAGGATGCGCATGAGCTCGGAGACCATCTCCGA
>JBDNCL010000290.1:0-2530 GCA_046719655.1 Fimbriimonadaceae bacterium
CCGCGACGCGGTCGAGTCCGGGGTCTCTCCGTTAGAGTTTCGGATACGGACGATCGAGTCGAGTCTGAAGCCGTCGGACGAGGCGTTCTGGTCTCAGATGGTGGACGCCTTGGCCGGTTCCGCGATCCCCACCGAAACGGAGCGGTTCGTGACCGAGATCGCGGCCCGATACCTGTCGGGTCAGTCCCCCGGCGGCGCCCGCGAGACCCTCTACGGCCGCATCCGGGAACGGCAGAGGGAGCTTCGCATGGGGGCCAAGCGCGTCGAACGCCCCGGTCGGAGACTGGCGATCGGCACGCCGGCTCTGTCGTCGCAGGAGGCACAGATCGTTCGGTGCCTGTTGGAGCCGGCGCTGGCGCCGGACGCCTGGCGCGTGATGCGCGAGGAAGGGCTTTTCTACACCGCGCTGGGCAAGCGCGTCGCCGAATCGGTCGCGCGGTCGTTTCCCGACGCTCCGCCCTCGGGACCGGCCGCGACCTGGTTGGGAACGGTCGACGACGAGGAGATCCGTCAGGCCATTGCCGACACCGAGTTCGGCCTCCACCTCTTGGCTTCCGAATCGGCGCTCGAGAGCGCGGCCGCCTACCTCCGGCGGGAGCGAGATTCCCGGGCCCTCGAAACGATCAAGGCGGGCGACGGGGGAGACGAGCGCCTCAGGAAGATTCAGGAGAGACTTCAAAACCTTAAGGAAACGTGAGGTGTCGACGCTACGAACCTCTTGGGAATACGGGGAACCTGTTGTACAGTAGGGGGCGTCAGTCTAGCCGCAAAGGGAGGCCCATTTGCATTCACGTACGCTCGTGGGGGAAGGCGCGAGCCCGTCGGAAGGCCGGCTCTCGCTGGGGGGAGTCGCCGACGTCGACGAGGAGATTGATCCGGAAGACTCTTCAATGGCCTCGTTGGCGAACGAGGATGTCGAGGACGATTTCGATCCGCGAGAAGCGGAGCGCGTTGCCGCCGAGCTCGGGGTGGATCGCTTTCCCGAGGGAGAGAGCGAGAGTGGAGGCGTCGAGGACTCGGTCCGCATGTGGTTGCGGCGGATCGGCCGCACCGCCCTTCTGACCCCCGAGCAAGAACTCCACATCGCCCGATTGGCCGACCAAGGTTGCCCCCAGTGCAAGCTCTTGATGATCGAGGCCAACCTCCGACTGGTCGTCAGCATCGCCAAGAAGTTCGTCGGCCGAGGGCTGTCGATGCAGGACCTCATCCAAGAGGGAAACATGGGGCTGATCCGGGCCGTGGAGAAGTTCGACTACCGTCGCGGCTACCGCTTCAGCACGTATGCGACGTGGTGGATTCGGCAGGCGATCTCTCGGGCGATCAGCGACCATTCCCGAACGATCCGCATCCCGGTGCATACGCTCGAAGCGGTCAACAAGCTGATGAGGACGACGACCCAGCTGCAGCAGAGGCTGGGCCGGGAGCCCACCGAGCAGGAGATCGCCGAAGAGCTGGGGCTGTCGGCCGAAAAGGTGCGCGAGTTCCTGAGGGCGATCGCCGAGCCGGTCTCGCTCGAAGCGCCGATCGGCGAGAGCGAAGACGCCGCCCTGAGCGAGTTCTTGGTCGACCAGCGCGGCGAGACGCCGGCCGAGGCGGCGATCCGATCCATGATCCGAACCCGGATCGCCGACATTCTCGACACCTTGAGCGTGCGCGAGCGCGATGTGATCCTGATGCGCTACGGACTGTTGGACGGACGCGCCCACACCCTCGAAGAGGTCGCCAAACGCTTCCAGGTCACGCGGGAAAGAATCCGGCAGATCGAGCAGAAGACGCTCAAGAAGCTGAAGCATCCGTCGCGGGCGCGGAAGCTGCTCGAAGTCCTCGACTGAACGCGTCGGCCGCGGCGGTTGGGCGTTCTCCGCAACGAGCGCCCGCCGCGGTCGTCACAACCGGAAAGAGCCGGAGCGTCTCGCGTCGGCCGGCAGGTGTTTTCGGCATCGCCGGCGAAGAGAGGAGTCGGGTATCACCGTCCGACACGGTCGAAGAGAAAAGTTGTCGAGGGGACGAGTCAGGAAGAGCGGCGATGGAAAAGTTTGATGCGATCATCCCGGCCGGCGGCAAGCTCGACGACGCGTTTGCCAAGGTGGTCGGCACGTCGAGCAAGGCCCTGATCAAGTTCGACGACTCGACCATCCTCGAGAAGACGATCCATGCCCTGCGGGAAAGCGGACGGATCGACCGCATCGTCGTCGTCGGCTCGCGCGAGGTCCTCGACAGCCGGGCCGTCGAGAAGGCGGACGAGGCGCTGCCCGAGGGAGGGTCCGGCCCCGAGAACATCTTCCGCGGGGTGGACGCCCTGCGCCAGTCCGGTCGGGTCAGCCCCCACGTCGTGGTGTCGACCTGCGACCTGCCGTTCATGACGGGGCAGTCGGTGGTGCGCTTCCTCGACAAGTGCCCGGAAGACAAGCATTTCTGCGTGCCCCTCGTGGCGGAGGACGAGTTCTTGGAGGCGTTTCCGGGGGCGTCGGCCACGTTCGTCAAGCTCCGCGACGGCACTTGGACGACCGGCTGCCTCTAGCGCATCGCC
>JBDNCL010000291.1:0-2526 GCA_046719655.1 Fimbriimonadaceae bacterium
AGTGCCAGAGCCTCGGGGCGACGAGCCGGATTCCGACCGTAGCCGAGATCGAGGCCCACATCGGGGCCAACCCCGAGGTCGCCGATCGCTACGCGCTTTCCTGACCGGCGTTCACGCCGGTTCGGCGACGACGCCCGCGTGGGCGTAGCCCGACGAGATGCCGGCGATGCCGCTCGCCACCATCCCGCGCGATCGGGCCGTGAAGGCCCACAGGCCTCCTTCGCCGCCGGCGGGCTCGGTCTCGATTCGGTAGCGTGAAAACGAGCCGTCGGCCCAAGGGTCGGCCTTGAAGCACGCCTCCTTGACGCACCAGCGCACGACGGCGGGAACGTCGCCCCAGACGTCGGCGGGATGGGCGATTCGAGCAAGCATGCGGTCGGAAACGACGCGGTCGTGCCTTTCGACGTCGATGCCGACTCCGATCGCGCGGCGTTCGGGGGTCGAGGCGGCCGCGATCGCCACCCCGACGCCGGTGGTGTGCGTGATCGAAAGCCAGACCTCGGCCGGCCGTTTTCCGCCTCGGACGCCGGCGATCGGAACGGCGAGCGCCATGCGGGCGGCGCCCGATTCCATCTGGCGTTCCCGCGACTCGGAAGCCGGAAGGCTGCTCAGCCGCGAGCCGGCGTCCGGGCCGCCGACCGGAACGTCGTCGCGCTTCAGCGACTCCATCAGGTGGGCGACCACCTGGCGGGCGACGGCGGGACTCGGCACGGTCGCGGTCGGTCTGGCGTGGGCGGCGACGCGCGGTCGGTCGGGACCGTTTCGATCGGCCCACGCGCGGGCCAGCGTCTGGGCGAGCGCTTCGGCGTCGCGCTGGTAGAGCCTTTGCCGAAAGAGAACCGAGGGCTCCCGCAGCAGTCCCCAGCGAAAGGCGAGATGTTCGCGCAGGACGTCGAGCCTAGACAACCCTGATCACCCCGTCCGACCGCTCGACGACGCGGCCGATCGCCGGGAAGGGCGGCACGGGCGCCCCGGCGAACAGAACCAGTCCGCCGCTCGTCTGAGGGTCGAGAGCGACCTCCCGGAGCCACTTCGGCACGCTTTCGGCAAACTGCAGCCGGTCGGCGAGGAAAGCCTCGTTCTTGCGGGCGCCTCCGGTCACGTTGCCGTCCTCGGCCAATGCTTGAACGGCGGGAAGCAGGGGAAGGGCGCGCGAGTCGATCTCGATCGTGACGCCGGAGGCGCGGGCGACGTTGTACAGGTGCCCCGCCAGACCGAATCCGGTCACGTCGGTCGCGCACCGGACTCCGGCGGCCAAGCCCGCTTCGCAGGCGGCCCGATTGAGGGTCGACATCGCGTCGACGGCGGCCCGGTACGCCTCCTCGGGGCAGCACTCGAACTTGACGGCGGTGGTGACGATGCCCGTCCCCAAGGGTTTGCTGAGGCTCAACACGTCGCCGACTTCGGCCGCCGTGTTGACGAACATGCGGTTCGGATCGACGATGCCGGTCACCGCCAGTCCGAACTTCGGCTGGGAGTCTTCGACGCTGTGACCGCCCAGAATGGCGGCCCCCGCTTCGGTGGTCTTGTCGAAAGCGCCTCGAAGGACGTCGGCCCAGACTTCGGGCGGTTGGGAGGACGGGTCGAAGCAGGCGATGTTGAGAACCGAAATCGGCCGGCCGCCCATGGCGTAGACGTCGCTCAGCGCGTTGGCGGCCGCGATGGCGCCGTAGGCGTACGGGTCGTCGACGATCGGGGTGAAGAAGTCGACCGTCTGGACCAGGGCCTGAGTGTCAGACAGCCTCAAGACCCCCGCATCGTCTCGGGTGTCGAAACCCACGAGCAGGTCGGGATGGGTATTCGGCGGCAGCAGTCGGAGAACCTCCGACAGTTGGGCGGGGCCCAGTTTGCTCGCTCAACCCGCGCAAGAGACCATCTGCGTCAAACGCATGAACGGATTGTACTGCCCGAAAGGGTCTGCCCCGATCGGTGGGCCCGGTAACCTAGCAGCATGCCGAAGTTCCGGTTCCTCCGTCTTCACGTGCCGAAGCTCTATCCGCTGGCCATCAGCCGCGGCGTCATGGGGCACACCGAGAACCTCTACGTCTTCGCGTCGGACGGAACCCACACCGGGGTGGGCGAACACTCTCCCGCCACCGGGTTCGACTGGGGCGCGGAGAAGGGCGAGCGGCAGTTGGCGGCCTTCGTCGCCGAACTCGGCGACGAAGTATGCCCGCACGACGCTTGGGCGGCGATGCGCGAAAGGGGCGTGGACCCGCCGGCCGTGTGCGCTTTGGACACCGCCCTGTGGGACCTTCTGGCCAAGCAGGCGGGACTGCCTCTCTACCGGCTGCTCGGACTGCCGAAGCGGAGCCGCCCCACGTCGGTGACGATCGGCATCGAGACGCCCGAGATCATCCGGGAGAGGGTGCCCGACATCCTGCGCCGCACGGGCGGAAAACACCTGAAGATCAAACTCGGATCGCCCCAGGGAATCGAGCACGACCAGGCCAACTTCGAGGCGGCCCGGGAGTCGGCGGCGCCGTTCGGCGTCGGCCTGAGGATCGACGCGAACGGCGGCTGGGA
>JBDNCL010000292.1:0-2505 GCA_046719655.1 Fimbriimonadaceae bacterium
TCCGAATCGCGGTGGGCCGCCATCGGCGCCGAAGGCGACGACCCGCTGGTCGCCGTCCACGCCGAGCTTCTGGAGACGAGCCGGCAGAAGGTCGCCTTCATGCGCAAGTGCGCCCACGAGGAGATCCGCGCGATCCGCGAGGTCGCCGGGTACGTCGTCACCGGCTGGCGCGACACCCCCATTTCGAGCTCGGGCTTCACCGACGACTGGGACGAGCCCCGATTCACGTTCGAGACCGCCACTTGGAACGGACCGTCGATGCTGTTTCCGATCCCGAACCGACGCCCCCCTTGGGTGCCCGAGAGCAACCGCCCCGGCTGGGTCGACTGCTTCAACCTGTATCCCGGGCAGCTCTTCCTGCGAATCGGGTTCCACAGCGACGCGAGCCAAACCGGACGGCTCGAGTGGGAGCTGGCCCGCCTGGGGCCCGACTCGAAGAGCGAGCCCTTCATCGAAGTCGCCCGGGGTGCGGGCGAAACGTCGACCGTCGGGGCCTGCACGCCGGTCGAAGCGGGGCAGATCGCCGTCGAATTGCCCGAGCCCGGCCGATACCGGCTCCTCGCTCGGTTCGGCTCTTGCGAGAACGCATGGCTGATCCAGGTTTGGCCGACCGTTCCGGCCGAACTCTGGCAGGGCTGGCAGTTGGACGATCCCGCCGGCCGATTCCACGGGACCGCGTTTGGGGCCGACGGCGACGGGGCCCGTTGGGTGTCGACGAACTCCCCGGCCGACCTCGCCGACCAATTGCGGGACGGTCGGAAAATCGCCCTGTTCCTCGAAGGACGGGCGACGCGTCTGGCGCCGTGGTGGCGCGAGTGCGTGCACCTGCTCGAAGACCCCGCCCTCGACGGGTGGCTGCGACCCTGGACGGACGGAAACTTCGAAGCCCAGATACCGGTCGCGGGCGAGCGGGCCATACGGCTCGAGGAACTCCGAGCCTGGCTGGGGAGCGAAGCCGAAATCCGAACCGTCCTGACTCGGATCGACGTCCGAACCTACCGCGAAGACCCGGTCGTGGTCGAGATCCGCCTCGGCCCAGGACGAGCCCTGGCGACCACCCTGCGGCCGTACGGAGGTCTGGGAATCCAGCCGATGGGGCTCGCCCGAAACCCCAGCGGCGCCCATCTGCTCCGGGCGATGCTGGCGCGTCTGGACGCGGCCCCCTGAACCGCCGGCCCAGCCCGGCCGGCAAAACGGAGGCAACGAGAACACGGCTTTCCGGCGTTCTGATACGTAGATCATTAGAGATTTGACAATATGAAGACCCGAGAAATGCTCCGCCAGATGAAAGACGACCTCAAGGCGCTCAGACCCGACGCGGACACGTCGGCGTCGACGACGGTGGTCGCGCTCGCGCGGGCCTCGGTGACGATCTCCCGCTCTCTCGCGGCCGGACTGGAGACGGAAGGTCTGCACATCTCCGGGTTCGACGTCCTTCTCACCCTGTACCGAGTCGGACAGCCGCAGGGAGTCGCCTTGACCCGGCTGTCGTCGCTGATGGCGGTGACGCCGGCGTCGATGACGAACCGAGTCGACAACCTGGCCGAACGGGGACTGGTGGAACGGGTGATCTGCCCGAACGACCGACGCTCCTGGTGGGTCCGGCTGACCGACGAGGGCCGCGCCCTGATCGATCGGCTTCTCGACTCCCACATGATGCGGGAGGAGCAGCTGATGGCCGGCCTGTCGAAGGCGGAGCGCAAAGAGCTGCGCGCCCTGCTGCTCAAGCTCCTCGACCACCTGGAGTCGCTTCCCGCGGAAGAGCCGCGGAAGGCGGAAGCCGCGGTCTGACGCCACGGCCGAATCGAGGCCCAAAAAACTGCGCTTCGGGAACTCGAGAAACTTCGACGTCGTAACACTCCGCGGAGGATACGACTTTGAATGCTTTTCCCAAGAACCTGACCGTCGCGGAGGCGGCCGAGAGGCGCCGTTCGATTCGCAAGTACACCGACGACCCGATTCCGGACAGCCACGTCGACGAGATCCTGCGCATCGCCAGCCTGGCTCCGTCGCCCTGGAATCTCCAGCCGTGGCGGGTCATCGCGGTGCGCGACCCCGAGACCAAGCTTCGGTTGCAGGAGGCCGCATACGGTCAGACCCAGGTCGGCGACAGCCAGGTGCTGTTCGTGGTGACGACCGACATGAGGGACGCCCTCGGCAACCTCGACGAGATCGTGCACCCCAACATGGTCGGGGAGCGCCGCGAGAAGGAGATCGCCACCATCTCGGGCTACTTCGGGCAGTTCGACGCCGCCACCCAGGAGAACTGGGCCCGACAGATCGGCTACATCTTCGTCGGCTACCTGCTGCTGGCCGTGCAGTCGATGGGCTACTCCAGCTCGCCCATGCTCGGTTTCGTTCCCGACAAGGTGAGGGAGATTCTGGGTCTCGATGCTCACGTCGAAATTCCCGCCCTGCTGTCGATCGGCGTCGCGGCCGAAGAGGGCTTTCCCCACCACCGACACCCTCTCGACCGCTTCGTGCGGAAGGTTTGAACGCCCAGGG
>JBDNCL010000293.1:0-2501 GCA_046719655.1 Fimbriimonadaceae bacterium
TTCGCCCCGATCCGATAGCACTCCTGGACGATGGAAGGGTCTTCGTTGGCGGTCAGGATGACGACCGGCACCCCGGCCGTCCGCACATCCCCGCGGATAGCTCGGAGGACATCCAGCCCGCTCCTCTTCGGAAGTTTGAGGTCGAGGATGACGAGGGCCGGCAGATGGGCGTCGCCGATCCCGGCGTAGGCCCCCTCCCGGAAGAGGAAGTCCAACGCCTCTTGGCCGTCGCACGCCACGACAACCTCGTTCATGATGTTGTTCTTTCGCAGAGCCCGAAGAGTCAGCCGCTCGTCGGCGACGTCGTCTTCGACCAACAGAATGATCTTCTTGTCAATCATCGTCGATGCTTTCGCCTCGAAAAAATCATCCGTCAGTGACATTTCGCCCATATCTACTGCATCGATGTCAAAAAGTCCTGCGACCTCGCCCCTTTTTTCAACGGATTCCGGCAATTTTCGGTGCGCGACGCATCAGGATCAACTCGTTGACCATGGCGGCACGCCCTCCACTACCGGCATCATACGGACTCTTTCGACTGTATACCGAATCGGCTCGCCCTGCCGCTGTCAACGACCGATTAATCAGATTTCTCGAATTCAGCGTCGCAGGCGGGCGGTGTGCTAACGTCAGCACATGGCGGCAACAGAGTCACACGTCGGTCACACCCAGGCGGTCGAACAGATCGGTCTTCCCGGCACCATGCCCCGCCCGATCAACGTCACCATGGTCGGGGCCGGAAGCTTTTTCACCAACGCGATCCTCAAGGACGTCGTCCTCATTCCGGGCAACCAAGGCGGCGAACTGCGCCTGATCGACATCGACGCAGACCGGGTCCAACGCGCCGCCAAGCTGATGGTGAAGATCATCGAGGAGACCGGACAGTCGGACAAGTGGACGGTCCGGTACGACACCGACCGGATGAAGCTGCTCCCGGGCACCGACTTCATCGTGAACTCGATCGAGGTAAGCGGCGTGGAGTGCGTCCGCTTCGACAACGACATCCCGCTGAGCTACGGGATCAGCCAGTGCATCGGCGACACGATCGGACCGGGCGGGCTGTTCAAGGGCCTCCGGACCATCCCCGTGTGGCTCGACATTCTGAGAGACGCCGAGAAGGTCTGCCCCGACGCGTTGGTGCTCAACTACACCAACCCGATGAACATGCTGTGTCTGGCGTCGGCCCGCGCCACCAAGATGAAGGTGGTCGGCCTGTGCCACTCGGTGCAGGGAACGTCCCACCTGCTCGCCAAGTGGTCCGGCGTGCCGTACGAGGAGATGAGGTGGGAGTGCGCCGGCATCAACCACCTGGCATGGTTCACCAAACTCCAGGACGGGGCCGGCAACGACCTCTACCCCAAGCTCATGGAGATGGCGGCCGACCGCGACAGCGAGTTCGCCAACGCCGAGCCGGTCCGAAGCGACATGATGCTGCACTTCGGCGCCTTCATCACCGAGTCGAGCGGGCACCTGAGCGAGTACCTGCCGTACTACCGGAAGCGCAAGGAGTTGAGGGACAAGTACACCAAGGAGGGCTACCTCGGCGGAGAAAGCTTCTACGCCGACAACTGGCCGAACTGGAGGAAGGGATACGACGCCCACCGCGAAGAGATTCTGGCCGGCACCCGGCCTGTCGACCTGAACCGGTCTTGGGAATACGGGGCCTGGATCATCGAGGCGGTCGAGAAGAACCAGCCGTACCGGATTCACGGCAACGTCGCCCCCAACCAGGGACTGATCGAGAATCTGCCGGCGGACGGCTGCGTCGAGGTGGCCTGTCTCGTCGACCAAAACGGCGTCCAGCCGACCAAGTTCGGACGACTGCCCAAGCCGATGGCGGCGATCTGCGAGTCGAACATGCGCATGTTCGACATCGCGGTCGACGCATGCATCGAGAAGTCCAAGGAGCTCGCGATCCAGGCCCTGTACCTCGATCCGCTGACGTCCGCCGTCCTGTGTCCCGCCGAGATCAAAGAGATGACGCTCAAGATGTTCGACGCCGAAAAGGAGTACCTGCCCGGCTATCGGTGATCGCAACGGACTCTGGAAGGACGGGAGCGGGCGGGAGCCGACCTCCCGCCCGCTCTCTTGTCGGCGCGCCGCGTCGCGGTCGGGGTTCCCGGACTAGTCGGAGCCGTCGCCGCCTTGGTGGGGAAAACTGATCCGAAACGTCGAACCCTTGCCCGGTGCGGAATCGATCGACACCTTCCCGTCGTGGGTCGCGGCGAGCTCCAAAACGATCTTGGTCCCCCAACCGGAACCACCGCCCTTGCTCCACTGACTGCGGGCGGTGCCCGAGAGAATGCGGTTTGCCACCTCGGGGGGCATGCCGGGCCCCGAGTCGGCGACTTCGAGAATGTGCCAACCGTCGACGAACTTGTAGGTCACCTTGACCTCGCCGAACACCGCCTCCTCCTCTTCCGAAACCTGTTCCTCCCACTCGGCCGGAATGGTGTCGCGAACCGCCTTGATGGCGTTGCCGACCAAGTTCTGAACAATCC
>JBDNCL010000294.1:0-2501 GCA_046719655.1 Fimbriimonadaceae bacterium
AGGATGCCGGCGGCGACGAGCGCGTTGAGGTTGTCGTAGACCGCCTGCCTCGAGATCTTCGGGCTGTGGGCGCGGGCGGCGGCGACGATGAACTCGGCGTCCCGGTGTTTGCCCACCGTCTCCACGATCTCGTACACCGTCAGGCGAGGCCGGGTCACGCGCATGCCGGACTGCCTCAGCCGTCGTTCCAACCGTTCGCGCACCGGGCGAGGATACCCCAATTGTTTGGATTCGATCCAGAAAATGCGGGCGGCTGTTTTTCCCACCGCGTCCGAACGCGGCGGGCGTCGGGCCCATGGCGGGCACCCTCCGGCAGACGGCGGCGGGCGAAGAGGGGGGAGTGGAGGGTGGTGGAGATTAGGGGATTCGAACCCCTGACCTCTTCCATGCCATGGAAGCGCTCTCCCAGCTGAGCTAAATCCCCACGTTGGCGCACTCGGCGCGAACGACACTGTACCCCGACCGAGAGTGCCCGCGCAAGCGGCGATCCCTACCGGGACCATGGCCCGAAACGGCCCCGCTCCGACGGGCGGTCTCGGGGCGCCCGTCGGACGGCGACCGCGGACCGCCGGCGCGAAAACGGGCCTTCCGGAGCCCCGCTTTCGGCCTGGAGAGGGTTCAATAGAACCCATGGCCGCGCCCACCGCTCTCCGCAAGCCCGACGCCCTGCGACCGGGCGACAAGATCCGAATCGTGACCCCGGCTTCGCCCCTGTCGCGCGAGAAGATGGACTTTGCGATCGAGCTGCTCGAAGGCGAAGGCTACGTGGTCGAGCTGGGCGAGCACGCCCTCGACGCGTACTACTATCTCGCCGGTCAGGATCGCGATCGGGCGTCCGATCTGATGGCCGCGTTCGAGGACCCCGACGTGAAGGCGGTGCTCTGCGCCCGCGGCGGATACGGGTGCGCCCGCCTGATGCCCTATCTCGACTTCGACCGGATGGCGGCCTCGCGGAAGCTTTTCCTGGGCTTCAGCGACATCACGACGCTCCACATCGCCCTCAACCGACGCGGCCTGCCGACCGTCCACAGCCCGATGCCGATCACCCTCAGCGCGCCGCGCGAACCGTGGGTGATCGAATCGTTCAAGCGGATGTTCCGGGGCGACGTGACGGTCCCCGAGGGTGCCCCGAGAGCGGAGACCGTCGTCGGCGGGGTCGTGGAAGCGGAGGTGACCGGCGGGTGCCTCTGCCTGATCGGCGACAGCATCGGGACCCCCGAACCGTTCGACGCCACCGGCAAGATCGCCGTGCTCGAAGACGTGGACGAGATGCCACACCGGGTCGACGCGATGCTGACCCACATGCTGAACGCGGGCGTGATCCAGAAGGCGGCCGGAATCGTGGTCGGCGAGATGACCCGGACCGACGAGAAGACGGACGAAGGGATCGGCGGTCTGCCCTGGAAGGAGATCGTCCGCGACCGACTGGGCGGTCTCGGCATCCCGATGGTGTGGGACTTCCCGTTCGGGCACGCGGCCCAGATGTTGAGCGTTCCGTTCGGGGTGCGGGCGCGACTCGACGCCGACGCCGGGACGCTGACCTTTCTGGAGTCGCACTGCTCGTGAGCGGCTTTCGTCTTCTGAGCTTGCGGGTCGGCCTGGCCGCCGCCGTCGCCGCGGTCGGGGGCGCGGCCCCCGCCCAGGTATGGGAGAAGCTGATGGCTCCCGGCCTCACCTACCGCATGGAGGTCGATCTCGCTCTTCCGCGTGTGGTCCACGCCCTGCGCTGGACGCCCCATCCCGGAATGACGGGGCGGGCGGAGGTGGCGAGGGGGACGGTCTACACCCAGGACGTCGCCCGGAGCCGCGACACCGTCTCCGGCATGGTGCGCCAGTTTGGGGCGGTCGCCGGGATCAACGCCGACTTTTTCCCGTTCACGGGCGACCCGCTCGGCCTGATGGTGCGGGCGGGAGAGCTCGTGAGCCCGCCCGGACCGCGTTCGTTCTTCGCCTGGGGCGACAACGGAGAGTCGGGTTCGGGCCGGGCCCAGTTTCGGGCCAGCATCCGAATCGACGGGGGCGAACCGATCAACCTCGACTCGATGAACGAAGAGGTGGGGTCGCCCTTGATCGGGCTCCAGACCCCGTCGGTCGGCTTTGCCCGCTGGCGCAACAGCGCCGACTACGCCGTCCTCCGAACGATGGAGGGGGCTTGGACGCCCACGGGCACCGCGTTTCTCGAGGTCGTTTCGGTTCAGAACGGGGAGGGCAACCTCGCGGTGCCGCCGGACGGCGCCATCTTGGTCGCGACCGGGGCGCGGGGCCCCGTCGTCGCCCGAATGCGGCCCGGGCAGGTCGTCCGGGTCGATTGGCAGACCACGGGCGCCGACTGGTCGGTGTTCCGCAACGCGGTGGCCGGCGGTCCGTCGCTGGTCAGCAACGGACAGGTCGCCGTGGACTCCCAGGGGTTCAACGACGCCTTCATCCGAAACCGCCACCCGCGGACCGCGATCGGGCGGACGGCGGCGGGCGACATCTGGCTCGTCGCGATCGACGGTCGC
>JBDNCL010000003.1:0-33827 GCA_046719655.1 Fimbriimonadaceae bacterium
GGCCCCGGGTGCCGGAGCGGCCCGGGTAACTTGCGGACATGCGCTATCAGGACGCTGTCGTAAAGGCCACCTATCGGGCTCTGGAGGATGTTTCGCGGGCCGCGCTCGCCGTACCGGAGGACAAGAGAGACTGGTCGGTGGGCGGCGAGGCTCGTTCGGTTCTGAGCCAGATGCGCGAGATCGCCCTGTCGGCCGGCTGGTTCCTGCCGATCGTTCGCGACCGCCGCCTTCCCGAGTTCAGCGCCCACGCCGAGCGGGAGGGCGAACGGATAGCGGACACCTTCGATTCGGTCGAGAAGTGCATCGAAGCGGCCCGAGAATCCACGGCCGAGCTGTGCCGCGAGATCTCGGCCGTCCGGGACGAGGACCTCGAGACCGAGATGCAGCTTCCGTTCGGGGGCGGGATGGTGTTGACGCTGGCCGAGATCATCGAACTGCACCGTTGGAATATGGTCTACCACCTCGGTCAGATCAACTACATCCAGCTGATCCTCGGGGACCGCGAGATGCACTGAGGCTCAAAAGCCGTCTGCCAAGCCATCCTTCCGAGACTCGCTCCCCCCGACGAGATCGCCGCTGGGATCGAACCAGATTCCCTGGTAACCGCCGCCGTTGATCGCCGGCTCGCCGAAGATGTGGCCCTTCGCCTCCAGGGCGGACCGCAGCTCCGGCAGAAAACCGGGTTCGGCGATAACCGTCCCCTTTCCCGGGGGGACCTCCCCGATGCGGCCCGTCGGCCGCTGGGAAGCGAGATGCTCGAGCCTGAGCGCATCGCCGGCAGCCTGCGGGTCGAGTCCGACATCCAAAATCCCGACCAGAATCGCCACGTGCCCTTGAGGCTGGTAGTCGCCGCCCATGACGCCGAAGCAGAACTCGGGCCTTCCGTTCCGGGTCGCGAATCCCGGGATGATGGTGTGGAACGGTCTCTTCCCGGGCTCGAGTCGGTTCGGGTGCCTCGGGTCGAGGCTGAACGAGCACCCGCGGTTCTGGAGCATGAAACCGAGATCGCCCGCCATGACGCCGGAACCGAAGCCCATGTAGTTGCTCTGGATCAGCGACACCGCGTTTCGGTCTTCGTCCACGACCGTCATGTACACCGTGTCGGACGGGCCCAACCCCAAGTCGGTCGGACGAGGCAGGTCCATGGCCCGGTCGGGATCGATGAGCGACCGCCTTCGGCGGATCCGCTCCGGATCGAGCAGCTCGTCCGTTCGGTCGGGGGCGAACCGGGGGTCCGCTATCCACGTCGCCCGGTCCGCATAGGCGAGCTTCTTCGCCTCCAAAAGCAGGTGCCACCGGTCGGCCGGAGTCTGGCCGGCGAGATCGATCCCGTCCAGGATCGCGAGCATCGACAGGACGGTGAGACCCTGTCCCGGCGGCGGAATCTGCCACACCGTCCGACCCCGGTACGAGACTCCGATCGGCTCGACCCAGTCGGCGCGGTGGCGTTCGAAGTCGGATTCGGCCAACGGTCCGCCCAGGCGGGCCACGTGGGCGGCGATGTCGGCCGGGATGCGGCCCCGATAGAAGGCTTCGGGACCGTCGTCCGCGATTTGGCTCAGGGTTCGGGCGAGGCGAGGGTTGCGGAAAACGTCTCCCGGTTCCGGGGCCTTGCCGTCCGGAAGGTAGGTCTCGGGTGCGAGGAGGGACGACCGCAGCATCGGCTCGGACGCCTTCCAGGCGCGGGCGATCACGGGCGGAACGGCCACACCCTGTTCGGCGGCAGCGACGGCCGGTTCGAGCAGTTCGGCCCAGGAGAGGGTCCCGAACCGCCGGTGGAGAGCCTCCCATCCCGAGACGCAGCCGGGGACGGAAATCGACCAGGCTCCCCGGACGGGCATTTCGGTCCGGCCGCGGCCCGCGACCGCCTCGAGCGACGCGGCGGCGGGCGAGCGGCCGCTGGCGTCGAGTCCGTGCAGTTTCGCCGACGCCTGGTCCCAGACGAGGGCGAAGAGGTCGCCCCCGATTCCGCACCCGGTCGGTTCGACCACGCCCATCACGGCGTTCATGGCGATGGCGGCGTCGACCGCGTTGCCGCCGCTGCGCAGGACCTTCAGAGCGGCCGCCACTCCGGCGGGATGGGACGTGGCCGCCATGGCTCTGCGGGCTCGGGCGGGCGGTTTTGGGTCGTTCGGTCGGATCATGCTGGCTCTCTCGGCCGGTTCGTTCGAGCCTAGGTTTACCTGGTCCCAGCGGTCCCGCCGGTCTGGAACCCGGGCGGTATCATCAGCGTCGATCGAGACGGCGGTTGTCCCGAGCGCCCGACGCGGAGGGACTTTCGCCAAAAACGGTCCCAGGGGATTGACACCGGACGGCAAGGCTGGTATCATCTCCTCTTGCCGCGGAACGGTCTGGAAGGATCGGGAGCGCGGCCAGAGCCGAGTTCTTTGAAAGTCGCATAGCGAATGTAGGTAACGAGCATCGAGCACAACAGAGGCAGCTTCGTAAGATTAGAAGCTATCGAGGGTGCGCGACGAATGCCTAGGGACGAATTGCCGAAGAAGGACGCGTAAGCGGCGAAACGCTCCGGGGAGCTGCACGAAAGCGACGATCCGGAGGTGTCCGAATGGGGAAACCCCGCAAGGGTAATGCCTTGCGACCCACGCCTGAATCCATAGGGCGTGAGGAGGGAACCGGGTGAACTGAAACATCTAAGTAACCCGTGGAAGAGAAATCGAAGAGATACCGTAAGTAGCGGCGAGCGAAAGCGGTTCAGCCTAAACCGGTCGGTTCACCGGCCGGGGTAGTGGGGCCACCGCTAAACCTTCCGAACTCAGCGCTTCTCCCCCTCGGGGGGCGGGAGCCTTGAGTTCGCAAGGTTTAGAAAAGGGGATCGGGTTCGAGTTAGAGGAAGGATCTGGAAAGTTCCGCCACAGAGGGTGACAGCCCTGTACTTTTAAAACTCGACCGACTTCAGGTGGTACCCGAGTAGTACGGAACACGAGGAACTCCGTATGAATCTGCGCGGACCACCGCGTAAGGCTAAATACGATTCGTCACCGATAGTGCATCCAGTACCGTGAGGGAAAGGTGAAAAGCACCCCGGGAGGGGAGTGAAATAGAACCTGAAATCGCGCCACCCGCAACCAGTCAGAGCACCATGTCGGGAGCAATCCCGTCAAGTGTGATGGCGTGCCTTTTGCAGAATGAGCCTGCGAGTTATTGGTACCGGCAAGGTTAAGCGTCTCAGACGCGCAGCCGGAGGGAAACCGAGTCCGAACAGGGCGTCAAGTCGGTATCAGTAGACCCGAAACCGCGTGATCTAGCCATGGCCAGGCTGAAGTGAAGGTAACACTTCATGGAGGGCCGAACTCATTGACGTTGAAAAGTCTCGGGATGAGCTGTGGTTAGTCCGGTGAAATGCCAATCGAACGCGGAGATAGCTGGTTCTCCCCGAAATGCATTGAGGTGCAGCGTTACGTGTTGTCATTCGGGGGTAGAGCACTGAATGGGCTAGGGGGCCTACCAGCTTACCGAACCCAACCAAACTCCGAATACCGAATGATAAACGTAGCAGTGAGACGGCGAGTGATAAGATCCGTCGTCGAAAGGGAAATAGCCCAGATCGACAGCTAAGGGCCCCAAACGTGGACTAAGTGTGAAACGATGTGAAGTCGCGTAAACAGCCAGGAGGTTGGCTTGGAAGCAGCCATCCTTTAAAAAGTGCGTAACAGCTTACTGGCCGAATGTGACTTTGCGCGGATAATGTAAGGGGGCTGAAGTCCACTCCCGAAGCTTCGGACTCAGCGCGAGCTGAGTGGTAGGGGAGCGTCGTGTAGGCGGTGAAGCTTGAGCGTGAGCACAGGTGGAGCGTACACGAGTGAGAATGCAGGCATGAGTAGCGAGTATACAGGTGAGAATCCTGTACGCCGAAAACCTAAGGTTTCTCCGGCTATGTTCGTCAGACGGAGGTTAGGCGGTCCCTAAGGCGAGGCCAGAAGGCGTAGTCGATGGACATCGGGTTGATATTCCCGACCCAGGGTGCCGGCTCAGGAGGGACGCTTCTCAAAGTTTCATCCCACACCGTTGGTTGTTGTGGGCTACGTAAACGCCGGGCCAGTTGAAAGATTGGCGGAAAGGCGGATACGGGGCAAGGAAATCCTTCGGGAGGACCGAACTGAGACTGAGGGGGGCCGAGAAAAGCTCCGCGAGCATCAACGGTATTCCTGACCGTACTGTAAACCGACACAGGTAGGTGAGTCGAGGAGACTCAGGCGTTCGAGAGAACTCTCGTTAAGGAACAAGGCAAACGAGCCCCGTAACTTAGGGATAAGGGGCACCTCGAAAGAGGTCGCAGCGAAGCAGCCCAGGCGACTGTTTACCAAAAACACAGGTCTCTGCTAAGGTGAAAACCGATGTATAGGGGCTGACGCCTGCCCAATGCCCGTAGGTTAACAGGAGATGTTAGCGCAAGCGAAGCATTGAATCGAAGCCCGGGTGAATGGCGGTCGTAACTCTAACGATCCTAAGGTAGCGAAATTCCTTGTCGGCTAAATACCGACCCGCATGAAAGGCGTAACGACTTGGGCACTGTCTCAACGAGAAGCTCGGTGAAAATGTAGCACCCGTGAAGATGCGGGTTCCGCGCAGTAGGACGGAAAGACCCCGTGGAGCTTTACTACACCTTAAGATTGTGAATTGATTATGCATGTAGAGCGTAGGTGGGAGCTTCGGCAACAATGGAACACCACCCTTGTATAGTTGGTTCACTAACCTGGGCCGTCATCCGGTCTGGAGACAGTCTTAGGCGGGTAGTTTGACTGGGGCGGTCGCCTCCGAAAGAGTAACGGAGGCGCCTAAAGGTGCACTCAGGCTGGTTGGAAATCAGCCGTCGAGCGTATAGGTATAGAGTGCGCTTGACTGTGAGACAAACAAGTCGAGCAGGGACGAAAGTCGAGCTAAGTGACCCTCTGGTGGTGCGTGGGCACGCCAGGGTTCAACGGATAAAAGCTACCCCGGGGATAACAGGCTGATCTTGCCCGAGCGCTCACAGCGACGGCATGGTTTGGCACCTCGATGTCGGCTCGTCGCATCCTGGGGCTGTACAAGGTCCCAAGGGTTCCGGAGTTCACGGATTAAAGCGGCACGCGAGCTGGGTTCAGAACGGCGTGAGCCAGTTCGGTCCCTATCCACTGTGCGCGTAGGAGATTTGCGGAGAGTCGCTCTTAGTACGAGAGGACCGGAGCGAACCGACCTCTGGTGTACCAGTTGTGCCGCCAGGTGCAGACGCTGGGTAGCCACGTCGGGAAGTAATAAGCGCTGAAAGCATCTAAGCGCCAAGTACACTCCAAGATGAGATCTCCCACCTTAAAGGGTAAGGCCCCCGGAAGACGACCGGGTGATAGGTCGCGTGTGTAAGCACAGCAATGTGTTGAGCTGAGCGATACTAATTGGCCGAGGGCTTCTAATGCGAAGCTCTTCTGTTGTGAATCGATATCGATACCTACATCCGCTGTGCGACTCTCAAAGCGCTCGGCCGAGCGCGAGAGAGTTCTATTCGGGTGGCCATGGCGAGGGGGAAACACCCGTTCCCATCCCGAACACGGCAGTTAAGCCCCTCAGCGGCGGAAGTACTTGGTCGGCGACGGCCCGGAAGATAAGCACGCTGCCCGGATAGATATAGTTTGAAAAAGCCTCCTGACTCGGGAGGCTTTTCTGCTTTGTTCCCGACGATCGGACGCGGTCAGCCGCGCAGAAGAGCGAGCTTGCGGAACAGATCGCGGTAGATGCCGGACGTGTTCAAACCCGTGGCCTCGAGAACCGGCAAGCCGAACGGGTCGGGCGACCAGCGTCCGCACGCCGTCAGCCGGGGGCGCGGGATCAGGGTCGTGTCGGCAAACCCCGAATGAACCAGCCAGGCGATGGGCGCCAGATCCCAGATGGGTCGACGGCTGCCCGGAGTCAGGTCGCACTGCTCTTCGTACAGCCGGGACAATACGGAACCGATCGCTCCGCAGTCCTTCACGTAGGCCAGCACTTCGGGATAGGTGAGGCCGAGGTGGATCGCCACCCGGGTGGTCGGAAAGTGCACGATCGGCACGCCGCTCTCGAACAGGACCTGGACGGCGGGGATGTCCTGCTGGAGGTTGAACTCGGCCGCGTCCCCGCGTTCGAAGTCTTTGCCCGCCAACATCGCGACCACGATCTTCGTGACGATCCGAGGCTCCAGAAGAACGGCCGACGCCACGTTGGTCAGGCAGCCGATCGTCGCCACGTAGAGCGGGGGGCCGTCGGTGGGAACGGACATCGCCCTTTCGACGAGGTCCCGGACGGCGGGAGTGTCGAGCGGGGTCTCCCGGTTCGGCAGATAATCCCGAGCTCCGGGCATAACCGGAACGTCGGAGCGGCCGATCGACTCGAGAACGCGCCGGGCTTCGGCGAAGCTCTTCTCCTGACCGTCGGCCGGCGACGTCGATCTCTCGTTGAAGAACGGGGCCACGTGAACCGCCCGGAGGTCGATCGCGTCGGGGCTGAGAGCGGCCCAGGTCAGGGCAAACTGGTCGTCGATCTCGTTGGCGGTGTCGGTGTCGAGAACGACGGGCAACGGGCCGGGCGCTCTTTCGGTCAGGCGTTGGACGACTTCGGAAGGGGAAAGCGGTTGGAACTCCATAGTCGGTTGGCGACACTCCGGCAACGATCTTGGCACGTTCGCGACGGGAGCGGGTTTCAGACGGCCGGATGCGGCCGGCGAGAACCGGCCGAGAACGCGTCGGGCGGCGAGACGATCGGAGGTTCGCCGGGCAGGGTCTCCCAGTAGCGCACCCGACTCTCGACGCGGCCGTCGGGCCAAAGATCCAGAATCACATAGGCGGGCGGAAAGTGGGCGTAGTTGCCGCCCCACCACGCGCCGCTCACGGCGCCGCCGCAGATGTAGGTCACCCGGTCGTACTCGCACCGATCGATGTGGTGCTGGTGGCCGCTGAGGGCCAACCGAACGTTTTCGTGCTTCAGAAAGAGCTCGCGGATCTGTTTGGGCTTGCCGACGCCGCCGCCTTCGACGATGTTCGAGACGCTGAAGATCGGCGTATGGGTGACGATGCAGGCGGGACGAGACGCATTCGCCAGTTCGGATGCGAGCCAAGACCACTGCTCTTCGTCGATTTCGGTCGGCGCACCGGGGTGAAAGACGTCGAGCAGAAAAAACGACCAACCGCGATAGTCGGTGCGGTAGAAGCGGTGGGGCATCGCGAAATACTCGACCGCCAACGCCTTAGGGTCTTCGGTAGTCCGATCCTTGGGCCTCCAGATGTCGTGGTTGCCGATCACGTGGGCGCAGGGGACGGCGACGTTCTTCTGCCGCAGTTCTCGCCAGTTTTCGAACTGCTCGAGGGCGGCGGCTTCGTCGATACCGTGGTCCACCGACATCACGTTGTCCCCTCCGAAGACGAACAGATCGGGCTTCTCCGCATTCGCGCTGGTGAAAGCTTGGGTCATCCGCTCCTGCGGTCGGAGCTTCGATCGGTCTTCGCTCTTGGGCGAGGGCACGTGGCAGTCGGTCAGAAACGCCACGCGCAGTCTGGAGTTCGATTCGTCGGGGCTCGCCTTCGGACCCGGGGCAGTCCGGCGACGGCGGCCGCGCCCGCCGCCGCCCGAAGCCACTCTCGTCTTGAAAGTCGACCTTCCACCGCGGAAACGAGGCTACCCGGGCCGCGCCGGAGCCGAGCGTCGGGACAACGAATCGTTAACCGCGAACCATCCGCGTACTCGGCAAGGGGCGCCGGGTCTCGGGAAAGAACGAAACGGGTGCGGCGAAACGCGGGCCCCGCGAGTCTTTACGAATGGCGCGGTCGATACGGGCGGATCGTGTGGGAGTCGTCGCTTCCGCTTGGCGGTGGTCTCCGTTGTCGCCGTCGCCGAGTTCTTCGGACCGCGGGTTTCGGGTCCAGAAAAAGCCTATGCCGAAGCGGAAGGATAGGGGGGCGTTCGTCGGGTTTGTCGGAGTACCCGCGATATCCCGGTCCCACCGGTTTCCGGGGGTGTCCGGCTGGGTGGTCGTGGCCGCGGCCGCTCTGGCGGCTTCGTGGCTGCTCGGAATCGAACGGCCGGCGGTGTGGTTCGGTCTCGCGGTCTTGGCGATCGCCTCCGACGCGGTCGCCCATTTTCGGCTGGCGGGAGAACGCCTGGCGGCCGGTCCGACGAGCCGACCGATTCCCCTGCGGGCGCCCTTCGTGGTTTTGGCCGCCCTCCTCGGCGGTTGGGTCCCCGTCCTGATCTTGGAAGCGGCCTTGGCCGCTCTGACCGTCCTCCCGATGAGGGCGGCGCCGAAGGAGCGGATGAAGGCGCTGGTTCTCGAGCTGATGCCGCGCTGGGCGGGGCTGTTCTTGGCGGTCGCCGTCGCCGGTTGGGTTTCGGGTTTGGCGTGGGCGGCGGGCCGGGAGTGGCTGGGTCCGGCGGCCGCGTCGGCGGCCTACGTCTCGGCCGCGATCGGCGGTTGCTTCCTGCAGGGTGCCGGCAGCTGGTGGGGCGTCCGCGGGGTCGTCTTCGACGTCGTCGTGCTGATCGGCGTGTCGTGGGCGGCCTGGGCCTTCGTTTCCGCCGGATCGGCCGTCCTGCTGGGACTTTGCCTGTTTCCGATCTTGGCCCTCGAGGCTTTGCGGGAGACCGACCGGCTGTTCGCCGATCAGCACTTCGGCACGATCACGGGGCTGTCCCTCATGCTGCAGGGCGCCCACCCCCACACCCACCGGCACCTGGCCCGGGTGGCCGACATGGCGGAGAGCGTCGCCCAGAGGCTCGGCATGTCGCCCGAACATGCGCGCCGGGTTCGAGAGGCGTCGATCTTGCACGATATCGGCAAGATCGCGGTCGACGAGGCCATTCTGGACAAGCCGGGGCCCCTCACGGACGAGGAGTACGAGCACGTCAAGACCCACGCCGTCTACGGAGCCCAGATTTTGGAACCGGTCGCCGAGTTCCGCGAGCTGTCGCGCTGGATTCGGTGGCACCACGAGCGACTCGACGGGAAGGGGTATCCAGACGGCTTGCCAGCCGACCAGATCCCGATCGAGAGCCGGATCATCGCGGTTGTGGACGCGTTCGATGCAATGACGAGCGGGCTGGACGGAGGGGAAGCCAGGCCCTACCGCAAGCCGGTGCCGGTCCGCGAGGCGCTGGCCGAGTTGAGGCGCTGTGCCGGGACCCAGTTCGATCCCCGGGTGGTCGAGGCGTTCGAGGCCGCGATCCAGGAGACCTTGTCGTGACCGAGGTCGGAGCCGCTCTGGTTGCTTTGGCCGGGGTGTGGGCCGTGATCGCGACGACGGCGAGGGTGGTGGTCCCGTGGCAGTTGAACCGGAGAGTGAGGGAGTCTCTGCGCGCGTTTTCGGTCGCGTCCGAGCTTCGGTTTCCCGCTCAGCGCGGCGTGTCCGATCAGGTTGTCTTTTTGGTGGGCGAGGTCGGTCGGCGGCTTCGACTCTCCCCGCGCGAGGTCGCCCGTCTGCAGATGGCGGCCCGCCTGCGCGGGATCGGGCTCTGCGCGGTTCCCTATCGGCTCCTCAACGGCAGAGAGCCCGACTCTTGGAGCCCGGCCGAGCAGGCCGTCTTCCGGCGGCACACCGAGGTGAGCGGGGCCATGCTGGAGTTGTTGCCCCCGCTGAGGCACCTGGCCGAAACGGTGCGCGAGAGCCCGTGGCCGAATCCTTGGTGCACCAAGGAGGGAGTCGGGGACGCCCTCGGCGGCCATGCCGTCTTCCGGGCTTCGGGAGACGAACTCGGCCGGTGCGTGCTGGCCGTCTGCTCCGAGTGGGTGGCTCTTGCCGGCCGTCACGGCCGCGACGAGGCCTGGGAGGCCCTGCGGCGGGCAACGGCCGAGCCGACGACCCGAGCCGTCCTCGAAGCTCTCGAGGCCGTGCTAAGATCGTCCCGTGCCCAAGAGCCCCAAGCCCGTCGGCCAGCCCGAACCTTCTGAATCGACCCAGGCCGCCGAGACTCCGGACCGGCCGGTCTCCGGCGGTTCCGGGTCCGCATCGGCCCCGCGCCGAACCGCGCCTCTCGCCTGGATCGCGACCGTCGTCTTCGTTTTCGCTCTCGGGCTCCGACTGCTGGGCATCGGTTGGGGTCTTCCCCATCCCGAACGCCTGTTCTCCTATCACCCGGACGAACCCATCGTCCTCGGTTTCAGTCAGCTGGTCGAACCGGCGAAGTTCGACTTCGATCCGGGCTTCTACAACTACGGAACGTTCTACCTGACCGTCTTGCGGGTCGCTTCGGACATGGTGGCCGTGTACGGCGGCGGGGTCGATCCGCAGAGGCCGGAGACCGTGGTCGCTTATACCCGGGCGTGTCACCTCGCGGGAAGGGTCGTCAACGCCGTCGCGGGCGCGGGCACCGCTTGGATCGTTCTGCTCATCCTGCGCCGCCACGTCGGCTTGCTCGCGGCCGGGCTCGGGGCGGCGGCGGTCGCGGTCGCGCCCGGATTCGTGGTTCACTCCCGCTTCCAGACCGTCGATGTGTTCGCGACGTTCCTTTTGGCGGTTTCGGCTCTGTTCGCCCTGCGGCTGTTGCCGGGGAGGGGCGAACCCGACGGATACCGTCCGGAACTGACGTTGCGCTGGGTGATTCTGAGCGCTGCCTTCGCCGGACTGAGCGCGGGCACCAAGTACACGGGAATCTTGGCCTTGGCCACGCTCTTCGTCGCGATCTTCGTCGGTCGGCGATCCGACTTGGCCAAGCTCGGGCTGGCGGCGGTCGGGACGGCGGTGACGGCGTTCGTCGCCTCGACTCCGGGCGTGGTGAAGAACCCGGCGAAGTTCCTCGAGGACTTCCGGTACGAGATGTGGCACACCTCGACCGGTCACGGCCTCGTTTTCGCCGGTCTTCCGAACGGCTTCGTCTGGCACCTGTACAACCTGACCGTCGGTTGGGGTCTGATTCTGCTGATCGTCGGCGTCGCCGGCATCGTCGCCGCCGCGAGGGCCAGGCAGACCTGGATGATCGCTCTGGCCGCGTTCGCGGCGGTGTACTACGTGCTGATCGGGCGGGCCGAAGTGCTGTTCCTCCGCTACACCTTCCCGCTTCTGCCGATTCTGGCGGCGGGGGTGGCGTGGGTCGTCGACCGCGGACACGGCCGGGGCGACGCGAAGGGCAAGGCGGCGGTGGCGGTCGCGATTCTCGGAATCGGCGGCGTTCTGGGCGGCGGATTGATCGGTTCGGTGCGCTACACGGCCGACATGGTCGGCATCGACCCGCGCGATCAGGCCGTCGAGAAGCTGCGGGAGATGGCGGGCGACGATCCGTCCTTCACCGTGGGGCTGGTCACCGATCCGTGGTTCTACACGCCGCCGCTCTCGCCCGCGATCAATCAGACGCGCGGCCCGTTTTCCCGCTACGTCGACGCGATGGAGTCGGCCCGCCCGCGCATGGTCCGGTACGCGCCCGAAGATCCCGGCCAACGCTTCGACTGGGACGTGCGCCTGATCGACGAGCTGTCGCCATCGGCGATCGTCTTCAGCAGCTTCGAGGCGGACGACCTGGTGAGGATCGGGCGCGTCGGCTCGCGCGATCCCGAGCATCGGGTGCGGACTCGCCAGTTCAACGAATTCCTCGAGCGGCTCAAGGCGGAGTACGTTTATGTTTGGGGAGTCGCAGGGACCCAAACCGGGATCCACGACCTGGAATACATCCGTCCTTCGATTGGGATTTGGCGAAAAAAGAGCGACCTGAACCCGGCCCCTTGACGGAGCCGATCGAGGAGTTCCTGGATCACCTGCTCGTCCAACGCGGCGCGAGCGGGCATACGGTGGCGGCCTACCGCAACGACCTCGAGGGGGCGGCCCGATTCTTCGAGCCGACCGGCCTGACCGACTGGTCGCGGCTCGGGCAAGCGGAACTGATCGCGTACCAGGCGAGCCTGGGACCGCCGATGGCGCGGACGACGGCGCAGCGTAAGCTCAGCGCCCTGAGGTCGTTCCTCAAGCACCTCAAGAAGCGGGGCACGGGCCCCGCGATCGACCTTCCTTCGACCGGAGGGCTCCGCAAACCGAAGTCCCTGCCGAAATCGCTGACCCTCGACCAGATCGAGGCTCTCTTGGCGGCTCCCGATCTCGCCGAGCCCGCCGGGCTGCGGGATCGGGCCGCCATGGAGCTGATCTACGGGGCCGGACTCCGCATCAGCGAGGCGGTCGGGTTGCGGATGGAGGAGGTCGATCTGGACCAGGGAGCGTTGCGGGTCACGGGCAAACGGGGGAAGACCCGATGGGTGCCGATGCCCGAAGTCACGGTCGCTTGGCTGAAGCGGTACCTGGAGTCGGGTCGTCCCGCCTTGGTCAGGCGGCCGACCGCTCTGGTGTTTCTGTCCGACCGGGGTCTTCCCTGGCGACGGACGACGGTCGGCCTGAGGCTCGGCCGGTACGCCCGTCAGGCCGGATTGCCGGCCGGGGTTTCGCCCCACACGCTGCGGCACACCTACGCCGTCCACCTTCTCAAGGGGGGTGCCGACCTGCGGGCGGTGCAGGAGTTGCTCGGACACGAGTCGATCGCGACGACTCAGGTGTACACCCAACTCGATTTGGACGCGGTCCGAAAGGCGTACCGAAAAGCCCACCCTCGGGCTTGAGCGACGCTAATCTCGCCGAACGATTTCGACCCCGTGGTCGGGCGGTTCGGTAGCATGAGTGCATGCAATACCGGAATCTGGGACGAACCGCGCTGAAGGTCAGCCCTCTCTGCCTGGGAACGATGAACTTCGGGCCCCAGACCTCGGAAGAGGACAGCCACGCGATCATGGACCGGGCTCTGGAGCACGGTCTCAACTTCTTCGACACCGCCGACGTCTACGGCTGGAAGAGGGGGGAAGGCATCACCGAGAAGATCATCGGGCGTTGGTTCGCCAAGGGTGGTCTTCGACGGGAAAAGGTCGTCATCGCCACCAAGGTGTACGGCGATATGGGCGAAGGCGAGATGGGCGAGTGGCCCAACACGTCGCGATTGTCGGCGCTCCACATTCGGCGCGCCTGCGAAGCGTCTCTCAAGCGGCTTCAGACCGACTACATCGACCTCTATCAGATGCACCACATCCACCGCGAGGCCCCCTGGGAGGAGGTTTGGCAGGCGATGGAGCTGCTGGTCCAACAGGGAAAGGTGCTCTACGTGGGCTCCTCCAACTTTGCCGGTTGGCACATCGCGATGGCGAACGAGGCGGCCAAGAGCCGACACTTTCTCGGCCTCGTGAGCGAGCAGTGCGTGTACAACCTGACCAAACGCATGGTCGAGCTGGAAGTCTTGCCCGCCTGCGAAAAGTACGGTCTGGGGGTGATTCCGTGGAGCCCGCTGGCCGGCGGCCTGCTCGGCGGCGTTCTCGACGGCCAGAAGGAGGGTCGTCGCGGAGGGGAATGGGTCCAGAAGGCGATCGCCGACAACCCGGAACCGATCCGAAAGTGGGAGGCGCTGTGCCGGGAACTCGGGGAGTCTCCGGCCAACGTCGCTCTGGCCTGGCTGCTCGGCCGACCGGCCGTGACGGCGCCGATCATCGGACCCCGGACGATCGCTCAGCTCGACGAGACGATGCGGGCGACCGAAATCTCGCTCTCCGAAGAGACGCTGAGCCGGCTGGACGAGATCTTCCCCGGTTACAAGACCGGCCCCGAGCACTGGGCCTGGTGAGCTGCCCCGGTCGGGGTCTCCGGGTCGCTCCGCGAGGGCGGCCCGGGGCTTGCACCATCTGGAGCCGGAAGTTCGTAAAGATAGGGGAATGCTCCGACCGCACATTCCCAACCGTCCCCGCGGCGTTCCCGGCGCGATCCCGTCCCTGCCGTCCATGCTCGGCGGGCGGGGCGACGACACCCACTGGGACCTCGCGTGGGCGTTCTACGAAGAGGACCGCGTGCTCGAAGCCATGGACCAGGCCCTGAGGGCGGGCCATACCGCGATCGACGGCGGCCAGTGGTTCCGTCTGATCGAGGCCGAGGCGGTCACGCGGCAGCACAGCGTGACGATCGAACTCACGGATCGACTGGAGTTCGAGTACATCCCGGGCGAACTGGACGGCGAGCACGGAGAGATCGGCCGCCTGATCGCCGAGGCGTGCGACGAAGTGGAGTCTCGGTTGGGTCTCCGGCTTCCCGGCAAGGCGCGGGTTGCGATCCTGGCCGAGGAGGTTCAGAATCCGTGGACCGTCGATCCGGACGGGTACTGCACGGCCAAGGTGCCGTACTCCAAGATCTGTCTGCCCGCCTACCTCCTCGACGACTGGGGCGAGCTGGCGGGTGCGGTTCGGCACGAATACACCCACGCTCTGGCCGACCAGGTCGGCGACGTTCCGATTCCGTCTTGGGTTCAGGAGGCGGTCGCGATGGTGATGGAGGGGGACCCGGTCGATCCGGTATCCGGCGACGGGTTCGAGCTTCGAGCCGAACTCGACGCGGAGGAAGGTTTCGGCGGCTGGGATTGGCTCGGGCCGGCCGAGTTGGAGGCGGCCTTTCGCGAAGGCCGAACCGAAGAGGACGACGAGCGGGTCTGGGGTCCGTACCGTCAGGCCGAGATTCTGGGGCTCGAGATGGTGAGGGCGGGCGGAGAGACCAGCCTGGGCACGTTCATGCGGTCGGCGGCGAAAAACCGGGGACTGGCCGAGGTGGCCGCCCGTCTGGTCGGCCGCGACGGCACCGACCTAGCCCTGCGCGAGGTGTACGGTTGGTCGACCCGCGAGCTGTTCGAGCGGGGTCGCGAGCGCTGGGCGTCGGTCTACGGCGCGTCGGGCTGATCCTCGTCCGGCAGCTCGATGAACCGAATCTCGCGATCGGGGTTCCCGGTGGGGCGGAGCTTCAGGACGGGGCCCTCCCGTTCGAACGCGTAGGCGGACACGACTCCGTTCTCGTCTCGAAACAGGAGGCGGTCCCGGGAGACCCGCCACTCGCCGGCGCTGTCGGTTTCGACGTTGCCTCCGGGCGAGCTGACCTGGCTCTGCAGCCGATAGCTCCCATCCGCGTTCAGCGTGTAGGTGCTGTTGGAAGTCTTCCACTTGCCGGCGAGGTCGGCGAGCGGCTCGCCCTCGAACGCCACGGCCGGCGGGTTGGGATCCAGACCCTCGTCGGCCGGTTTGCAGCCGCCGACGGTCAGCGCGAAGACGAGGGACAAGAGGGCGGCGGCGACGCGGATCGGACGCAGATCGGGCATGGCTTCTCCTTCTCGAGTGTGCCACAAAGGCGCTCCCGCTCGGGCGCGTAGGTCCGTCCCCCGGTCTGGCGTTCCGGGAGACGGACGGACACGGTTCAGCGGCCTTGCTGCTCGGCCTTCATCCGAGCTTGGTTCTGCTGCTCTTCCAGCTGGCGTTGGGCTTGGGCCTGCATGATGGCGGCCTCGGCCTGGCGCCGCGCTTGGGGCGGCATGTCCTCTGGCAGCTGCTCGACCGTCTGGATGGCGGCCGGATTTTCGACGTTTTCCGCCTCCTTCGGTCCGCAACCGAGGCCGAGCCAGCCGCCGCCGAAGATCAGGCAACCGAGAGCGAGTTTTCTCATCGGCCAAATCCGGCGCAGGGTTGACCCGGATCGAACAGCCACTCCCAGGTTTCGCCGTAGTCGGTGGTTCGGCCCTGCACGTAGATGTAGCGGCACCAGTGGAGCTGCCCCTTCTTGACGTACTTGGCGTGGCCGTCGGTAAACGAGGTGTTCATGCCCTGGGCGTACCGGTAGCGGGGCATGGAGTAGAACGGGAAGTCCACTCGGTCGCCGTCCCACTTCTCGCCGGAGGTGGGGCCGGTGAAAACGGGCGGCCACTGCGCGCCGCCAAACCACCACCACGAACCTTCGCTGTAGTCGCCGGAGGCGTTCCAGTCGGGGTGGATGCCGAGACTGAAGTTCATGACGACCTGGGCGGGCGCGTCGACCTGAGTCGTCGACGCGGACGGGAACACGGGGATGTTCGAAGAGGGCGGGTTCGGCGTCCCGTCATCCTGCGCGTCGCACACCCAGCCGTTGCCGGACCACCAGTAGCATGTGCCCGGGGCGATGTTCCGGTTGAGGGTGTAGACGCCGCGGGCGTTGGGCATGGCGGGGGTTCCCCAGATGCCGCCTTGGGCCAGCGGGATCGAGGTGTTGCCGTCGACGTAGTTCTGAACGCCGTTCTTCACGTAGGGCATCGTCGCCTCGCGCCACGTGAACGGAACGTTCCACCCCCAGAGGTTGTTGTTCGGGCGCTTGTACACGCCGCGCGGAAACATGTCGTCGTAGTCCGACGTGTACATCAGCACGGCGGTGGCGATGTTCTTCACGTTGGACAGGTCGGTCGTCTTTTGGGCGGCTTCCTTCGCTTGCGCGAAGACGGGGAAGAGGATCGCGGCGAGGATCGCAATGATCGCGATCACAACGAGAAGTTCAATCAATGTAAACGCTCGGCGCATGTTTCACCTCGTCAGTGAGGGGCAGATCCACCGCCATCGGCGCGGACTCTGCCGTCGCCACCCATCGGGAACCGTGTCGGGCGGATTCCTCCGACCGGGGCCGACGGGGCCCGGCCATCCGGAAAGCCGACCGCCTTGGTCCTGGTCCCGCGGTGCCGATACTCCACTTTTCCGTAAGGGAGCAATGAAGTCCTGCCGGTCGGCGACATATTGCCGAAACATTTCGACTCACTCGATCGGAGCGAATCTAGCCTGAAAGAAACGGAGGTATTCGGGCTCGTAAACCATCTCGAGGCCCTTGGGTTTGGCCTGCCTTTGGTACACGCTCAGAACCGATTCGGCCGCGACGTCCATGTGGGCCTGGGTGTACACCCGCCGGGGAATCGTCAGCCGGACCAGTTCGAGTTTGGGGTAGTGGTGCCGTCCGGTCGTCCGGTCGCGTCCGGCCGAGACGATCCCCCTCTCCATGGCGCGCAGGCCGCTGTCCCGATACAGTTCCGCGGCGAGCGTCTGGGCCGGGAAGCGGTCTTGGGGCATGTCGGGATAGAAGCGCCGGGCGTCGAGATACACGGCGTGCCCCCCGATGGGCCGGACGATCGGTATCTGCCACTCGACGAGGAGCTCGCCGAGATATTCGACCTGACCCACCCGGGCTCGGATGTGGTCGTCCTGGACCGACTCCACGATGCCGCGGGCCATGGCCTCCATGTCGCGTCCGGCCATGCCTCCGTAGGTGTGGAGGCCCTCGTAGACCACGACCAAGTTGCGGGCCTTCTCGGCCAGGGCGTCGTCGTTGAGGGAGAGCCACCCGCCGATGTTGACGAGCGGGTCCTTCTTGCCCGACATCGTGGCCCCGTCGGTGTAGGAGCAGAATTCGAGAAGGATGTCGGCCACCGACTTCGAGGCGTAGCCCGGCTCCCTCTGCTGGATGAAGTAGGCGTTCTCGACCGCTCGGGTGGCGTCCATCATGATGGGAACCCCGTACCGGGCGCACAGATCGCGCGCGGATCGAACGTTCTCCATGCTGACCGGCTGCCCGCCCGCCATGTTCACGGTCGCGGCCAGGCACAGGTAGGGCACCCTCTCCCGTCCGTACTCCTTCAGCACGTCTTCGAGCTTCTGAAGGTCGACGTTCCCTTTGAACGGATGCAGAGAGGCGGGGTCGTGGGCTTCGTCGACGATGACGTCGACAAAGGTGGCCCCCGCGTGCTCTTGGTGGAACCGGGTGGTGGTGAAGTACATGTTCCCGGGAACGACGTCGCCCGGCTTGATCGCGATCTGACTGAGGATGTGCTCGGCTCCGCGCCCCTGATGGGTCGGGATCAGGTGCTTGAAGCCGTAGTACCTCCGAACCGTATCTTCGAGGTTGTAAAAGTTCCGGCTGCCGGCGTACGCCTCGTCGCCGAGCATCATGCCGGCCCACTGCCAGTCGCTCATCGCGCTGGTTCCCGAGTCGGTGAGCAGGTCGATGTAGACGTCTTCGGAGCGCAACAGGAACGTGTTGTAGCCCGCCTCGGCCAAAGCCCGCTCGCGGTGCTCGCGGGTCGTCATCCGGATGGGCTCGACCATCTTGATCCGGTACGGTTCGGCCCAAGATCGGCGGCGGTGCTGCTGACCGGCGGTGGTCAGGTGGTTGTGCTCTTCGGATCCGGCAGCGTGTGCGTCGTTGGCCACGCCCCGATTCTGGCACGGGGACCCGGGGACCGGCCAAAGCCCGTTGCTCGAAATTCAGTCCTCCCGGCCGACGTCTTCCTCGGGCTTCTTTTCGGGGCGCATGGTCGGGAAGAGCACGATCTCGCGGATGTGGTCGGCTCCGGTCAGGATCATGGCCAGGCGGTCGATGCCGATGCCGCATCCGCCGGTCGGCGGCATGCCGCACTCGAGAGCGTAGATGAACTCCTCGTCCATCGGGTGGGCTTCGTCGTCGCCCTTGGCCCGCTCCGACAGCTGCTGCTCGAAACGCTCGCGCTGGTCGATCGGGTCGTTGATTTCGCTGAACGCGTTGCAGACCTCGCGGCCGAGCACATAGCCTTCGAATCGTCGGGTCATCCGCGGGTTCTCGGGGTCCTTCTTGGCCAGCGGGGAGGTTTCGATCGGGTAGCCGACGACGAACGTCGGCTCCTGGAGGGTCGGCTCGACGAAGACCTCCAGAAGCTTTTCGATGTACCCGCCGAGGTTGCCCTCCTTGTCGAGATCGATCGTCGCTCCGACGGCGCGGGCCTTGCCGGGGACATCGAGTTCCCGGGAACGGGCGACGGCGGTCGCCAGGTCGGAGAGGTCGTCGGACGAAAGACCGGTATGCCGCTCGATCTCGGCCAGAAGGGAGACGCGGCGCCACGGTTTCGAGAAATCGAGGGTGTGGGCCGCGGCGTCCGGAGAGCGGGCCGGGTCGGCCGGGACTTCGACCGAGGCGGAGCCGAAGACCTCGACCGCGACCCGGCGGAACAGCTCCTCGACGACCGTCATCATGTCCTCGAGGTTGGCGTATGCCTCGTAGAACTCGAGCAGGGTGAACTCGGGGTTGTGCCGGTTCGAGATCCCCTCGTTCCGGAACACGCGGCCGATCTCGTAGACCTTGGGGAGGTCGCCGCAGATGAGGCGCTTCAGATAGAGCTCCAGCGAGATCCGGAGCTTCATATCGATGTCGAGGGCGTTGTGGTGGGTCAGAAACGGACGGGCGGCCGCCCCGCCCGCCTCGAGCTGGAGGACGGGGGTTTCGACCTCGAGGTAGCCCCGGCTGTCGAAGAATCGGCGCACCGCCGAGACCACCTTCATCCTCTGGATCAGCATCCGCCGGGCGGCCGGATTGCAGATCAGGTCCAGGTGGCGGTGGCGGTATCGGGTCTCGACGTCGCTGAGACCGTACCACTGCCGACCGTCCTTTTCTTTGCCGAGAGGCAGGACGTGCAGCGACTTGCTGAGGGGGACCAGCTTGCGGACATGGATCGACTTTTCGCCCGTCTTGGTGAGGAACACCTCCCCTTCGACCCCGACGTGGTCGCCGATGTCGAGAAGGTTGTACGCTTCCCACTCCGTCTCGCTCAGGTCGTCCCGGCGGAAGTAGGCCTGCACCTTTCCGTCCCCGTCGCCGATGTGGGCAAAACCGGCCTTGCCCATGAGCCGGTACGACACCACTCTCCCGGCGAAGGAGACGCGCTTTCCCGCCAACTCTTCGTAGCGCTCGTGGACGTCGATCGCGGCGACGCTGCGGTCGAACCGCTCGACCCGGAACGGGTCGAGGCCGATTTCGCGGAGCCGGGCGAGCTTTTGGAGTCGGATGTCTCGAATGTCGGCGTCGGTGGACATGGGCGGGTGGATTTTACTTGTGCCGGTCCGGCGGACTGAGCCGGGCGGCGCCGCCGGGAAGGCTTCGGCAAAGAAAGAACCCACCCTGCGGACAGGGTGGGCCTTATCGAACTTCTAGGGGATGCGGGCCGGGATCAGGGCTTGGCGGTGCAGGCGCTGCACGAGCCGGCCTTGGTGGTCTCGGTGACCAGAGACTCGGCTTCGAGCTGGGCGACCTTGCGAGCGATGGTCGGCGGGAGGATGACGGTGTCGATGACGTGGATCACCCCGTTGCTGGCCGCGATGTCGGCGGCGACGACCTTGGCCGTGTTGAAGAAGACGCCGTCGCGCAGAACGTGGACGAGAACGCTGTCTCCCTGGACCGTCTTGGCGCTCGTGCCGTTCTTGAGGTCGGTCGACTTCACGCTACCGGCGATGACGTGATAGGTGAGAACCTGCTTGAGAAGCTCGCGGTCCGAGGCGAGCAGGTCGAGAACCCGCTGCGGAACCTTCTTGAACGCCTCGTCGTTCGGGGCCAGAACGGTGAACGGTCCGTTGCCGCGAAGGACGTCCACGAGACCGGCGCTGGTGACGAGCTTGGTCAGAGTGGTGAACTGGCCCGCACCGACCGCGGTGTCGACGATATCCTTGGCCGGGGCTTTGGCGACGGCGAAAGTCGAAAGAGCCGCGCCGAAGGCGAGAGCGGCCACAACCTTGTGCAATTTCATGGTTTCTATCCTCTCCTCGAGTTGTCATCGCCCGTGGGCGATAGTTGTATCAACGCCTGCTGATATGTCTTTGTTCGCTTCCCGGGACCCATGAAAATAAGGACACGTCGGGTGCCGATTTTGGGCCGCGTTCGTCGTAGGGCCCGAGCGAGTCGACGGGGAAAAGCAGCGGCGGGCGGTCGGGATGGTCGGCGGGGCGGGGAAGAGCGGCCTGGGGCAGGAGGGCGCACTCGGTCCGGCGTTTGGCGGCCGGGTCGGGTCGGCCCGGCCGGTTTTGGGGCGCCGAGAGTCCCGTTTGAGCCTGGCTCTTGACAGGGAGGGGGGCCCTCTTCCATACTCTCCGCTGGCATCTTGCCGCACGGCTATCCGTGGGGTCGTCTTCGGGAGGCTCGAAGGTCAGGAATTTGGATGTTGCGAACATCGAAACAAACCGGGTCGGGCCCCTGGAGTGATCCTGGGGCTTTCGTTTTGAGAGGGTCCGGAGTCGCGGGTAAGTTGCCGACATTCGCACGGAGAACGCATGCCGACCGTTAATCAACTTGTTCGTAAAGGCCGCAAACTTCCCAAGGTGAAGTCGAAGTCTCCCGCCCTGCGCGGCAACCCGCAGCGGCGCGGCGTCTGCACCGTGGTGCGGACGATGACGCCGAAGAAGCCGAACTCGGCTCTTCGGAAGGTCGCCCGCGTCCGCTTGACGAACGGAGTCGAGGTCACGGCGTACATCCCGGGCGTCGGCCACAACCTGCAGGAGCACTCGGTCGTTCTCGTCCGCGGCGGTCGTGTGAAGGATCTGCCCGGCGTGCGCTACCACATCGTCCGCGGGACTCAGCAGACGTCCGGCACCGCCAACCGGATGCAGGGCCGCAGCAAGTACGGCGCGAAGCGTCCGAAGGCGGCCAAGAAGTAAGGCGATTTCCCAACGTAGTTCCTCAACACCGAGAGTCTTTTGATACCGCTATGCCTCGAAAAGGTCCTGTTCCGAAAAGAGTCGTTCTGCCCGATCCCGTCTACGGGAGCGAGCTTGCCCAACGCTTTATCAACCGCATGATGTTGGGTGGGAAGAAGGTTGTCGCCGAGCGCATCTTCTACGGGGCTCTCAAGGCGATCGAAGAGAAGACCGGCACCCCCGGGATCGAAGTCTTTGAAAAGGCGCTCCAGAATGTGATGCCGGCGGTCGAAGTCCGCCCTCGCCGCGTCGGCGGTCAGACCTACCAGGTTCCGATGGAGGTCCGTCCGGACCGCCGCCGGAGTCTCGGCCTGCGCTGGCTGGTCGAGAACACGCGCAAGGGATCGGGTCGCACGATGATCGACAAGCTGACGAACGAGCTGATCGACGCCGCCAACGGCACCGGCCGTTCGGTTAAGAAGCGCGAAGACACGCACAGGATGGCGGAAGCCAATAAGGCTTTCGCCCACTATCGGTTCTAATCGGCGCCGCGCCTTCCGTATCATTCCTTATCAGATAGGGAGAATCCAACATGCCTCGCACTCATCCCCTCGAACTCGTTCGAAACATCGGTATTGCCGCCCACATCGACGCCGGCAAGACGACAACGACCGAACGGATCTTGTACTACACGGGCAAGACCCACAAGATGGGCGAGGTGCACGAGGGTGCCGCGACCATGGACTGGATGGAGCAGGAGCAGGAGCGGGGAATCACGATCACCTCGGCCGCGACCTCCTGTTTCTGGCGGGGCACGGACGGCGACAAGCCCGAGCACAAGATCAACATCATCGACACGCCCGGCCACGTCGACTTCACGGTCGAGGTCGAGCGTTCGCTCCGCGTCCTGGACGGGTGTGTGGCTGTCTTCTGCGCCGTCGGCGGCGTGCAGCCGCAGTCGGAGACGGTGTGGCGGCAGGCGAACAAGTACGGCGTTCCCCGGATCATCTATGTGAACAAGATGGACCGTCTCGGCGCCGACTTCTTCAGCGTCGTCGAGAAGATCCGCCAGCGGCTCGGGGCCAACGCCACGCCGATCCAGGTTCCGATCGGTTCCGAGAGTCAGTATCGGGGTTACGTGGACCTCATCACGATGAAGGCCACGGTGTACCTGTCCGACGACGGAAAGCAGTTCGAGGTCGTGGACTGTCCGGAGGATCTTCGGGCCGAGGCGGCGAAGTGGCGGGAGCGCATGATCGAATCGATCGCCGAGTTCGACGACTCGATCATGGAGCGGTTCCTGGAGGGCGAGGAGATCACGGAGTCCGAGATCAAGGCCGCCCTCCGACGGGGAACGATCGCGAACAAGGTGGTGCCGATCCTCTCGGGTTCGTCCTTCAAGAACAAGGGCGTGCAGGCGATGATCGACGCGGTGGTGGACTACCTGCCGTCCCCGCTCGACATCGGTCCCGTTTCGGGCGTGGACCCGAAGACGGAAGAGGCGGTCGAGCGGCAACCGGACGACAAGGCTCCCTTCTGCGCGCTGGCGTTCAAGATCATGAGCGACAAGTACGTCGGCCGCCTGACCTACCTGCGCGTGTACTCCGGCACCCTGAAGAAGGGGAGCCAGGTCGCGGTGTGCTACCGCGATCCGCAGACCAATGATTTCCGAGTCCGGAACGAGCGCATCGGCCGGATCCTGGAGATGCACGCGAACTCGCGGAACGACCTGGACGAGGTTTACGCTGGCGAGATCGTCGGGGTCATCGGTCTCAGCGATGTCAACACGGGCCACACGATCTGCGCCGAAAGCGACCCGATCGCCCTCGAGAGCATCAAGTTCCCCGAGCCGGTCATCCAGATCGCGGTCGAGCCGAAGACGAAGGCGGATCAGGAGAAGCTGGGCAGCTCGCTCCAGCGATTGGCCCAGGAAGACCCGACGTTCCGCGTGTTCACCGACCCCGAGAGCGGTCAGACGATCATTTCGGGCATGGGCGAACTCCACCTCGAAATCATCGTGGACCGCCTGAACCGGGAGTTCGGCGTCCAGGCGAACCAGGGCAAGCCTCAGGTCGCGTACCGCGAAACGGTCCGCGTCAAGGCGAAGGCCGAGGGTCGTTTCGTGCGTCAGACCGGTGGTTCGGGTCAGTACGGCCACTGCTGGCTGGAGATCGAGCCGCTGCCGCCCGGGTCGGGCTTCAAGTTCGAGAACAAAGTGGTGGGCGGCGCGATTCCCAAGGAGTACATCCCGGCGATCGAGAAGGGCATCCGCGAGGCGATGTCGGCCGGCGTCGTGGCGGGCTATCCCGTCGTGGACGTGGCGGTTTCGGTCGTCGACGGCAGCTACCACGAAGTCGACTCGAACGAGAACGCGTTCAAGCAGGCGGCGGTTCTGGGCTTCAAGGAGGCCATGAAGAAGGCCAACCCGGTCCTGAAGGAGCCGATCATGCACGTGGAGGTCACGACGCCCGAAGCCAACGTGGGCGACGTCGTGGGCGACATCAACGGTCGACGCGGCCGCATCGAGGGAATGGAGTCGGCCATCGGCGGCGTGACGATCGTCAACGCCCATGTGCCGCTTGCCGAGATGTTCGGGTACGTGACGACTCTCCGGTCTCTCACTCAGGGCCGCGCCACGCCGAACGTGACCCCGTCCCACTACGAGGAGGTTCCGGCCGGTATCGCGAAGGAAATCATGGAGAAGGCGGCCGCCCGCTGAGGTTCTGCGGCATCGCTGAAGCACAGCCTTCCGGGGTGTTTCTCGGAAGGCTGTTCGTTTTGGGGAGGCGACTAAATCGAAAAGGGGCTCCAGCCGGTCCTCCCCGCCAGGCCCCGGCCGGCGCCGAGGACTCCGGTTTCGGTCGGCGGTGGGCGGCGTCCGGGCCCCGCCGTCCTGTGGGCACTTTTGCGGACCGCTCCCGAGGCTGTCCAACCGTCCCAAACGTTGATATGACCCTGCGCGGGGCGGTACAATCCTCGGCTGTCGCAAGCCCCATCCGTGCGGTCGGGGTGAGACCGAAGTTGGGCGACGGGTCGCCCCCCAACACCACATATAAGGTTTTATCACTAGCAATGGCAAGAGCGAAATTCGAAAGAACGAAGCCGCACGTCAACATCGGCACCATCGGTCACGTCGACCACGGAAAGACCACGCTCACGTCGGCCATCACCGGCACGTTGGCGCTTAAGGGCTATGCCAAGAAGGTCGCCTACGACGAGATCGACAACGCGCCCGAAGAGAAGGCCCGCGGCATCACGATCAACATCTCGCACCAGGAGTACGAGACCGACTCCCGGCACTACGCCCACGTCGACTGTCCCGGCCACGCCGACTTCATCAAGAACATGATCACCGGCGCCGCCCAGATGGACGGCGCCATCCTGGTCGTGTCGGCTACCGACGGTCCGATGCCGCAGACCCGCGAGCACATCCTTCTGGCCCGACAGGTCGGCGTCCCCTACATCGTCGTGTTCATCAACAAGACGGACCAGGTGGACGACCCCGAGCTGATCGAACTCGTCGAGATGGAGGTTCGCGACCTGCTCAGCAAGTACAACTTCCCGGGCGACGACACCCCGATCATCAAGGGCTCGGCGTTCAAGGCGATGGAGGCTCTGGACAAGGGTCTCAACAACCTCGACGCCCCCGAACTCAAGCCGATCTTCGAGCTCATGGATGCGGTCGACACGTTCATCCCGACTCCGATGCGGGAGACGGAGAAGCCGTTCCTGATGGCGGTGGAGGACGTGTTCACGATCACCGGTCGCGGTACGGTCGCCACCGGCCGCGTCGAGCGCGGTCACCTGAAGACCATGGAAGAGGTCGAAATCGTCGGCCTGCGCGAGAGCCGCAAGACGGTCTGTACCGGCATCGAGATGTTCCGCAAGCTCCTCGACGAGTGCCAGGCCGGCGACAACGTCGGTTTGCTCCTCCGCGGTATCGAGCGCAAGGACGTCGAGCGGGGCATGGTCATCGCCAAGCCGGGCTCGATCAAGCCGCACACCAAGTTCGACGGCGAGGTCTACGTTCTCTCTAAGGAGGAGGGCGGTCGACACACCCCGTTCGTGGCCGGCTATCGACCTCAGTTCTACTTCCGAACCACGGACGTCACCGGAACCATGCTCGAGCTGCGCAGCGACACGGGCGCGGTGGCCGAGATGGTCATGCCGGGCGACAACGTCACCATGACGATCGAGCTGATCGCCCCGATCGCCATGGAGCAGGGCTCCAAGTTCGCGATCCGCGAGGGCGGCCGAACGGTCGGCGCCGGCACCATCACCAAGGTCTACGAGTAAGGGCCCGCCGGCAGGAACTGACGAACCCCTCGGGCGATCGCCGGAGGGGTTCTCTCTTTCGGGGTCTGGAAACGGAGGGCAGGCGCGGGCGTTTTGGCCGGACCGGCCCCGGCGATCAGGGTTTGCCGCTCGGCACCTTGAACTGCTCGGTGTATTTCAGGCAGCAGGCTCGGACTCGGGCCCGGACCCGCTGGATGTACGCGGCGCGCTCGGTCACGGAGATCGCCCCGCGTGCGTCGAGAAGGTTGAAGATGTGGGAGCACTTCAGGGCCAGGTCGTACGCCGGATAGACCAGGGCGAGAGGGCCGGTTTCGGGCGAGGCGGGGACCGGGTCTCCACCGGGATCGCGCGACGTCAGGATGCCCTGAGCCGAGTCCCAATAGACCGGAGTTTCGATCACGCGCTTCGACTCGGTCTCGTACAGCTCGAAAAGCTTGAAGAGCAGCTCGGTGTCGGCGACCTCGAAGTTGTAGACGTTGTGCTGCATCTCGAGCTGCCACTCGCAGTCTCGGTAGGTGAGCGACTCGTTCCACGACAGGTCGTCCCAGAAGGACTGCCCCCTGTTCAGCATCAAGCACAGGCGTTCGGGACCGTAGGTGATCTCGGCGCAAACCGGGTCGCACTCGATGCCGCCCATCTGCTGGAAGTAGGTGAACTGAGTGACCTCGCAGCCGTTGATCCAGACTTCCCAGCCCACGCCGCTCGCTCCGGCGGCCTGGTCTTCCCAGTCGTCCTCGACGAGCCGAATGTCGTTCTTTCTCGTGTCGATTCCGATCGCGTCGAGAGAGGCCATGTAGCGGTCCACGATGTCGACCGGAGACGGCTTCATGATGACCTGGTACTGGTAGTACCGCTGGCTCCGCTGGGGGTTGAGGGTGTATCGGCCGTCGGCCGGGCGCCGCGAAGGCTGGACGTAGGCGACGTTCCACGGCAGCGGGCCGAGGGCTCTCAGGCTGGTCGCCGGGTGCTTGGTTCCCGCCCCGACCTCGACGTCGTAGGGTTCGAGGATGGCGCAACCCTGCGAGGACCAAAAGTCGTCGAGCCGTCGGATCAACTGCTGGAACGTCATGGCGAGTACCGAGGATACCTTCGGCCGCCTGGGACGACACGAACCGCCCCGCGGCGCCGGGGCCGTCCGGCCTGGACCGGTAACGGTCCAGGGGGACCTGGTACCTAGGCGAAAGCCCCGTATCGATTCGGGGGCGCCGCCCGGATTCGAGTCGGACCGTTCTCCCGACGTTGAAGAAAGCAGGAGGCTGTTTCCGATGCTGGGGTTTCGAGTCTTGCCGTTGGCGTTGCTGCCGTTGGTCGCCGGTTGCGGCGTGGGAGAGCATTTCGGTCTTGCCGACCCGACCTTGCCGGTTCGGGCCGACGGAAGGAAGGTGTTCGCCGAACCGCCTCCGTTCCACACCGTCGAGGCGCGAAACGGTCTCCGGGTGACCGTGATCGCCGGAGGGGCGAACGACATCCACGTCGCCGGTCCGGACGGTTCCGCTCGGCCGGACCTGGTGCGCTGGTCGGTGTCGAACGGGGTTCTCCGGATCGAAGCCGCGAGCCGCACGCCGGAGAACGAGGTCACCGACGTCACGGTCGTCGCCCGACGTCTGCGGGGTCTGCGCGTCTACGGTCCGGGAGAGATCCACCTCATCGCGAGGCGGAGTCCGGGAATCGCGGTCGAGATGAAGGGTTCGGGTCGAATCGTCGGCTCGGGGCAGGTCGATCGGCTCCACGTGCGGTCGATCGGGCCGGGAACGATCGATCTGCAGTCTCTGCGGGCCGACCAGGCGGTGGTGGAGCTGACCGGTCGCGGCCGGGTGGAGGTCAACGTATCGACCCTGCTCCAGACGTATCGGACCGGCCGCGGCACGTTGGTCGTCCGGGCTGTGCCCGAGGAGTACGAAACCTTGCCCGCGGCGCCCTCGAAGCTGGTCTCGGCCGATCAGGATTCGACCGGGAGAACGAGCGGCTGAACCCGGCAGAAAGCGTCCACGACGGTCGGGTCGAACTGCGATCCGGAGCAGGAGCGAAGCTCTCGGCACGCCTGCTCTTCGGTCCAGCGTTCGCGGGTGGCGTGGCCGGCCGTCATGGCGTCGAACGCCTCGGCGACGGCGATGATTCGGGAACCCAGGGGGATGGCGGTGCCCTGGAGACCGTCGGGGTATCCGCGGCCGTCCCACCGTTCGTGGTGGTGTCGGATCAGGGTGATGGCCGGTCCCAACCATTCCATCGACTCGAGGACGCGTTCGGCCAGGAGGGCGTGGAGCCTCAGCGAGCGCATCTCGTCTTCGGACAGGGGACCGGATCGCTTCAAGAGGGCGGCGTCGATGCCGATCTTGCCGACGTCGTGGAGCTCGGCCGCCCAACGCAGGTGGAGCAGGTCTTCTCCGGCGAGCCCGAGTTCGTGTCCGGTGGCGGTCGAGAGGACGGCGACGCGCATGGCGTGGCTGCGCTCGCCCGACGTGTGCAGATCCAAAGCGCGCAGGAAAGCCCGGATCATGTCGTTGGTCGCCCTTTGGAGGGGGGCCACATCTTCGTCAATCATTTCCGCCATTCCGACAGCCTCCGGACGACGATCGGCACCTCGTCCTCTTCCATGGTACGCGGATCGAGCCAAACATGGTCGCGCTCGATTCGGGGCACGATCGGCGGGTCGCCGGTTCGGAGGAACCGGGCCAGTTCGTCGGGCGATTCGGCGGCCAGCGCGACGCGCCAGGTCGGCACGCCGACCCCGGGCGCGGAGCCGGAACCGGCTTCGGTGAGGCCTTCGGCGGCGAACGCGTCGCCCGGGAACGCGGCGGCCAATCGGAGAGCGGTCTCCCGAAGTTCGTCCAGGTTGCGGCCGAGGTACCGGAGAGTCGGGATTTCCGACTCGCGTCCCTCCGTGTAGAGTCGGAGGGTGGCTTCGAGCCCGGCCAGGGTCAGCTTGTCGACCCGGACCGCCCGGGCGAGCGGATGTTTCCGGACCAACCCGATCGCCTCGGAGGTGCCGAGCATGATTCCGGCCTGGGGGCCGCCGAGGAGTTTGTCCCCGCTCGCCGTGATCAGGTCGGCCCCGTCCGCGACCGCTTCGGACAGGGTTCGCTCCCGCGGCAGGCCGAACCGGGTGGTGTCGACCAGACAGCCCGAGCCGACGTCGTCGATGAACCACGCCATTCTCTGGTGGGCGAGGGCGGCGAGTTCGGCCGGTTCGGGGGATTCGGCGAAGCCGACGATTCGGAAATTGCTCGGGTGGCACCGGAGGATCGCCCGGGTGTCGTGGGTCAGCGCCTCCTCGTAGTCGGACAGCCTCGTCTTGTTCGTGCATCCGACCTCGACGAGTCGGGCCCCGCTTCGGCGCACGATGTCGGGCATCCGGAACGAGCCGCCGATCTCGACCATCTCGCCTCGGGACAGGATCACCTCTCCGCCGGCGGCGAGGGCCGACAATCCCAAGAACACGGCGGCGGCGCAGTTGTTGACGACGTGGGCGTCTTCGGCTCCGGTGAGTTCCCGCAGGAGACCGCGGACGTGGTCTTGACGGTCGCCACGGGCCCCGGACGCGAGGTCGTACTCAACCGCGCTGTATGAGGCGGCGGCCGCCCGTACGGCGGCCTCGGCGGCGGGAGCGAGCCGGGCCCTTCCGAGTCCGGTGTGGAGCACGACCCCGGAGCCGTTGACGACGGTGCCGAGACTGGGGCGGGCGAGCTTCCGCGCGAACTGGAGCGCGATCTCGGCGGCCGAACTCGGGTCGACGGGGCGGCCCGCCCGGATCTCGGTTCGGAGGTGATCGACGGCGGCTCGGGCGGCGTCGGCGCGCAATCGAGGCGGGAAGCCTTCGAGAATCGGATTCCCAGCCACGGAATCGACGCGGGGCAGGTCTCGGAGGGAGGCCATGAGTCCGTTCAGTTTAACGCGTTCGGCGCTCGGGCCCGGTGTTCGGAGTCGGCCATGATACACTCACGGGGTGAGCTATGTTCCTCCCGGCTCGGGAATGGGTTACGCGCCCCCCCGCAAGAGCAAGACCGGCCTCATCATCGGCGTGCTCGTCGCCGCCGCCTTGGGCGGCTGTCTCCTCTTCTGCGGGGTTGGCGGTTTCTTCATGTACCGCGGCATGCAGGCGGTCGGTCCGGCGGTGAGCTGCGGCATGACGTTCACGGCGGTGAACATGGCCCTGCTTCAGTACGCGCGGGAAAACGAGGGTCGTCTGCCGCCGGCCGACCGCTGGCAGGACGAGATCGCGCCGCTGGTCGAGAAGACGGCCCGGGAGATGGAGAACTTCCCGTTCGCCTCGATCTCGCTGGCCGACGAGTGGGGGTGCGAGACCGGCGACCCGAACATCCCCAAGACCGGGATCGCGTTCAACTCGGAAGTCGCCGGCAAGCGGACGGCCGACCTGAGGCCGAACGACGTCACCCTGTTCGAGGTCGAGTCGCCGCGGCGGAACGCGTCCGAGCCTTATCGCAAGCGGGAGGATCGGACGTCGCCGAAGCTGATGGGGCAACCGCGAGGCTGGATCGCCATGACGGTCGACGGGAACATGATCGGGATGGGCGGGTCGAGCCGAAGCGGACGCATGGGATTTCCTCCCAAGTCGGCCGAGCGGAACGAGTCGGAATCCCCCTGACGGGATCCCCGGGGCCGGTTGGCGAAGCGGCACCTGGCCCGGTGACGTATACTGAGGTAGGCGTCGGCCTGGACGGTGTTGCTATGTTGGATATTCTGGCTCTCGGTATCGGACCCGAATGGTGGGTCATTCTCGTGGTCATTCTCGTTCTGTTTGGCGGGAAGAAGATCCCGGAACTGCTCCGCGGGGTCGGCAAAGGAGTCGGCGAGCTCCAAAAGGGGCTTGAAGAGGGACGCAATACGGTTCAGAACGTGGTCGAGACGGAGGCGGAGAAGGCTCGAACCGCCAAACCGGAAGCCTGAGCGCGGCCGCCGGACCGAAACCATCGGTGGGTTTGGAGTCCCGTTTCGGCTGGCACGGATTCTCGTTCACCCATCCTGAAGACTGGGCACCCATCAGCCTGACCGGAAACCGCCGGGAAGGATACGCCCGACTGGCCTCGCCGGATCGGACGGCGTGCCAGGTTCGTTGGCAGAAGGTGCAGGACCCCGGCAACCTCCGGGAACGACTCGACGCTTATCTGAATCGGCTCGCGCGGGACGCCAGGCGGGGCAGGCACACGTTGCGGAGCACCATCCGACAAGAGGGCGGTCGATGGGTCTACCACTGGACCGGCCAGGGTCAGGGTCGCGGCACCCTGTTCTACGATCCCGGAACGGAGAGGATGTTCTTTCTCGAGGTGAACGGCGATCGGAAGGCGTCGCTTTTGCCCATCGCCCGGTTGCTGAACGAGAGCTTCCGGACCGGCGAGGAGGGCGGACGAGAGTTTTGGTCGGTTTTCGGACTCGGGGTCTGGATTCCCGCCGGAGCCAAGCTGGAGGGGCGGCGGTTCGAGTCGGGACGGACGAAGCTGATGTTTCGGCGCGGGCCGGCGAGGATGCAGGCCGAGCGTTGGGCGTTCGGCCGGCAGCTGATGGATCGGCACGGATTTGAGAACTGGTGTCGGCAGGCGTTGCGGCTGACCGATTTCGAGGCCGAAGCGGAGCCCCAAGGGTGGGTTTTCCGAAAGCCGCCCAAGCTCGGGGGGTTGGTCGGTCCGCACGTCGTCCGCGTGATGTTTCAGGAGGCGGCGAATCAGTTGGTGGCGTTGCGGGTGAGAGGGTGGTTGCGGGGAGGAGGTCCGGAATGGAACTGGTTCGGCTGAGCAAGCGGCTGGTCGGCGGCCAGAAGCTCACGCTGGAGGATCTCCGCAAACTGTGTCCGCGGCGCAACCCGAACGTTCGGACCCTGTCGGACGAGCAGGGGAACATCTTTCTCGACGCGCCGTTGACCGAGCAGAAGGGATTCATGGGAGTCGTCGCCCGTCTGGCCAAAGCGCCGAACACCAAGAGGTTCGAGCTGGAAGAGGTCGGGGCGTTCGTCTGGTCGCTGTGCGACGGCGAGACGACGGTGGAAGGAATCGGCAAGAAGCTTCACGAACGGTTCAAGATGAGCCGGTTCGAGGCCGAAACCGCGCTCGCCGCCTTCCTGCAGACTCTGGGTCGCCGCGGTTTGATCACACTGGTGGCGAAGACAAGATGATCCGCGCCAAGGAGATTCGAGACGTCGATCCCCCGCTCTGGGTGGCTTGGCACCAGGCTCTCGCCGGCATCCGGGTCCGATTCCTTCGCCAGGCCCTCACCTCGGTCGGGATTATGCTGGGAACGGCGTTTTTCGCGAGCATGCAGACCCTCCGCGTCACCGAGGCGACCGCGTCGGGAACGGACGACATGGCGCAGGCTCGGCTGCTCTGGCTGTCGGCGACTTCGCTCGTCATGTGCCTGGTGGGCGTGACGAACGCGATGCTCATGTCGGTGGCGGAGCGGTTTCGGGAGATCGGCACCATCAAGTGCCTCGGCGCGCCGGACGGCTTCATCGTGAAGGTGTTCTTCATGGAGGCGATGCTGATCGGCCTGGTGGGTTCGATCGCGGGATCGATCCTCGGATCGGCCCTCATGGGCCTCGTCCTCACGATCGGGGGCTTCGAGGTGCCGGCGTCGGGGGTGGCGGCGAACGTTCTGATCTCGATCCTCGTCGGGGTGGTGGTGACGGTTCTCGCGGCGATCGCGCCGGCGGTGCAGGCCGCGAAGATGCCCGCCGCCGCCGCCCTGCGGGTCGAAGTGTAGTCGTTCCGGCTCCCGCAACCGGATCGGGTACTCGAAAGTTGCCGGTCGGCGTACCGGTTTTCGGGGCACGAGCGTCGGAAGTGTCGTACAAAGAGGTGATGATGAACCGGGACATAGTCGTCCGGACGGTCGATCTGGTCAAGCAGTACGGAGAAGGCGAGGCGGCGGTGTACGCCGTCAACGGGATCTCGTGCGAGATCTACTCGGGCGAGTACGTTTCGATCGTCGGTCCTTCGGGCTCGGGCAAGAGCACGCTGTTCAACATGGTCGGCGGGCTGGACAAGCCGAGCCGGGGGAGCGTGTTCATCAACTCGGAGGACATCGCCCAGCTGTCGGCGCGCGAGTTGGCCTTTCTGCGTTGCCACACGATCGGCTACGTGTTTCAGACGTTCAACCTGATCACGGTTCGGACCGCCCTGGAGAACGTCACGCTGCCGATGTTGTTTGCGGGCATGAGCCCGGAGGAAGCGGACGAGCGAGGGATGAAGCTTCTGGACCTCGTCGGCTTGGGGCACCGATATCACCACCGCCCGACCGAGCTGTCCGGCGGTCAGCAGCAGCGCGTCGCGATCGCCCGCGCGCTGGCCAACAACCCGACGATCGTGTTGGCCGACGAGCCGACCGGCAACCTGGACCTTAAGACGGGGCAAGAGATCATCGAGTTGCTCAAGCGCCTCAACACCGAGCGGGGGGTCACGATCATCTCGGCCACTCACGACCACAAGATGCTCAGCGTCTCCGACCGGATCTTCAACATCCGGGATGGGCGGCTGGCGTCGATCGAGACTCCCGGCACCGTCGGGTCGAACCACGCCGCCGTCGGGGGCATGAAGGTGCCGGAGCACCTCCAGGTGCCGGTGGGGGAAGCCTAGGCGGAGCCGACAACCTTCGCCAGCGTCTTGCCGAGCAGGTCGAGGAACAGGTCGACCTCTTCTTCGGTGACCGAGAGGTTCGGGCGCGTTCGGATCGAGCGGTTCCCGGCTCCCAGCAGCAACAGGCTGTGCTCTTGGAGCGCGGTTTCGATGACGGCCGAACGGCGCTCCGGGGTGTCGAGCGAGAACCCCTGGTAGAGGCCGAGGCCGCGGACGTTGTGGACGACCGGCCGGTATCGGTCGACGAGCTTCCTCAAGCCCTCGGCGAGGCGGTCCCCGACGATGCGGGCCCGCTCGATCAAGCCCTCCTCTTCGACGATCCGAACCTCCTGCACGACCCGGACCATGTCGGCCAGGGTGCCGCCCCAGGTCGAGTCGAGAACGCCGACGTCGTCGAGCGGCTCGTACATATAGAGCACGCCGTTGCCGAACTTCTTGCCCGTGGCGAGGGCCTTGGGCGGGTGGGGAAGGTCGTAATGGTCGATCGCGAACATCCGCCCCGTGGCCCCCAGTCCCGTCTGGACTTCGTCGAAGGCGAGGTAGACCCCGTACTTGTGGGTGAGCTCCGACAGTCCCACGAAGAACTCGGGCACGGCGACCCGGTGCCCGCCCGCGCCTTGGATCGGTTCGAGAATGATGCCGACGATCTCGTCCGCCATCAGTTCGAGAGCGGTCTCGATCTGTTCGAGGGACCGGACGGCGTTGCGCAGGTTCTCGGCTTGGCTGGC
>JBDNCL010000030.1:0-19079 GCA_046719655.1 Fimbriimonadaceae bacterium
CGCGGCCTGCCGGCTGACCTACGACGACTGTCTTTCCGGAAAGACGGAATCGGTCGACATCGACCTGGCCATGGAGTTCACGTCCGACGCAGCCCGCTACTCGGCGCCGCCCAATCCGCAGGTGCGGCAAGCGGCCGACATCGCGGCGGCGTCGCGGGTGGTCGAGAAGACGGTGATGGGCCTCAAGACGGGCCAGATCACCCAGATGGGTGCCATCCAGGAGCTTCAAAAGACCCAGATGCTCCTCGTCCAACAGGGGCGCACCCAGGAGGCCCAAGAGGTCACGCTCGCGCTGAGGGCCATTCAGGCGGGCGATACGGGAGGAGCCGAAAAGACCCTGATCGGAACGATGCTGAACCTCGATCAGGGAAAAGGCTCGAAGTAGCGGATCAGTCCTCTTCCGGCAGACGACCGTGGGTTTCCACGAATCGGACGATGTCGCTGAGTCGGAAGCGGCGTTGCCCGCCGGGAGTGCGGTGGTGGGTCAGCCACTTTCGGTTCGTGTATCGCCGCACGGTCGCCGGGCAGACGCCCAGGAGACGGCTGGTCTCTTCGAGCGACAGTTCGGGGTCGAGAAGTCGGCGGATCAGGTCCTCTCGCGACTCCTTGAAGTCTCCGGTGTAGTACTTGGCGGTCACGGAGTCGTCGAAAAAGCCCATCAGAAACTCGATGTTGCGCGGGAGCTTCTCCCAAAGCCGGCGGATTTCGGGATCGACGGTGGGCTGGGCGTTGTGGGAGCGCGCCCTCCGCGGACGCGGCGCGCTCATCTCGGTACGGCGGAATCGGGAAGACGCCTTTCCGTTCGCGAGATGCGGTTCGGCAACGCCGTTCGCGTGGCCGTTCGGCCCGACCTCGAGAGGACGGCCGTCGTCCGGGCTCGACGCCGAGTCGCCGCCGATGTAGTCGGTAAAGCGGGGTAGGTCGATGTCCAGCTGTCCGCCGGACGGGACGCTCTGCATATCGGGATTCGCTTCGGCTGACTCCGTGTCGAGGAACGCGTTTTCGATATATTCGAGCGGGTCAAATTCCTTCTTTCTCAACATGCCACCTTTGCGTCGCGCCCTCGAGACGGGCGAATTGTACTCTACGGCACAGCCGAAACGGGCCTCCTTGCTCCCGGCGAGATTCCCAGGTTCTCGAACGCCCCCGAGGCGGGCGCCCGACTCCGTTCACGCCGGATCGGCGATCAGCATCGAATCGCCGAAACTCAGGAACCGGTAGCGCTCGGCGACCGCCTGCCGATAGGCTTCCATGACCTCTTCGACCCCGGCGAGGGCGCCGATCATCATGAGCATCGTCGTGCGCGGCATGTGGAAGTTGGTGAACATGCCGTCGATCACCTGAAAACGGTGGCCCGGCGCGATGAAGATTTCGGTGCGGCGACGGCCGGACTCGACCCGGCGCGAACCGACGGCGAACGTCTCGAGGGTGCGCACGACGGTGGTGCCGACCGCGATCACCCGGCCCCGGCAGGACGCGATCTTCGCCGCCGCCTCGTCCGAAATCTCGCACCACTCGCCGTGCATGCGGTGTTCGGCGATGTTGTCGGACGTCACGGGACGAAACGTGTCCAGACCGACGTCGAGGGTCACCCGGGCGATGCCGATCCCCCGGGTATGGAGTTCGGTCACGATCTCGGGAGTGAAGTGAAGGCCCGCGGTCGGGGCGGCCGCGCTGCCGCCCTGGCGGGCGAAGACGGTCTGATAGCGTTCCGGATCGCTCAGCTTTCGCCCGATGTAGGGGGGCAGCGGCACCTCGCCGGCCTGGGCCAGCTTCTCGCCGAGCCGTTCGTCGGGGAAAAACCGGATCAGCCGCTGGCCGCCCCCCAAGTCGAGCCGGATCTCGGCCGCGAGCCCTTCTTCGAACTCGACCACCGTCCCCGGACCGAGCCGACGGGCGGGACGAACAAGCGCCTCGAACTCGCCCGAATCCCGTTCCCGGAGGAGCAGGCACTCGACTCGCCCGCCCGTCGGCTTGCGACCGTAGAGGCGCAGAGCGGTCACTCGGGTGTCGTTGACGACGAGCAGGTCGCCCGGTCGAAGGATGTCGGGGATTTCGCGAAAGCGCCGGTGCTGGACGTGTCCGGTCGACTTGTGGAGCCACAACAACCGGGCATCGGCCCGGTCGGCGAGCGGCTCCTGCGCGATCCGTTCTTCCGGGAGGTCGTAGTCGAAATCGCTCAAACGCGCCATAGGAGTTTGGGGATTTCGAGCAGAGACTGAATCTGTCCGGGTTGGGGCCGGTTCTGGCGGTCGATCAGAAGCGCCTTCATGCCCGCCGTTTTGGCGCCGAGCACGTCGTCGACCGGGTTGTCGCCCACGTGGAGTGCCTCCTCGGGAAGCACCCCCATCTCGTCGAGGACGAGGTCGAACAGGCGGGGATCGGGCTTCTCGACCTGCTCCGTCATCGACACGAACACCCGCTCGAAACGGTCGTAGACGTCGAGTCCCTTCAGAATGCGGGGGAGAGTGTAGTCCCAGTTGCTGACGACGGCGACCCGGATTCCGGCCTCATCGAGCGCATCGAGCGCCGGCAGGACGTCGTCGTAAAGCCGGAACTCGACCGGGTCGGGTCCAAAGAGTCGTTTGGACATCTCGTCGAGCACCCGGTCCAGAGAGTCGGTGGAGATCCCCTGGGCGTCCATCCAGTCGCCGACCAGGTCGCGCCAAAAACGGTCGAGAACGTCGTCGTCGCGATGGGCATGAAGTTCCCAGTACTCGGACCAGCGGGTGTCGACGAGGCGCTGGTACTGCTCGGCCGCGACCGGCTCGTCGAACTCGACTCCGGCGTCGCGCAGGCACGCGCACGCAAAGCGCCCGTAGTCGAACTCGTACGGAACGATGGTCTCGGCGCAGTCCAGGGTCACCAACTCGATCGCCATCGGGGCCGGAGATTACCGCCGCAGGAGTCCGACGATCCACAGAATCAGACTCAACAGGACGCTCAGCACGATGCAGGTCACGATCGGGAAACTGAACGACATCCCCGGACGGTCGACCTGGATGTCGCCCGGAAGGCGCCCGATCGGGAGCCAACTCAAGCGCGCTCCGGCCCAGAGAAGGGCGCCCAACGCCGCCATCCCGAGACCGGCCGCCACCAACAGCTTGCCCATCTGCTCCATATCGTTCCCCAACGCCGTTTTGCGTCCCGCCGTCCGCGAGCCGCGGGGCCCATGCGGCCCGATGCCCGTAATGCCGGGCGGTCAGGCGCGTATGATTCTTTGTGTCGCCGGCCCCGCCCGGTCCCACCGGCGGGCGGATCGGGCACCGGAATCAGCCTAGCATGAGGAACGCAGGAAGGAAGAAGGACTAACATGACCATCCAATCTCGCATCGGTATCGCCCTCGTCGCTCTCGCGGCCGGGGCCTTTGCATACGCCCAGACGGACGGCATCAGCCTCGTACGGCAGGTCAAGGTCGGCGACACGAAGCGCTTCAAGATGTCGGCCGAGATCGACATCATGGGGATGACGGCCGTCTATTCCGCGACCCAGGTCGAAACCGTCCGCGAAGTCCGCGAAGACGGCAGCTACATCGTGCAGTCGACCCAGAACGACGTCAAGATCGTCTTCGGCGACCAGGACCTGCCGGTCGACAACACCGGCTCGCTGACCACCGTTTTCGAGCGCAACGGTATGGTTCGTTCGGTCGAGTCTTCCGAGCCCGACATGGGGGGCTCGGCCGCATTCCGCATCGCGAACATGACGTCGATCGTCGTCCCCGACACCCCGGTCAACGTCGGCTCCAAGTGGGAGCAGGAGATCCGAGGTTCGGCCAAGACGGACAACGTCGGCGGCAAGGCGACATACTCGGTCGTCGCGACCGAGCGCGTCGCCGGAATCGAGACGCTGGTGATCGAGATGCGGTACGTCGAGACGAGCGGGGAGGCGCCCGCCACGGCCGAAGGCCGCATCTGGCTCGACGTCCGGGACGGTTCGCTCGTGAAGCTCACGGCGACTCTGCGCAACGCTCCGTTCCCGCAGGCTCCGGCGCCGATCGACGCCAGGCTGACGATCGAGCGGATTCCCTGACCGCCGACCCCGGCGACGTCCCCGGAGAGACCGGGGTGCGCGCAACCGACCGCCGCCTCGAAGGCGAGGCGGGCGTCGGGGAAGCCGGATAGGCGCCGGGCGAAACCGTCTCCGCATCGCGGTTCGACCGCGACGCGACCGTCGGCCGAGAACGGCGTCCTGTCCCCGAATAAGGCCCAGGCGCCCCGGCTCCCGAATCGGGGGCCGGGGCGCCTGTTTTTGCCTTCAGGCCCCGCGCTCTCCGAGCGGTTCAAAATAGCACTCGGCGGAGCGCACCGTGTTCTGGAACCAGTGCCCGTCGGGGCAGACGAGCGGGAACCACCACGCGCTGGGGCGATACCCGGCCCGGGCCAGTCCCTTCGACGCGATCGTGGCCCGGCGGATGACCCGCATCCGCTGCAGTTCGGCCTCCAGCTCGATCGTCTCCTTGCGCCGGTGCATCTCCAGCGTCTGCGGACTCCGGACGACCGAATTTTGACGGTTCAGCGACTCCCGCAACTCCCGCCGCACCCGCCCGATCTCCCGCACGGCAGACTCGACCCGTTCGGTGAGAGACCGGCGCACCTCCCAGTCGGTCGGAGTCGGATTCCGCTCGAAGATGCGGGCCCGGAAGTGTTCGCCCTTGGCCCGCTCGGCCTCGACCCGCTCCGCCTTCAGGTTCTTCAGTTCGGCGAGGAGGGCTTGGCGCCGAGCCCTCTCCTCCCGGACGTTGTCGAGAAGACGCTCGAGCTGTTCGGAGAGCTTCTCGTACTCGGCCCGGAGCTGGCGCCAGGCGCCGCCCGCCTGCTCGTCGAGAAAGCTGATCAGGTCGCGGGGACTTCGGCACTCGGCCAGCCGTTCGAGGACGGCGGTCTGCTCGCGCGCCACCTCGCGCCAACGCGCCCCGAACGAAGGGGCGCACAGCTCCTCGGTGCCAAAGGCGAGTCGGAGCGGATCGGGAAGACGAAACCAGACGCGGCAGTCTTTCAGGGAGTCCCAGGTGTGGTACCGGACTCTCAGAATGGGATGGCAATCGAGTCGAAGCCCGGCCGCCGCCAGGTTGGCGTGAAACTGGCGCGAGTACCGCACGTAGCCGCTGGCCCCCTCGTGAAAGACGAACACGAACTCCCGGGCCAGCATCCCGATGAGCGACACCGCCTTGCCGACCAGGGAGCAGTCGGGGCCGAACTTGGCTTCCACCGCGGCGGCGAGCTCTTCCAGGGTCGCAATCGGGCGCCGGAACGACAGAAACCGAACTTCCGGTGTGTGGATCACGGCTCCGCGGGTGCCGACTCGAACCGTCCCGCGGCCAAGACCCGGAATCACGAGATCGAACGGGATCGCGCCCGTCCCGAACCGGTCGAGCGCGTAGACCTCGGACCCCCGGACGGCGTCGTTGTACGCCCGGACCGCCCGGTCCCGGGTTTGGGGATCGACGAACGCCCGCACCAGGTCGAAGCGGGGCCGGCCGACCGTCTCCGAGTTGAACCGCAGAAGTTCGCGCGTCGACGTGGTCTCCAGCTCGAAATCGGACTGGGTGTTCAGACGGTACAGAGTCGGCAGCAACCCTTGGTAGAACTCCGACAGGGTCTGGCCCGCCGGCGCCTCGAGATCCTCGCACAGCAGACCGCGCAGAAGGTCGGCCCGAGACCGAACCGACTGCCCGCCACAGCCGTCCTCGATCATCGCCACCGACTCGTCGATGGCCCAGTCGAAGGTGGCTCGAAGCTCGGGGGCCACTTCGCGATACGGCACTTCGGAGGAGATCGGCGGGTTCTCGTCTCTTGAGACGAGCCCGCGCCACCCCCACGCCTCGGTCGCTTCGTCGATCGCGTTCGGACGTTCGCGCATCACGCGGTGGAGACGCAGTCCCGACCGGACCATGTCGTGACGCGAGATCACGGTCTCGGAACCGAACAGACAGGAGAACTCGCTGGCCGCGCTCCACAGGCCGCGGGTCGTGGTGTCGTTGTGGGGGACGGCCACGTACTTTCCCCTGCCCGGCACGGGAACCGGAGTCTTGGCGAAATAGTCGGTGTCGTGAATGCCGGCGACGATCTTGCGGGGGCGCCCCAGACGCACGGCTTCCGCCGCGATGCCCGCCTTCATCGGCTCGTCCCACAGAACCGTCTGTCCCAGCGCCAAGAAAGGAACTCCCGGCGACACTTCGTCCAGTCGGGCCAGCGCCTCTTCCACGCTACAGGGAACGGGCTCCATCGGGAAACTCACATGAGTTTACGTCACGTCTGCCGACATGGTCGCCGGGTCGTCGCCGCCGTCCCCGTCGGGCCGCGGGGTCGACCGGGCGCTGGCCGGAGTCCGGGCCAGCATCTCCTTCAGCTCCTCGGTCGCGGCGACGGCCTTTCGGTTGGGCCCCATCCAGACGTGCCAGGTGTATCCCGTGGTGGTGCGCTTTCCCGTCGTTTCGTTGAAGATCTCATATTCGAACTTGACGGCGGACCGCCGGCTTTCGGCCAGACGCACGCGGACCAGGATATCGTCGTCGTACCGGACTTCGTCTTTGTACCGGACATGGGCCTCGACCACGGGCAAAAAGTACCCCTTTTCCTCGAGGGACTTGTAGGTGAAGCCTCGATCCCGGCACCATGCGCCGCGCGCCTGCTCGAACCAGAAGAGGTAGTTCGCGTAGTAGGCGTGCCCCATCTGGTCGGTTTCTCCGTAGCGAACCCGGATCCGCTCCTCCGTAACGTGATGCATCCCCGGTTGTTACCCGAACCGAAACCCGGCGCGGACCTGTCCCGTCAGAAGGGGTACTTGGACGGGTAATTTCCGGGCCTCGGCCGCGACCCCGCGGATTTGCGGGCAGAGTGGCTCGGCTCCCTCTTCGGGAGAAGAGCCTGTTCAGCCAAGACATCGGGACCTCGATCGTTGTTGAGAGGTTTTGGAGGTCACAGAACCTATTGGACGTCGTCAGCACAAGCTTTTTGGTGTTGGTCATCCTGCTCGGGGGAGCGATCGCGTTCTTCGCCGACTGGCTCGGCCGCACCCTCGGGAAGAAGCGGTTGCATCTCGGGCGCATCCGACCCCGCCACGTCGCCGCCGGGGCGACCGTGATCGCCGGCATCCTCATCCCGCTGATCACGGTGCTCGTCGTGTCGGCGGCGAGCGTCGACGTGCGGCGGTGGATTCTCGAGGGGCGAGGGGCGATTCGGGAAGCCCGCGAACTCCGGCAACTCCGCGACAGCCTGCGCGACGAGATCGCCAAGCAGCAGTCCGAGCTGTCGGCGCGGCAGGAGCAGCTCGAAAGCCAGCGAAAGGAGCTGGCCCGCGTCCAGGCCGAGCGCGACAAGCTGGTCGCCCAGACGGCCGAACTTCGCGGGCGGCTCGACTCGCTGCAGGGGACGATCCGGGACTTGAACGCGCGACTCGCCCGACTGCGCGGAACGCTCGCCGACCTGAGCGGCGACATCGAGACGGCGGAACGGAACCTCGTCGTCGCGCGCCGCAACTTCGAGACCCAGCAGGCGAACAACCGCGACCTGATCGAGCGGAACATCGCCTTGGAGCAGGAGAACCTCCGCTTCGAGAGGGAGGTCGATCGGCTCCAACATCAGATTGCGGGCGTCCAGACGAGTCTGGCCGAGCTCTCGGCCGAGCAGGTCCGCCTGAAGGAGGAAAACGAGGACGAGCAGAGACGTTTCGAGGAGGAACGCCGGCGACTCGAGCTGGAACTGGCCCAGGCGCAGGGCAGCCTGACCGCCCTGAGGCAGGAAGTGGCCCAGCTGGAACGCGATCGAGCCGCCCTGTTCGGAACGTTCGAGAAGAGCCGGAACGAGCCCATGATCTTCCAGAAGGGTGAGGAGGTGGCTCGGTTGCCGGTCGCGGCGTCGCTTTCCCGTTCGGACGCGGTCAACGCTCTGACGCGGCTTCTCCGCACCGCCCGGATCGCGGCCGAGAATCGCGGGGCGGTCGGATCCGACCGGTTCCCTTCGGCCGGCCTCATGCCGCGCCAGGCCGGCAACCGAATCGTGTCGCGGGAGGAGCTGGAGGAGTCGGCCGTTTCGCGCATCGTCGGAATCGGCGAGGAAACCCTGGTCGTGGCGACTTCGACGATCAACGCGTTCCGCGGCGAACCGGTGTCGCTGGACCTCTCCCTCTTCCGCAACCCGCTCGTCTTCCGCCAGGGCGAGCTGGTCGCCGAGGCCACCATCAGCCCGGGTTCCGAAAACGAGATCCTGGACCAGATCACCGCCCTGCTCCGCGGCCCGGTCACCGAACGAGCCCGGAAGGCGGGCATGATCCCGGTTCAGGGTCGCGAGGCCGGGTTTGGGGAAATCGAGGCCGACGTTATCGTAAAATTGGTTCAAGAGATTCGGGGACTGAACAGACGGGTGCGCCTGCAGGCGATTGCCAGCCGGGAGACGCGGGCGGGCGACCAACTCCGTCTCGATTTTCGGATCCGCTAGGATGGAGGAGAGGCGAGTACTGGCGATCGATCCGGGGACGGGCAAGTGCGGCTTGGCCCTCGTCCACCGGGATTCCGGGGGAGCACTGAACCTGCTGGCCCGCCGGATCGTGCCGACCGAAGAGCTGGCCGGGACGGTGGCCGGCCTCCACGCCTCCGAATCGTTCACCGTGATCGTGATCGGGTCGGGAACAAACTCGCGGCCGGTCGTCCACATCGTCCGGGAGGCCCTGCCCGGCGTCGGCGTGCTTCTGGTCGACGAAAAGGAGACGACCCTGCAGGCGCGGGAGCGCTATTGGGAGCACCACCGCCGGCGCGGCTGGCGACGGCTGCTTCCCGCGTCGATGCAGGTTCCGCCCGAACCGTACGACGACTTCGCCGCCCTCGTTCTCGCCGAGCGCGTCCTGACCGCCTGAGGGTCACCCGTTCTTGCGGGCGATCGCGATCGTCGCCGCCACGATGCCGATGATGAGAGGCGCAAAGCTGGCCATCCACGGCGGACTGGCGCCGTTCTTCGAGTACACGGCCAAGAAATTGACGATCGTCAGATACAGGAAGCTGACGAGAACCGACAGGGCAAACCCGGCGCCGACTCCGGTTCGGTGGTTGCGGATCCCGAGCGGTGCGCCCAGCAGGGCGAAGATGACGGCCGCGAGCGGCAACGCGATCTTGTTGTAGAACCCAAACTCCAGGTTGGCGATCTGCCGGGGATCGGCGAATCGGTCCTTCCTCTTGTCCTGAATCGCGGCCCAGGTCTCCGACATGCTCAGGACGTCGAGATCCTGCGCAAATCCGGCCAGGAGGTTCTTGGGGGTGAAATCGGGCCTTGCCACCTCGGGCGGCCAGGCCCCATCGCTGATCGACACCCAGAGAGGCTGCTGAACCGAGATCATGCGCGCCGCGCCGACGATGCGCCAGTCTTGCGGACCGTTGTACACCAGCTGATCCGCCAACATGACCAGGGACGGTTCGCCGACGCGTTCGTACGCGACGATGTGGACCCCGCTGAGGGCCCCCTTGCTGAGGTTGAAGTCCTTGGCCGTCACCAGGGCGGCCAAACGCCCCCCCGTGTAGACGGCGTGGAAGACGGGCTTCGTGCGCCGGCTCTCCGAGAGCTGCTTCTCGATTTCGATCTGCATCGCGATCGCCTGCTGGCTGGCCCACGGCACGACGGTTTCGTTCAGGGCGAAGGCCAAAACGGCGACGCTGAGGCTGAAGACGAGAACGGGCTGCATGATGCGGTGCAGGCTCGCGCCCGCCGCGCGCAGGGCCACGATCTCGCTGTCGTTGCTCAACCGCCCGAACGCCAGCAGCGAGGCCAAGAGCAGGGCCATGGCGAACGTCTTCACCATGATTCCGGGGGTCAGCAGAGCGGCCAAGGTCAGGATCGTCGCCGGCTCGACGCCCCGCACCACCCACTCGCTCATGCGCATCAGCAGGGTGGTGGCAAACACGAGGGACGTGAAGATCGCGACCCCGAAGATCCAGGGGCCCACCAACTCGACGTAGACCAGGCGATCGAGCCGCTTCACGGGCGGGCGTCTCCGTCGGCGGCTTCGGCTGGATCGTCGGCAGGCCGACCGGGCGGGAGGCGGGTCGCGGCCGCGACGACCGATTCGGAGACCTCGAACTGCTGCCCGAGATAGTGCTTGCGCACCAGTTCGTCGGAGGCGATCTGCTCCGCGTCGCCCTCGGCGATGATCTTCCCGTCGATCAGGATGTAGTTGCGGTCCGTGATCCTCAGCGTGGCGCCGACGTTGTGGTCGGTGATCAGCACCCCGATCCCCTGGTTGCGAAGTCGGTGGATGATCTGCTGCAGCTCCTCGATCGTGACGGGGTCGATCCCGGTGAACGGCTCGTCGAGAAGGATGAACTTCGGCTCGGTCGCCAGGGCCCGGGCGATCTCAACCCGACGCCTCTCTCCGCCGGAGAGCACCCCCGCCGGCGAGTCCAAGATTCTTGAAATGTGCAACTCTTCCGCCAATTCCTCGATCTTTGTCCGAATGCGCTGCTTGCCCGCCCCCGCCAGCTCCAAGACCAGCTTGAGGTTTTCGCGCACCGTGAGCTTGCGGAAAACGCTCGCCTCCTGGGGGAGGTAGCTCACTCCCGCTCGGGCTCGGCGGAACATCGGCCAGCGGGTCACCACCGCGTCGTCGAAGCGGACCACTCCCTGATTCGGCCGGATCAGACCAACGATCATGTAAAAAGTTGTCGTTTTCCCCGCCCCGTTCGGCCCCAAAAGACCGACGGTCTCCCCTTGCGAGATGGCGAACGACACGTCGTTCACGACCCGGCGTCCGCGGTACTGCTTGACCAGCCCCTCGGTCCGGATGATCACGGGCGGACGCCCTCCCGTGACGGGCGCGGGGCGCGGGACGTCGGGTCGCGCAGCTCGGCCGTGCCTGGGGCGCCTTCCGACTCCAGCTTGACCGCGTTGCCCTGTTCGTCGAAGGTGACCACGGCGCGATCGGCCCGAACCCGACCCAAAAGGAACTCCTCCGAGCCGTCGATGTCCACGTTCCCGGTCAAGACCAGCTGCCGTTCGGCGTCGTCGTACTCGAGCCGGTCGGCCGAACCGACGAGTTCGGTCGGAACCCAGCGACCGGGTTCCTGGCCTTCGCGGACGAAACGGGCCCCCCGGCTCCGAAATCGGACCGGGCCAAACATCTCGGCCTGCCGAATCGGGCTCGGTCGGGCGTTGGCCTCGTTGGCCGGATAGAGCCTCAGAACGGCTCGGCTTCCATTGAGCCTCAAAGTCTGGCGCGCACCCGGGTCTTCCCGGGTCACGGTGACGCCCCCTTCGAGATTCCAGGTGTTTTGGGCGCCGGCGAACACGGCTCGGGCCGCGGTCAGGTTCAGCTCCTGCACGGACGAAACGGTCCGGTTGGAGGACGGGCGCGTCTCCTTGACGTTCACACTCCCGGAAAACACGGCGTCGAGGAGCGAAACCTGGCGGGAGGCATCCGAAGCGGCGGTGCCGGTGATCTCTCGGGCGCGGACTTCGCGGCCCTGCTTCTTCCAGCGGGCCAAGATCGGGGCGCCCGCGCTCTTGGCCACGGCCCGGAAGGTGAAACGCTCGCCGTCGATGCGCTGAACGGCAAAGTTTGCGTCCCAAACCTCCATGTTTCCGGCCCGGTCGGCGAAAACGGGCTGAGCCGACGCCTGGGACCAAGCCCACGCGGCCGTCACCGCGATCAACCCCAGGGCCACCCATCGAGCCGCCATCGAACGGTCACCGTTTCGCATCTTGACTTCCAAACAACTCGGGCGTGCCGACCCTCTGCAGCTTCGGCGAGCCCAACATCGACGCAAACGGGCCCAAGACGAACCGGTCGGTCTCGTACCGGACGTTACCCCTCGCTTCGAGCACGCCCGCTTCGGCGTCCCATGTCAGTGTGTCACACGATAGACGTCCGGCCGGGTCCTGCGACACGACCACGACCCGGCCCTCCAGGACCAGACGGGCCGTGCTCTGGTCGGCAACGGCGCGCTCGGCCGAAAATTCGCTGGCCGGCTCGCCGTTCTCGTAGAACGCGCCCGTGACCGTTTCCATCGTTCCGCTGATTCGGCCCGATTCGCCGTAGGAGAGCTGGGCCTTGCCCCATCGCGCCGACCACACCCGGACCCTCGGCTCCTGGTCGCTGAGGCGGACCGCCTCTCCGCCGGCCGTTTGGACCTTCTGAACCTCGTCGGGTCGCTCGGGCCGAGGTCCGGCCTCGACCGGAGCCCCGCCTCCCGAACAACCGACCAGAACGACGGCCGACCCCACCCAAAGCCATCCCCGGGCCCACCGTGCCAAGCCCATCACGACACCACGGGAAGGTCGGATCGGCGGTCCCTCCTCGCAAAGCGGCCCGCGTGTTGGCCCGCCAGTTGGCCGCAGGCGGCCGCAATGTCGTGACCCCGCTCGACGCGCTCGGTGACGTTGACCTGCCGAGACTCGAGGGTCGAGCGGAACTTTCGCACCCGCTCGCGAGACGGGCGCTGGAACCCCTGGTCGGTCGCGACCCAGTTGAAGGGGATCAGATTGACGACGCACGGGAAGCCGCGGACCAGGGCCGCCAGAGCTTCGGCCTGATCGGGGGTGTCGGTGAGGCGGTCGATCAGGAGGTACTCGAACGTGACCTTGCGGCCGGTCGCGCGCTGGTACTGGCGCATGGCATCCACGACGACCCGGACCGGCCACCGTCGGTTGACGGGCATCAGGCGGTCGCGGATCTCGTCGAACGGCGAGTGGAGCGAAAGGGCGAGGTGGATCGGGAGAGCGCGGTCCGCCAATTCGAGGATTTTCGGGGCGATTCCGACGGTCGAGACCGTGATATGGCGGCAGCTCATCCCCACCTCCTCGTGGAGAATCTCGATGGCGGCGAGCACGTTGTCGAGGTTGAGCAACGGCTCGCCCATCCCCATGAACACCACGTGGCTGATTCGTTGGGGACAGATCCGCTGGAGCAACAGGACCTGAGCGACGATCTCCCCGACCGACAGGTTGCGGTCGAAGCCTCCCAGCCCGGTCGCGCAGAACGTGCAGCCCATCGGGCAACCGACTTGGCTGCTGATGCAGCACGAAACCCGCTCCTCATATGGCAACAGAACGCACTCGAAGACCTCGTTGTCCCCGGAATGGACCAACAGCTTGTCGACGCCGTCGGTCGAGCGGGCGTGCCGGGCGACTTCGAGAGGGTGGACTCGAAACCTGCGCCCCAGATCAGACCGGAGCGCGGCCGGAAGGTCGGTCATCTGCTCGAAGTCGTCGACCGCCTTCCCGTAGATCCACCTGGCGATCTGCTTGGCGCGCCAGCGGGCGTCGGGCCGGTCGCCGAGAATCTGGGCGATTTCAGCCGGACGGCGGCCGGTCAGGCTCGGAAGGGGCGCGTCCGCCTTCGCCATAGATCCAGAGTTTACCGTTGGGCCGGTCCGAACCCCCGCCATTCGCCCGCAACCCACCGCTGGTAATCGATCGAGGGCACCCCGAGTCGCGCGAGGGTGCCCGGTTGTAGGCTGAACGTGTGAAACGCTTGGTCTGCCTCGGACCGGAAGAGATCGGTTGGCAGCCGGTAGAGGCGCGGGAGCCCGGCCCCGGCGAGGTTCGGATTCGGTGCGAATTCGGGGTCGAGAAGCACGGCACGATGCAGGCGTTCTACCGCGGCTACGCCAACGCCCGGGGCCGGTGGGACCCGGAAATGCTCCTGCACCGGACGGGCGAGGGGATGCTGTGGAGCTACCCGGTGCCTCTGGGCAACATGCAGTTTGGACGCGTCGCGGCGTGCGGGCCGGGCGTGGACAACCTCGCCGAAGGGGACCGGGTCGCGGTCGGCGCTCCGTTCCAGCCCGAGGTCGTCGCTCCCGCGTCCGGCGTGTGGCCGATGCCCGAGGGCACCGACTGGACCGACATGGCCCTGCTCGACCCGGCCGAATTCGCTCTCGGCGCGATCCGGGATGGGCACGTCAGGCTCGGGGACGCGGTGGCGGTGTTCGGGCTCGGTGCCATCGGCCTCTGCGTCGTCCAGCTGGCGCGAGCCGCGGGCGCGTCTCGGATCGTGGCGATCGACCCGATCGCCTCTCGGCGCGAGATCGCGCGCGCGACCGGCGCCGACGACGCGATCGACCCGGCGGGCACCGACGTCGGGCTGGCGCTCAAGGAGACGATCCGGGGCGGGCCCGACGTCGTCCTCGACTTCAGCGGGTCGGTCCACGCTCTGCAGGCGGCGTTGCGCGGCGTCGCCTACGGAGGCACGATCGTCTTGGGCGCCTTCCCGCCCCCCTTCGGAGCGGGTCTCGATCTGGGGGCGGAAGCGCATATGAACCGCCCGAACGTCGTGTTCAGCCGGGCGTGCAGCGACCCCAATCCCGATCATCCGCGCTGGAACCACCGGCGGATTCAAGAAACCGCCTACGACCTCATCTTGAGCGGACGGCTGCAGGGCGGGAAGATCGTGGGACCGACCGTCCCCTTCGACACCCTGCTCGACGCCTACCCCAAGATCGCCGACCGTCCTTCGGATTTCATCAAGCTCGCCGTTTCCTACCCGCCGTCGTCGGGGCCCCTATCCGGATAGAGATTCTGAAATGACCAAGCAGAGCTTCTGCCTACCCATCTTTGAGGACGCCTTCTCGAGTCACGACGAATTGTTGGCCTACGCCGCCGAAATCGGCTACGAGGCGACCGAAGTCTGGGGTTGGGACCGACGCTTCGACGGCTTGGCCGAAACCGCGGCCCGGCACGGCCTGAGGCTGTGCAGCTTCACCGGCCACGAATCGATCGAGTCAGGCCTGAACGACCCGTCGGAGTTCGGACGGATCGAGAAGGAGCTGACCGTCTCGATCGAACGGGCGGCCGCGGTCGGCGCAGACGGCGTCATCGCGTTCCCGGGGAGCCGGCGGCGCGATCAGAGCGACTGGATGGGACTCGTGGAGACGGGGCGGGCTCTCCGCAAAATCGCGCCCGCCGCCGAGAGGGCAGGCGTAAACATCAACGTCGAGATCCTCAACTCCAAGCTCGACCACGACAACTACCAGGGCGATCTCGTGGATTGGGGGATCGCCCTGTGCGAGTTTGTGGGCAGCCCGAACGTCAAGATCCTGTTCGATATCTACCACGTCCAGATCATGCAGGGCGACATCATCCGGAGTCTGCGCCGGGCGTTGCCCTATATCGGCCACATCCACACCGCCGGACACCCCGGTCGCAAGGATCTTGACGATCTTCAGGAGCTGAATTATCGCGGAATCTGTCGGGCGTTGAGCGACATGGGGTACTCGGGTTACATCGGACACGAGTTCTTCCCGAGAGGCGACAAGAAGCAGGCCCTGGCCGACGCCTTCTCCGTTTGTCGCATCCCCTGATTTCGCAGACGAGACCGATACCGGGAGGGTCGATGCACGGCGCACCGACCCCCTCGGCGTTCGCCTCGAGCCGATCTGCTCAGGCCGCCACCCCGTCGTAGACGCCGTCGAGCGCGCTCCACATGGCGGCGCAGACAACGGCGCAGGCCGCCTTGGCCCGCTCGAACTCCCGATCCGTGAGCTTCTCCGCCCGCGCGCGCAGCAGTTCCCGCTCCGCGACGTCGTCGGCGTGAACGACGAAATACTCCTTCCCCCGGTCGGTCAACCGGTAGTGCTCGTTCAGCCCGTCGAGTTTGGAGCGAGACGTGTGCGGCTGCTGGGCCTCGAAGGCGTACAGAGCGCCGATCGCTTCCGCTTCCGTCTGAAACGCGTTTCGGGCGGCGGCCACGAGGGTCGCGGTGTGGGGACGGGTCATGGCGTCGCCCGCTCCAACCTCGGCCCGAAAGGCGGCCCAGAGCGCTTCGTGCTCCCGCTCCTCTTCGGCATAGTGCGTCTCGCCGAGCGTTTCCCAGCCTTCGGCGATGGTGGCGACGAAGTGCCCGTACTCGGCCCCGTAATCGCGAAGCTTTTCGACGGGCAGCGTTCCCATTCGCCAGTCTTGGTAGAACGGGTGGTTGTTGAGGTCAAACTGTTGAACGATGGCGTCGAGTTGGGCAATCCGCGGCTGCATAGTCGTTCTCTCCAAAGAGGAATACGGAGGATACCGGATCGACTCGGTGTCGGCGATCAGGATTCCGCCGTGGCCGGCTCGGGTCTTTTTTGCGGGAGCCGGTTGACCTTTTCGCGCCGCGCACCGAACCGAACGTGAGCCGGACGAATCCCAAGAATTCCCCGCGGCAGGCCGCCCGCCTCGAGAAGACGAAGGAACGGGCGGAGGCGATTCTGCGCGAAGGACTCGGGAACGAGGCCGCATTCCGCGACGGACAGTGGGAGGCGATCGCGGAGATGACTCGAGGCCGCCGAGTCCTCGTGATCGAGCGAACCGGTTGGGGCAAGAGCGCGGTGTACTTCGTGGCGACGCGGCTTCTTCGGGCGGCCGGGAGAGGGCCGACGCTCGTCGTCAGCCCCCTGCTCGCCTTGATGCGAAACCAGATCGAGTCGGCGGCCAGGTTCGGCGTTCGGGCCGTGAGCCTGAACAGCGCCAACCGCGAGGACTGGCCGTACTTGGTCGAAGCGATCCAGAGCGACCAAGCCGATCTGCTTCTGGTCTCGCCCGAGAGGCTCGCCGACCGACATTTTCAGTCCGACGTCCTGAGGGGGGTCTTGTCTCGCTGCGGAGCGCTGGTGGTCGACGAGGCGCACTGCATCAGCGACTGGGGCCACGATTTCCGACCCGACTACCGCCGGGTCGTCCGGCTGATTCGGTCGCTGTCGTCCGACACGCCGGTTCTCGCCGTCACCGCGACCGCGAACGAGAGGGTCGAGGCCGATCTCCGCTCGGTGTTGGGGTCGGATCTGAAGGTTCGGCGCGGGTCGCTCCGGCGCGAGAGCCTCCGGCTCGCCGTGTTCGACCTCCCGACGCCGGCGGAACGGCTGGCGTGGCTGGCGCGGTACCTGCCCAAGCTTCCGGGGACCGGGATCGTGTACACGCTCACGGTGACGGCAGCCGAGACAGTGGCCGACTGGCTGACCGAGCAGGGCATCGACGTCCATGCCTACCACGGTCAGCTCCCAGCCGACGAGCGCGCCGCCTTGGAGCGGCGGTTTGCGGCCAACGAGGTCAAGGCCCTGGCCGCGACGAGCGCGCTCGGTATGGGCTACGACAAGGACGACATCGGATTCGTGGTGCATTACCAGACTCCGGGCTCGCCGATCGCCTACTACCAGCAGGTCGGTCGGGCTGGGCGCGCCATCCCGACCGCGTGGGGCGTTCTCCTTCTCGGTACCGAGGCGCCGGAGATTCTCGAGCGGTTTCGGGATTCAGCTAGTCCGCCCCGGCACGTGTTCGATTCCGTACTCGATGCGTTTCCATCGTCGGACGATCCTCAGGAAGTCGGCGAAGTCGTCCTGCGGGCCGGGGGATCGCCGACGGCGGTGAAGCACGCCATCGACATTCTAAGAGCCGAAGGGGTTCTGGACGAGGAGGACGACGGGCGGTTGCGGCCTTCGCGCGATGCGGCGTTCGACTACGCTCGGATCGAGGCGGTTCGGCGACAACGGGAGCTCGAGTTCGGCGAGATGACCGAATATGCCGGATGGTCGGCATGCCGAATGGCGTTTCTGGAGGCCCGACTGGGCAACCCAAACCCGAAACCGTGCGGCCGCTGCGACCGGTGCCGGCCCTTGGCGCCCAAACCCCTCGACCCGGCGGCCGTCGAGCGTGCCCGATCGTTCCTTTCGTCTTCGCGGTACCGCATCGAACCGAGGCAGGTTTTGCCGCTCGGAAAACGGTTCATGGGGCATGGGCGGCTTCCGGCCGAACTTCGGCTCGAACCCGGGATCGCGATCGGGCTTTACGGCGACGGTCTCTGGGGCGAAGCGGTCCGGTCAGGCAAGTATGAGCATCAGGCCCTCGGCGACGATCTGCTCGAGCCGGCGGTCGAGGCGGTCGCCGGGTTGGCGTTTCCGCCCGAGTGGGTGACGTGGGTTCCCAGCTCTCGGCATCCCGGTCTGGTCTCCGACTTCGCGCACCGCCTTGCTTCCCGATTGGGTCTGCCTGCCGTCGAAGCGCTGGAGGTTCGCGCGGCGGCGGCTCCCCAGAAGGGGATGCTCGGTCCGGCCTCGCAATACGGGAACGCGTTCCGGAGCCTCGGCGTCGGCGACGTCCGGCCGGGTCGGTGCCTGTTGGTCGACGACGTGGTCGACTCGGGCTGGACCTTGGCGGTTTCGGCCGCGATGCTCCGCGCATCCGGTTCGGGTCCGGTGACGCCGCTGGCGCTGGCTTCGGCCCGACCGCGGCCCCGAATCCGGTCCGAAGCGGCATCCGCGAAGGGCACGCGGTCGGACGGCTGACGGCCGCCCGACCGCGTGCCCCGGCTTTGGGGACGGTGTCAGCCGACGAGACCTTCGGCGAACCAGAGCTTCAGTTCTCGCTCCGCCGCTTCGGGGTCGCTGCTCGAGTGGGTGAGGTTGTCGTCGATCGTGAGAGCCAGGTCGCCGCGCACCGTACCCGGGGTGGCCTCGATCGGGTTGGTCGCCCCCATCATGGTGCGGATCGCCTTGACCGCGTTCGGCCCCTGAACGGCCATGGCGACGACCGGTCCGCTCGTGAGGTAGTCGCAGACCCCTTCGAAGAACGGCTTGCCGCGGTGCTCGGCGTAATGCTCCTCCACGAGAGATCGGGGCGCGTTCATCAGCTTGAGTCCGACGACGGCCAGGCCCCGGGCTTCGATGCGCCGCGTGATTTCTCCGATGAGTTGGCGGCGGACTCCGCCAGGCTTGATCAGAACGAGTGTGGTCTCCATATTGTCCGGCCAGAGGGTACCTGGCCCTCAATCGACGGCCCAGGAGCCGAGCCGACCGGACATGCCGGCGGCCCCGCCCCTCCGAGGGCGCGGGGCCGCCGATACGAACCGGCTTCGTCAGAGCCGGATGTCGACGATGCCGCTGACGCCGACTTCGGGCACGGCGCGGATGTTTTCGACGACGTTCTGGCTGGAAACCGGAATCATGGCCCGAACGCGCACGCCGATTCCGGGAACGCGAGCTTCGGGCTGGGCGACGGCGACCACCCGCTCCACCTGCTGCGGGGGACCCATCACCTGGGCGGCGCCGATCGCGTTGTTGCGGCTCCCCGTGACGGTGAGGATGGGAACGATCTTGGTCTTCACGAACGGATCGTCTCGCCGATTCCAAAGC
>JBDNCL010000031.1:0-19031 GCA_046719655.1 Fimbriimonadaceae bacterium
AGATTCCCGAGCAGGTTCGGCGTGGCACGCTCGACTACATCCTCGTGCGGCCCCTCGACTCCCAATATTGGGTGTCGATGCGGAAGTTCCACTTCGAGCAGATCGGCGTGCTTCTGGCATCGGGGGTCATTCTCTCCATCGGCGTGCGCCAAGCCGAAATCTCGCCGAGCGCCTTGCAGTGGCTGACCTTCGCCGTCCTCGGCTTCTGCGCCGTGACGATCTTCTATGCGTTCAGCCTCTTGCTGATGACGCTGGGAATCTGGTTCGTCCGGGTGGAGAACCTGTGGGTCTTGGGCGATACCGTCCTCCAGATCGCCCGTTACCCCATCGACATCTACGGCGCGCCTCTCCAGCGAGCGTTCACCTACATGGTGCCGCTCGCGTTCCTCGCGACCATCCCGTCCCGACAGCTGACCCAAGGCGCCGACCTCGCCCTCACCGGACTGGGCCTGCTGTGGACCGCCGTCTTCTTCTTTGCCGCGCGGGCCTTCTGGCTCTTTTCCGTCCGAAACTACTCCAGCGCCTCGAGCTGATCAGAAGTCCCGACCCGTACCGATGCCGATCGGCTGCCCGCGGCGTCCGCTCCCAAAGTTCGTATCCATCGGGAACGCCTTGATCCGGATGAAGAAGTTGATCTGACGACCGGCCTGACCACCGAAGTTGTTCTCGAGGATCTCCAGAATCGCCTCGGTGCAGTGAAGGTCGTACGTGATCGAATAGTGACGGGCTTCGAACCGCTTGAGATAGCCGTTGTACGCCAGAATCGCCGACAGTTTCGTGCGTCCGTACTTCAGCCCTTCGACATAGAGATTGAGGCTTCCCCACTGCTGCCGGATTCCGTCGTACCGCGCCGCCGCCGCGACGAAGGTGTCCCCAGCCTGCCACCCGAGATCGAAACGCAGGTTGCTCCACGCCTGCACCGACGTTTCGTACGTCGCAAGCGATCGAAACTGAAACCACTCTCTCGGACGCCAATCCGCCCGAACGCCGACTCTCTGCCAGCGAGAGTCGAGACTTTGCTCGCCGAGAAGGTCGTAGCCGGTCTGCGCCGCCAAGTTCAGAGTCCTGAGCGCCTGGTAGCCGATATCGGCCGACAAGAGGTGGTTGCGCCCGGAGCGGTCGATGGCCAGCGGGGTGAAGCCCTCCTGCCGAAGGTAATTGTGCCGCAGGTTGAGAGTCGAGTTCGGGGCAAAAGTCCATCGGAATGTCGAGTTCAGACCGATCGTGTACTGGGCCGTGTCGTCGCTGTAGATGCCCTGCCGAAACCGGAGGTTGGACTGAAATCCCAGCCGCGAAACCCCCGGATCTCTGCGGTTGGCCTGGAAGTCAAAACTCGTACGGGTGATCCGGTTTGCCAGACGGGCTTCGCCGAACTCCCCGACCGAAAGCTCGGCCTGAAACGGCCAAGCCCAACGGGTACCCGACCCGAACAGCCTTCCGCTGTCGCTCCGCAAACTCAAGACCGGCGTCCTTTCCGCGCCGCTTCGGAAGTTCTGCGTTTCGCCGACCGGGATGCTCCGCTGGTACTCCAGCTCGGCGATCGCCGTGCCGATATCCTGACTGCCGCGAAACCGCAGATCGACCTGCTGACGGGTGACGTCGGAACCGATCTGGCTGATCGAATCGCTCTTCACCCAACCCAGCTCCGAGTTCAGCCGCGTTCTCGGACCGAAGAAACGTTGATCGACCACGGTGAAGATCTGGGAGGTCGTTTCGAAGGTCGGCGACGCGTTGGTGTTCCGGGTAAAGGAAAACCGGCTCTGATTCGGTCCCTGGGGAACCACATACTGCAGCCGCGAATTAAAGATCGTGCTCTCGGGCGCGTTGAAGAAGTTCCGCCTCTGGAAGTTGGCGTCGGCGAGCAAAAGCTGATTTCCGAAAAGCTGCCGGTATCCGCCGATAAATTCCAGAGAATCGGTTTGACCCGTGATCGCATAGCCGCGCAAAAAACCTTCGGCTCGGGTCGATTCCCAACCCAAACGCCCTCCGTAGGCGACGCCGAGCTTCGAGAAATAGTCGAGATAGGTGTCGAGAGTCCGACGGGGACCGACATCCACGCCGAACCGGTTCTTGACGAAGTACCCTTCCACGTCGCCCTGGCCGACTTCCGGCGTATACCTCTCTCTCCGATCGTCGAGAGGGATCGACACATAGGGCAGCCGAAAAATCGTGCGTTCCAGAACATGGATGCGGACGTCCCGGAGAATCACCCGCTTGCTCGGTCGCACCTCGGTCGTCCGCGAGTCGAAGTGGTAGTGGGGCCGTTCCAGGTCGCAGGTCGTGAAGAACGAGTCGCGCGAGAGAATCAGGCTTTCCGAACCAAAGGTCTGCCCGCCTCGGACAAACAGATCGGAGAGGACTCGGTCTTCGAGAAGACGGGGCCGCAAGACGGCCGACGCTCCTTCCGACGTAAAGGTCCGGGCATCGGTGTTGACCGTGATCCGACCTCCTTCCACCACCGCTTCCGCGCCGATGATCTTGGCGCTTCCCTTCAGCGTGAACACGCTGGTCGCGAGATTCCCTTCGATCTCGTCCGCAAACATGTCATACCCGCGGTAGAAAAGGTGGGCGCCGCCGCTCAGCAGCACCGTGTCCCCGGCTCTCGAAATCGACCCCGCCCGAATCACGCGCAGGGAATCCGATTCCCGCCCGGAAACCGGACCCGGCAGCTGGCGCTCCCGATTCTGAGTTTCGGGAGGTGTCGAAGGTTGCGGCTCGGAAGGAGCCGGCGACGGCTCCGGCTGATCGCGGGGTTGCTCGGTCGGAACGGGAGAACCGGAATCCGGAACGATCGGCCCCTCGTTTCCCGGTTCCGACAGCGCGAGAGAGGGCGCGACGACCAGACAAGCCAGAAGAGGCGTCCAGTATCGCATTACTCCAATCTCCTCAACAACAACAGACCGGCCACGGCAAAGACGATGTTGGGCAACCAGGCCGACAGAAACGGCGAGAGAATCTTCTGCATCCCGAAGATCTGAGTCGAGATGATCCAGACGTTGTAGTAGAGCCAAACCAGGATCAAGCTCACCAATACTCCGACGAACGGACCGCCTCTCGCGAACACCACCGCGAAGACGGGCGAGACGAGAGCGAAGACGAGACACGCCGCCGGGATGCTGAAACGATTGTGGAGAGCGACCTCCAAGCCCGATGCGTCCCAACCGGCCAGCTTGGCCTCCGCGATCGCCTTTCTCAACTCGGCCACGCTCTGCTCCTCGGGGGACGGAGGGGCGAAGAACGCCTCCAGCGAAATCTGCTCGTTGATGACGACGTCTTCTCCGGGCTTCAGGGTCACCGTTCCGTCGTCCGAAAGGACCCGGATCGACGTGTTCCGCAACCGCCACACGCCGTCCCGGTACTCCCCTTGCCTGGACGTCCAAAGCCATATCTCGCCGGGTCGGGGTCGCTCGATCAACAGGATGTCCTGGAGCTCGACGACTCCCTCCTCCGTGCGCCGTACGAGGGCCACGTTCACGGAGTAGTTGCGCAGATTGACCGTGACATTCGACTTGAATTCGGGAGCCGCGCCGAGGAGCTGGATCTCGCGCTGGAGCTTCGCCGACTCCCGCTTCGAGGGCGGCATGACGTACTCGGCGAGCAAAAAGTTGCCGACTCCGACCACCAACCCGAAGAACGCCATCGGCGCGATGACGCGGAGGATCCGCGCGCCCGCCGAACGCATCGCGGTCAGCTCCGTTTCGCGAGCAAACCTCGAGACGGCCAGCGAGACCGCGAGCGCGGTCGCGACCGGAAGGGTCATGTTGAGGAATCCGGGCGTTTCGTAGAGAACAAGCTGCAGGCTCGCCAGCACCGGGATCGCGCTGAACGAAAAGGTCTTGTACTGGAAGATCAACAGGTTGGCCTGAAACATCAGCACCACGGCGACGGTGCCGATGAGGAAAGGAACCCACAATTCCTTTACGGCATAACGATCGATCGTTCTCAACGAACCGCCACCTGCGGCTCATCCTTGAAGGCTCGCAAAAGAACAACCGCGCCGAGTACGCCCAGTACCGCGATCACGAACACCGCAACCAGAGGGGGGAAAGCCGTCAGACTCGTCGGTATGCCGACCAAGGCGAGGACGCCGGCCAGCCAGCTCGCCGTCATCTTCTTCGCGACGCTCCGCTTTACGACTTTTCCCTTGGCATACTCGAGAAGGTACCGTCCGCCGCAGCCGGAACAGAAAACCTGTCCCGGCTTGTTCATCGTTCCGCACTCGACGCAGCGGATTTCGTCTACAGCGGAAGGCGGCATCGGCGCAACCTTCCACTGGTTCAAAAGCCGACGCTCCTCGAGAAACATGTTCTCGGGAGTCTTCCCCAGAGCATCCTCGGCCAGAGCGATGGCGTGCCGGTAGACGCCTCGATCATAGAGAGCGCGGGCAAGCTTGATCTTGCCGCCGAAGTTCGTCGGCTTCTCGCCGAGAACCTGATAGGCCCGCTCGATGGCGTCGATGTCGATCCCGATCATCTGAGACCGGTCCATCATGTACCGGGCGAGCGGCGTCAAAACCAGCGTCGCCAACGCGGCCGTCGCGAACACGGGAGCCAAGGCCGGCACCGGCGGGTTGAGCGAGAACCATCCCAGCAAGACGCCCACGACGATGCCGAGGATTCCGCTCGGCCAGTCGATCTCCAGGGTCACCATCCAGTTGACCAGGCAGACGATCCAGATGGTCACCGGAACCCAAGCCAGGCACCCGGTCACCAGCCAAATCGGCTCGGTCAGAAACGGATTCTCCATTTGCGTTGACCCACCGGTCTGCGACGGTTGCGGTCCTCAAAAGCTTTCCGGGGACGCTCGGTTAGGACGCAGTTTAACCGGAAGGTTGTTCGGTTCGCCCGCTTTGGTTTTCGTCCTCGGGCGACCGGTGTCCTTCCTCGGCGGACGCCCGGCCGAAGCGCGGTTCGGTGCCGTCGATCAGTCTCTGAATGTTGGTCCGGTGCCGGTACGTGACGAACAGGGCCACCACGACAAACACGGCGACGACCGCGACCGAATCGCCGGTCGCAAGCGACGTGGCGACGACGCTCCAGGTCGCAAAGATCGAAGCCAGACTCACGTAGCGGAACCCGGCCAGCACGGCGGCGAACACCCCGAACGCGACGGCGGCCCCGACCGGCGTGACCCCGATCAACATCCCCAGCCCGGTAGCGATGCCCTTGCCTCCCCGAAACGTCAGGAACGGAGACAGGCAGTGCCCGACGACGGCGGAGACGCCGGCCGCCAGAGCCCACTCCTTGCTCTGCGTCGCCTGAAGGAGAACCAGGGGCGGGACCAGCCCCTTGGCCACGTCCAGCGCCAAGACCGCGATCCCCGGTCCCTTGCCGAGCACGCGCAGCACGTTGGTGGCCCCGATGTTGCCGCTCCCGACCTTCGTGATGTCGACGCCGCGGAGACGGCCCACGAGGTAACCGACCGGAATCGCTCCCAGCAGGTAGGCGCCGACGACGAGCACGACGGGAAGGGCGTTCATGCGCGAAGACGTTCCATGCTCTCGTTGTAGATCGTCCGAACCGCGGCGATGTGGGTCTCGTGTTCGGACAGGAACGCGTTGCCGTCCGCCAAACCGAAGGATCGCGCCAGTTCGTCCAGCTTGTCGGGGTTTTCTGGAACGATGTCGGGGGCGAGACCCAGCAGGTGGATCCGGTCGCGGGTGAGCAGCAGGTGCCGCCGGGCCGTCAGCAGCTCGTCGATTTCCACCGCGTTCAGCAGCATCGCCTGCCCGATCGCCCGGATGCGGTCGGCAAAGACCAGGTTCTGACCCGCAAAGGTCGCGGTCGGGTACCGCATCTCGTGCAGATGGACGGTCCACTCGAGGTCGGCCAGTCCGCCGTAGCCCAGTTTGATGTGCCGTCGGTAGTACTTGGCCGGAACCCTCTCCCGCTCCATCCGATGCTTCAGATGGACCAGTTCGGCCAACCTTTCCGGCGTCAGCGGCGCCGCGTAGGCCGCCTTGAGAACGAGGGCCTCGCTCGTCGGATTGCCGGTGACGAGCCGGCACTGGCCGAGAGCGAACCGCTCCCACGTTTCCATCGCCTCCAGCTCGTAGGCCAGGAAACCGTCGTAGGTGCGGGCGAGCAGCCCCTTTCCGCCCTCGGGCCGCAGACGCAGATCCGCCGAAATCGCGCCCCCGAACCGACGCAGGTGGTCGAGGATGGTGAGCAGTTCTTGAACCTGCTGCTCGGCCCGGCTCTGCTGAGATGCCTCGGGGACGAGAATCAAAAGGTCGAGGTCCGAGCTGAGGCTCAGCTCGAGCACGCCGTAGCTGCCCAAGGCGAGGACGTCGAACTCGGCCCCGATCCGTCGGCACAGATAGCGGAGGACCGCATCGTACAGCTCGGCGAGCTGAGGACCCAGCTCGCGATCGGGCTCTTGGATGGACTGAAACGCCAGGCACGTTCTCTCGAACCTCAACGCCTGGGCGACCGACTCCAAGGGGGCCGACTCGGAGAGGGAGTCGACGATCGATCCGGGCATGAACGGCTCCTCGATCTCGCCGCTGATCAGGGCCTCGACCAGGGGCATCGACCGACCCATCTCCTCGATCAGAGCCGGAGCATGGGTCAGCATGGACCGCAATCGGTCCAGGCTCCCCTCGTTTTCCTGAAAGCTCCGGTAGAAGAGCCCGCTCTCGGGCAGTCCGTCCAGCCAGGGGGCGGCGGCGCCGGCCAAGGGCCCCAAGTCGCGCAGAACGGCCGAACGAGGGTCGTCGGGCATCGCCAGCGGCGGGAGGACCGACATGTACAGCGACCGCACCTTCTCCCGCGTCTCCTGCAACGACTCGCCCAGCTCGAACCAGCGCTGATAGCCCATCAGCCTCGCGAGACGCTCGCGGGCCGACGGCTCGGATGGAATCTGGTGCGTCTGCTGGTCGCCTACGAGCTGACACCGGTGCTCGAGACGCCGGAGCAGAACGTACGCTTCGATCAGGAAGTTGGCGGCCGCCTCCGGCATCACACCCGCCCTCACCAGGCCCCTCAGAGCGTCGCAGGTCGCCGGCACCCGGATCCCCTCGTGCGAGTGCCCGTGAACCATCTGGAGCACCTGGGTGAGGAACTCGATGTCGCGGATGCAGCCCGGACCTCGTTTCAGGTCGTCGGGCGATCCGAGCTTTTCGACGCGCTCCCGCATTTCGAGGACCGATTCCACCGTGGCCGTGCTGAGCTTCGGCGGAAAGCACCGCGCCAGGCGGACCCGCTCCCAACGGCGGACGAGGTCGGGCGGGCCGGCGATCGGCCTCGAGCGGATCAACGCCTGCGCCTCCCAGGGCTCGGCGTGGGACGCGTAGTAGCTCTCGATCGCCCGCATGCTCGGGGCGACCGGACCGACTCCCCCGAACGGCCGCAGCCTCAAATCGACGCGGTAGAGCATGCCCCGCCCCATCCGGTCGCTGATCGCCCGAGTCAGCCACTCGCAGACTCGAGCGACATGCTTCTCCATCGCCGGATCGAGACCATCGCGCGCCACGTACACCAGATCGACATCGGAGCTGTAGTTCAGTTCTCGCCCGCCAAGCTTTCCGAACGCCACGATCATGAGCGGGCACTCGTCGTGGAGGCCCTTCTGGCCGGAGTATTCGCGCCAGGCAACCTCCAGGGCCAGGGTCAGCAGGGCGTCGGCGACGTCGGACAGGGCGCGCCAGACGCTCTCTTGGTCCCAGATGCCGGCGAGGTCGTTCACCACCAGGGGCAACATCCACCGCTGGCGGACGAACCGCAGTCGGTCGAGAGCGTGCGAGTACCCGGTCGTGACCGCGAGAAGCCGGCGTCCTTCGGCCTCGATCGCCTTTCGGTCGGGAACCTCGGACAGGGCTCCCGCATCGGTCAGCAGCGACGCCAGCTCCGGGTTCTGGATCAGCGCGTCGGCGAGAGGCTGGCTCGCCCCCAGAAGGAGCAGGACGAGCCGAGCCAGGCGAGGCGTCGCCATGAGGTGCTCGACCTGGACGCTCGGGTTGGAAACGGCCCGCAACCACCTTTCGAGGTTGGAAAGCGCGATGTCCGGTTCGGGGCAGTCGACCAGCGCCTCGGCCAAGAAGGGAGCCAGCGAGTACCCGGTCAGGCGACGGATGCGCTCCAGGGCCTGTTCGGCGGCGTCGGCGTTTTGGTACGGAATCACGGCGTGAAGGTGCCCCGTGGGCAGATTCGGCGCTTGCATTCAGTCGGCATCTCCGGACGTTTCCGCCGGGCGAGAACGCCTCGGAACCCGGGTCCGGCGGTCGGCCGGAACCGCACCGTCCCCGCTTCCCTTTCGGGATTCGGGCGGGTGCGCCTTCCCTCGCCGACGGGCCTGTTCCAATTCCCGCCGACGCCGTTCCGGACCGCCCTTACGATACCACCGGCAGGCGTCCCTCACCGGGCACGCGCCGCAATCCGGCACGGGAGCCCGGCAAATCAAGCGGCCGTGCTGGATGAGGTCGGCGTGAAAGCGGAACGCGCTCTCGGGCGGCACGATCTTCAGAAGGGCGTCGTGGGCTTTCCCCTCGGCCATGGTCTCGGGGATGATTCCGAGTCTCTGCGACACCCGGTACACGTGGGTGTCGACCGGAATCGCCCCCATTCCGAAGCTGAAGCAGAGCACGATGGACGCCGTTTTCGGCCCGACGCCCGGCAGACTCTCGAGCCACCGGCGCGCCTCCGCCATCGGCAGGTCGCGCAGAAAGTCGATCGAATAGCCGCCGGTCCGGTCGCGAATCGCGTTCAGGCAACCCACGATGCTCTTCGACTTCTGGTTGGCGAGCCCGGCTTTGCGGATCACGTCGGCCACCCGCGCCGGCCCGGCCGGCACCACGTCCGACCATTCGGGAAACGTCTCGCGGAGTCGGGTGAACGCCGGGAACGAGTTGGCGTCCGTCGTGTGCTGGCTCATGATGCAGCTGACCAGCTCCTCCATCGGATCGAAACGGGCCACGTAGCGCGGCCGACCGTGGACCTCTTCGAGGGCCGCGAGGAGTTCCTCCACCCGTTCCCGATTCCACTTTCGAGCCCGCCGCACCGCCATCCGCGCCGAGGATACTCCGATTCCGTCGGGCCGACGCCGTTCGAGCGGTCGTCGATACCTCGGCGTTCCCAACGCGGTATCTTGGTGCCCATGGCGAGGTTTGCGGTGATCATGGCCGGTGGCTCCGGCGAGCGTTTCTGGCCCCTTTCGCGGCAAAGCCGTCCGAAGCAGCTGCTTCGTCTCACGAGCCCGAGCGAGACCCTGCTCGAAGAAGCGGTGTTCCGCATCGCCCCCATCGTGGGCCTCGGTCGGGTCTACATCGCCACGACCCTCGCTCTGTTCGACGCGGTGCGCAACGCCGACATCGTGGCGGCCGAGAACGTCTGGGCGGAGCCCGACCGCCGCAACACTCTCGGTTGTCTCAGCTGGGTCGCGGCCAACTTCCTGGCCAAGGGCGAGGACGACGCGACGATCGCCGTGCTGACCGCCGACCAGCGCATCGGCGCCCCCCAGGCCTTCCTCCGCAACATCGAGCAGGCCATCGAAGCGGCCGAGCGGACGCAGGGGCTCGTCACCATCGGCATCCGCCCCTCGAGGCCCGAAACCGGCTACGGCTACGTCGAGCCCGACCGAACCGCCTCGGTGCCGGGCGGCGCGTTCGCCGTCAAGCGGTTCTGCGAGAAACCCGACCGCGCGACCGCGGAAAAGTTCGTGGCCGACGGGTTCCTGTGGAACTCGGGGATGTTCTTCTGGACCCTTCCCGCCTTCCTGCGCGAGATCGGGGTCGCGCTTCCCGAAGCGGCCGCCGCCATTCGCCTGATGGCGGAAAGGCTCCGAGCCGGAGACGCGGCCGGCGCGACCGAAGCGTTCCAATCCCTGCCGAACACGTCGATCGACTACGCCCTCATGGAGCGTTCGAGCCAGACCTTCGTGGTCGAAGGGGCGTTCCCGTGGGACGATGTCGGATCGTGGGACGCCCTCGAGCGCACCCTGCCCATGTCCCAGAACGAGAACGTCACGATCGGGGACGTGATCGCACTGGACTGCGCGCGCTCCATCATCTACAACGACGATCCCGAGATGGTGGCGTGCGTCCTCGGGGTGTCGGATATCGTGGTCGCCATCGCCGACGGAGCCGTCTTGGTCTGTCCGAAGCACGACGCCCAGCGCGTGAAGGAGATCGTCGCCCTCCTCAAGGACCGCGGCGACCATCACCGGATCTGACCGCGCCGATCAGGAGTGCGGCGAACGCTCCCGATCGGGAGACTCGGCCGACTCGACATCGGAATCGGTCCGATTCGGGTCCGGAACCGCCGGCCACGCGACGAGGTCGACCCCTTCGGCGCCGGGCCCTCTCGCCAATCGGCGGCGGCGCCCCATCAGCCGCAGGCGGACGAGGTCGCGGAGCATGCGGAGGCCGTCGCGCAGAAGGCTCACTTTGGAACCCTCCTGGTGGGCCCATCGAATCGGCACCTCGGCGATCCGATAGCCGAGGTCCCGCGCGATCATCAGAGCTTCAAAATCGAAGCTGAACCCGTCGAACTTGCACTTTTCGAAGACTTCCCGGGCGACGCTCTTCGGGAACGCCTTGAAGCCGCACTGGGTGTCGCGGATGCCGCGCACGGCGAGAATCTGAACGACCCGGTTGAACGCTCGGCCCAGCAGCTCGCGGTACAGGGGCTGCCGCACTTCGAGACGAGACTCCCGCAACGGCCGGGATCCGATCGCGACATGGGCTCCCGCCTCGAGGGCCGGCAGCAACTTCTCGACCTCCTCGATCGGGGCCGCCAAGTCGGCGTCGCTCAGCAGCAGGACGTCGGCGTCGACGTCGAGCATGCCCTTTCGGACCGCGAAGCCCTTGCCCCGGTTCGGGGTGTAGTCGATCAGCGAAAATTCGGGATGGGCGCGCGCGAACTCCGCGACGATCGAAGACGTGCGGTCGCGGCTGCCGTCGCTGACAACGGTCACCGAGTAGGAGTAGGGCTGGGTGGAGAGGTACTCGTGAATCCGCACCAGCGTCGGCCCGATTCGGTTCTCTTCGTTGTAGGCCGGGATGATCACGGCAAGTCGGGGGCGCCCCAAAGCAGACCGATTTTACCGGACCCCGGCCAAACGGGGACCGGACCCACCCAGCCGCCCGACCGATCGGCGGGAGTCCCTACTGCCCGATGCCGATCGACTTGAAGTATTCGATCGTCTTCACCAACCCGTCGCGCACCGACGTCGTCGGCTCCCATCCCAAGATGGTTCGCGCCCGGGTGAGGTCGGGGCGACGCTGGCGCGGGTCGTCGGGCATCGGGTCGAGATGCCTGATGCCGCTCTTAGCGCCGGTGAGTTCGATGATCAGCTTGGCGAAGTCGATGACCGGCATCTCGAACTCGGTGCCGATGTTGACCGGCTCGTGGAAGTCCGACATCGCCTGGCGGTAGACCCCGTCCACGATGTCGGCGCAGTATCCGAACGACCGGGTCTGCAGTCCGTCCCCGTTGACGGTGAGGTCCTCGCCCCGAAGCGCCTGGGAGATGAAGGTCGGCACGATCCGGCCGTCGTCGGCCCGCATCCGGGGGCCGTAGGTGTTGAAGAAGCGCACGATCCGCGTGTCGAGGCCGTGAAAGTGGTGGTAGGCCATCGTCATCGCCTCGGCGTAGCGCTTCGCCTCGTCGTAGACGCCGCGCTGGCCGATCGGGTTGACGTTCCCCCAATAGGTCTCCGGCTGAGGATTGACCAGGGGGTCCCCGTAAACCTCGCTTGTGGACGCCAGCATGAACTTCGCGCCTTTCGCCTTGGCCAAACCGAGGGCGTTGTGGGTCCCGAGAGCCCCGACCTTCAGAACGGGAATCGGCATCTTGATGAAGTCGATCGGGCTCGCCGGGCTCGCGAAGTGAAACACGAAGTCGACCTTTCCGGCCACGTAGATGTACTGGCTGACGTCGTGCTTGTGGAACTCCACCCGCCCCGTACCCAGGTGATGGGCGATATTGTCCGTGCTGCCCGTGATCAGGTTGTCGAGGATGACGACGTCCCAACCTTCGGCGACCATGCGGTCGGCCAAGTGGGATCCGAGAAAGCCGGCGCCACCCGTGATGACGGCTCGAGGTCGATTCGACATGGGATTAAGCTACCTGCCCGGCTGCCAATTTCGCCAAGCCTTCTCCGATGGTGGTCCGGGCGATGAAACCGAGATCGTTCTCCGCGGATCGCGGGTCTCCGGCCGAATGGCGGATGTCGCCGATCCTGGGTTCGGCAAACGCGACCTCGACCGGCTGGAGCAGACGGCCGAGGATCTCGATCAGTTCGAGCAGACTGACGGGTCTCCCGGTACAAACGTTGTACGCCCCCCGGGCGTCGCTCAACGCCGCCCGCATGTTGGCCCGGACGACGTCGTCGACGTAGACGAAGTCCCGCGTCTGCTTCCCGTCCCCGAACACCGTGATCGGCTGTCCGGCCGCCATGCGCCGGGCGAAGATGCTGACAACCCCGCTGTAGGGGCTCGAGGGGTCTTGCCGGGGACCGTACACGTTGAAGTAGCGGAGCGCGACCCCCGCTCTGTAGGCGCCCACGATCATCTCGCCGTACGCCTTCTGGGCCCCGTAGGGACTGAGCGGCGCGAGATTCTGCGATTCGGGCAGGGGGAGGTTGGGGTTGTCGCCGTAAACGGCCGCGGAGGAGCTCAACACCAGACGCGCACCCGCCCGGGAGGCGGCTTCCGCCACGACCAACGCGCCTTCGGCGTTGACGCGGTGACACGGAACCGGCTCGTCGAACGACCGCGCGACGCTCACCACAGCCGCCAGATGGAAGACGAAGCGGCAACCCTCGGTCAAGGCGCGCACCAGGTCGGCGTCCAAGACCGAGCCTCGGTGCATCTCGATCCGGTCGGCGACGGCGGCCAGGTTGTCCAGGCTCCCCGACGACAGGTCGTCGAGGACCCGAACCTGCGCACCCGCGGCCGCCAAAGCCTCGACCAGGTGGCTGCCGATGAAACCGGCGCCCCCGGTGACGAGACAGGTGAGGCCTTCGAAATTCCGATCCATGTTCCGGACGGCGCCTCAGCCGGCGATGTCGACGGAAGGCCCGCCGATCGTCAGGTACCGAAGCCCCGCCTTCTCCACCAACGCCTTATTGTAGATCCGGCGCCCGTCGGCCAGAACCTTCCCCTTCATTCGGGAAGCCGCCTCGGCGAGATCGATCTGCCGGAACTCGCTCCACTCCGTCACCAGGACGAGGGCGTCGGCTCCGTCGACCGCCTCGAAGGGCGTCCGCACGTACTCGATGTCGGGGAACAGCTTCTGCATCGGCTCGATCGCCACCGGGTCGAACGCGACGACGGTCGCCCCCTTCTCGAGCAGATGGTTGAGGATCAGGATCGACTTGGCGTCGCGGATGTCGTCCGTGTTGGGCTTGAACGCCAGCCCCCAGATCGCGATGCGCTTCCCGGAGAAACCGCCCAACGCTCTGCCGAGGCGCTCCAGGAAATGGGTGGTCTGGGTGTCGTTGATCTCGACAACCGCCTCGAGAAGCTTGAAGTCGTAACCCAGCTTCCGGGACGTGTGGATCAGGCCCTGGACGTCCTTCGGGAAGCAGCTGCCGCCCCAACCGAGACCGGCCTGCAGGAACTGCGGTCCGATCCGGACGTCGGCTCCCATCCCCTTCGCCACCTCGCCGACGTCGGCCCCGCACAGTTCGCAGATCCGGCTGATGGCGTTGATGTAGCTGATCTTCGTGGCCAAGAACGCGTTGCTGGCGTACTTGATGACCTCGGCCGTGTTTCGGTCCGTGATCTGGACGACCGAGTCGAGCGGCGCATAGAGTTCGGCCAGCATCGCGGCCGCCTCCGGCGACGAAGCCCCGATGACGATTCGATCGGGGTGCAGGGTGTCCTGCACGGCCGAGCCCTCGCGGAGGAACTCGGGGTTGCTCACGACGTGGAACAGCCCTTCGGGCGCGCCCGCCTGCCGGATGACGTTCTCGACGACTTCGCCGCTCCCGACCGGCATGGTCGACTTGTTCACGACCAGAGTGGGCTTGTCGATGGCGCAGCCGATCTCCCGGGCGACTTCGAGAACGGCCGACATGTCGGGGCTGCCGTCGGCGGCGCTGGGCGTTCCGACCGCGATGAACACGACTTCGCTGGCCTTGGTGGCTTCCGCGATGCAGTCGGAAAAAGTGAGGAGGCCTTCGGCGATCGTTCGGGTGATCAGCTCTTGGAGACCAGGTTCGAACAGGGGGCTTTGGCCGGCCCGCAGCATGGCCAGCTTCTTGGGATCCTTATCGACGCAAACAACCCGGTTTCCGAGGCTGGCCAGGACGACGCCCGTGACCAGTCCGACGTAACCGGTTCCAACGATCGCAACTCGCATATCGCGATTATGAAGGCGAGAAGCATGCCAATTCGGCCGGAGACCGAGCCCTTAACCTTTAGGACCGTGCCGGCGGGTCAACTCAGGGCCTCCTCGACGAGCTGGCAGATCGCGTGTCCGATCAGCATGTGCACCTCTTGGACCCGGGGCGTGTCGTCGCTCGGAGCGCAGAGGCACAGATCGCAGAGGGGTTTCAGACGCCCCCCGTCGCGTCCGGTGAAGCCGACCACCCGGACCGGCAGACCGCGGACCGCTTCGGCCGCGACGAGCACGTTTTCGCTGTTCCCGCTCGTGCTGATCGCCCACAGGATGTCTCCCGGCCGGGCGTGGGCCAGCGCCAGTCTCCGAAAAGCCTCGACGTAGCCGAAGTCGTTGGCCATGGCGGTCAGAGCCGCCGCCCCGGAGTGAAGCGCGAGGGCCGGCCATGGGTCGCGGTTGCGGTAGAAGCGCCCCACAAACTCCCCCGCCAGGTGGTCGGCGTCGCTGGCCGAACCGCCGTTGCCCACCAGGAGAACGCGACCGCCGCCGCGGATCGTGTCGATCGTCGAAGCGGCCGCTTCGAGAATCTCCGACTCCAGGCCCCGCGCCGCCTCCATCGCTTCGATGTGGCGGTCGAAGACACTTCGGACGGTCTGCCGGCGCGCATCGTTGGACATCATCCGGCGGCAGGGTACCTGACCCCGCGCACCCTGCCGGCGGACCCTACCAGAAGAGAAGGCTCCGCACCGCGTTGAACCAGTAGCGCTTGTAGGTCGGCGCGTAGACCGCCGCCTTCCACCGCAGGCGGATGTATTCGCGCCGGTTCTGTCTGTCCTGCTTGAGGTATTCGGCTGCCTCCTGGGCGCTCCATCCGATTCTCTGTCGGAGGTAGCGGATGTACCTCGCCCGATCTCGAGGCGACAGACGCTCGACGATGGTCGGCATCTCGTCCAGGAGGTAGTGGAAGCTCTCCATCTCCTTGTAGCGATAGGCGAGAGATTTCGCGCTCATCTGCTGGTCGTGCTCGTAGTATCGGTAGAGCCTCTCGGGCAAAAACACGAACCGTCCCAACTTGGCCAGGCGCATGTTGCCGAAATACTCGCACCCGACTCTGGGGCGTGCGTCGAAGTTGCCCGCCTCGAGCATCTTCTCGCGGCTGAACACCCCGGAAGGGCCCAAAATGCGGTTGATGGGAAGCAGATGGTCGAACGCCGTATCGTCTTTCCCGGCGTGGATCGGGTGGGGAAACGTCGAACCGTCGGGCAAGACGTGTATCCCGGAAGTGTGGCTCAGCACGACTTCGGGATCGTCGTGGATCGGGATCTGCCTTTCGAGCTTTTCGGGCTCCCACTCGTCGTCGCAGTCGATCCAGGCGACGAGTTCCGTTCTCGCCTCTTCGACCAGACGTTTCCGCGCCGCCCCGTTGCCCAAACGACCCTGGCAGACAACCCGGCAGCCCATCCGCGAGGCGATTGCGGCGCTGCCGTCCGTCGAACCGTCGTCCACGACGAGAACCTCGAAGTCCCTATAGGTTTGTCGGAACACCGATTCCAGGCAACGTTGAATCGTTTCGGCCCCGTTGTAGACCGGAATCGCAACCGTAACGCGGGGAACGCTCATCAGGAAACTCGTGGCCCGGAACGCGGGTCGGAAAATCGAGTGTACCCACCGCATCTGCGGTGGGTACCGATCCGATCCGGACGATCGGACGACCTCAGTTGCCCCGGATCGAGTAGAGGTTTGCGGAAAGGTTCCGAATCGCTTGGACCATCTCGTCGTAGGGGCGATCGGTGATCGACACCAGGCCGAAGTTGAAGCTCTGACCATCGGCGCGGCCGGTGAGAGGCTGGTCTCGATAGCGGAACCAGTGCACGCCGACCACCTTTTTCGACTCCAACGCCTTCCGCACGTAGCGTTCCATCATCTGGGCCCGTTCGGCCTGACTCGCCGCCGGCACCCGCCAGATGCTCCAGGCGCCGGAATCGTTGGCCGCGAACGAGAATTCGTAGATGAGGATCGGCTTGTTGGTGAACGAGAAGTTCCAGTCCGCCTCCTCCGCCGGGAGGTAGTTCGACCAGGAGACGACGTCGGCGTACTTCGCTTCGATCGGAACGATGTCGGGACCGACCCACTGGTGCTGACGCGCCCCGAAATAGAGACCGGTGCAGTTCGCCGCCTTCATCGCCGAGCTGACGACGGCGTAGTACTGCTCCGCAAAGCGGCGGGTGAAGAGGCGCGCGTCGGCCACGGCCGAAGACGTGAAGCGCAGGTTGGCGAACCGATTCTCCGGCAACAGGTCGTTCCAGTGCGAGATCGAGGTGCCCCACGCTCGGTTGAAGCGAGCGACCGTGCGGTACTTGTTGCGCAGATCGTTCACCAGGCGGAGTTTGGCCGGCTGGTTGGGCGGCGCGTTCAGAGCGGCAAAGGCCAGAACCCACCGCGATTCGTTGCTGCCGTCGTAACCCCACGGGAGCTCGCCGTCGGTGTAAAGGCCGATGAAGTTCTCGCGCCCGTTGTGGACGGCGAGGTAGGCGGCCATGTTGCTGTGGACCCAGTTGCGGAAGTTCGGGTCGAACACATCCGGCATCCATCGGCCGTACATCAGCGGGGACTGCAGCCGGCGCGGGAAACCGGTCGTCTCGAAGAATCCGATGAACGGAATTCCCGAGTCGAGGTAGATCGACGGATCGGAGAACGATCCGATCGTGTTGATGCCCCACGACTTCAGGCGGCTGACCGCCAGCTGGTCGGACTCGGCACGCCAAGACGGGCCGTACTTGCGCTCGAGATTCCAGGAAACGAAGTCGACGGCGGCGAGCTCCTGTCCCGAAGGCATCGGAAGCTGAACGCGATGGGGCGAGCCGACCGGCGGCAGGCTCTGGAACAGGACCTCGCGCCCCTGGAAGGCGCTGGGGCCGCCGTGGTTGACCGAGTTGAGACCGAACGACCAGAACAGCCGGCCGTTGGGTTTGACCAAAAACCACTTGCCGCTCGGCGTTCGGTAGGTCCGCCACCGGTTCGAAGGGGGCAAAACGGGGTGCTGGAAGCTGCCGTTTTCGGCCCCCATCGGGGGGTTGGACGCCAGAGCGGCGGCCTCCGCGTTCCGGTCCGCAATCAGGTCGCCGACCGTGGTCGCCTTGCCGTTCCACGTTCCGAGGGCGCTTTGGCCGAAGGGGTCTACGATCCCCGCCATCGACGGCCGGGTCGACAGGAGAGCCACCTCGGAAATGCGAATCTGCCGGCTGCCCGACGAACGTTGGTAGATGCCCCAGCGGTAGATGTTGGCGAGGTTCTTGACGTCGGGCAGGGCGATCCGCAGGCCCGGTTCCGCATAGGCGGGCGGCAGGCTCAGAATTCCGTACGCGCGGGCGTGGCCGGGGTCGAGATCGACCGTCACCTTCATCGACTTCTGAGGCCCGATATAGAACCGGGCGTAGATCGCGTCGGCGTTCGCGGCGAAATTGTTCGTATGGTCGATCCGAACCACCAGCTCGGCCGTCGTCGTGGCGACGTTGGCGACGCGGAAGGCAAACTGGTTGTACGGTCGCCAGTCTTGGGGCGAGTGGGGCGTGAACCAGGCCGTGCTCCACTGGCGGGCCATGTTGATCGCCGCGCCGCCCGTCCCGTCGGGAGCCTCGAACGGCTCGACCGACGCCGCATTGGTGGTCACCGACCACCCGGCAAAACTGGAATCAGCCAGCAAAACCTGCCTGACCTGATAGTTGTTGGCTGCCGCCAGTCCGACGGCCAGCATCCAGACCCATACCGCAACAGGCTTCCGCATGAGTTTCAGATTCCCGATCCCCGCATTTCTCGAATCCGTAAAATTACGGGGATCGTGGCCGATTTGAATCGGGACCGGAACGATCTCCGCGGCCCGGCGACGCCGGTCGAACCGCGGTCGGGCAGGCGGACCGCCCGTGAGAAGGGGCTGCTGTTTTTCGTGCCCGTATGATCGCGGTCATAGTCCGCGCTGCGGAATCGAACGATCATTCCACCGACGGAGGTCGCCTGGTGGGTCTTTGGAGCAGGATCGCGATGGTCGACGCGCCGCCGAAGCTGCGGCTGGCGTGCTTGGCGTCCTTCGGCGCGTTCGTGGGCATGGGGGCGTATGTGGCCTGGATCTCCAACGCGGTCAGCTACATGACCGACGACCCCGAAGCGTGCCTGAACTGCCACATCATGACGCCGATGTACGCCTCGTGGCAGCACAGCAGCCACGCTCGGGCGGCCACGTGCAACGACTGCCACGTACCCCACGACTCCGCCGTTCACAAGCTCTCTTTCAAGGCGATGGACGGCATGCGCCACTCGGCGATCTTCACGATGCGGCGAGAGCCAGAAGTCATCCGGGCTCGGCCAGAAGCCAAGGCCGTGATCCAGCAGAACTGCCTGCGCTGCCACGCCGACCAGCTCCACCACGCCACGGTCGAGCCGATCGTGTCGCGAAGCTGCATCGATTGCCACCGCGAAGTTCCCCATGGGAGGGTCGACAGCTTGAGCGCCACCCCCAATGCGGCCGTTCCGATGCAGTCTTCGGTTGTTCCGGACTGGATGGGACGGGCAGGAAACCCCTCGTCGAGATAGTCACATGAAGAACAGCAAACACTTCGGATGGTTCGTCTTGGCCGGCTCGGCCCTCGGCGTGTTCGCGCTGGGTATGCTCGCCAGCTCCATCACGGAGAGAAGATCCGAACGGGCGATATCCCGCGTTCAGTTCATGCAGCCGATCTCCAAGTTCGAGAGAGA
>JBDNCL010000032.1:0-18321 GCA_046719655.1 Fimbriimonadaceae bacterium
GGTTGACTTCGCTCTGCACGCCGCGGCGAACGACCAGGAACTTGATCCGGGTCGGGCGGAACGCGTTCTGCAGCACTTCGATGGCTCGGTGCACCTTGACCGTCCCGCCGCAGTAGAACAGGTCGACGGCGGCGTAGCCGTGTTCGGGCCAGGTGTGGATCGTGTAGTGCGATTCCTGGATGATCACGGCTCCCGACACTCCGTACGGCTGAAACTCGTGGAACGAGTTTGCGACGATGGTGGCCTCGCTCTCGACGGCGGCGTTCAGCATCGCATCGCGCACGCTGCCCTCGAGTTCGAGCGTCCGCGATTCGCATCCGAACAGCTCGACGAGCAGATGGGAGCCGAGCGACGGCTCCTCGCCCGGACGGTACGGCAACCCTTCTTCGTCGCGCCCGAGCCAAGCCTTGAAAGCATCCTCGTCGTCGCACCGGATGAGGGTCCAACCGTCGTCGCGGGTGACGACGGGCGCCGTCAGCATCGAGGCCGACCGGACTTCCTTGTGACGGGGGGCGAAACGGCTCTTGAGCCACGAACCCAAATTTCGCTGGGGGACGGCGATCGCCGCCAGACAAAGAACGCTACTTAGGATGATGAGAATGGCCAATCACGAATACCTCACTTGCGACCAATGCGCAGACACCAGCGGGGTTCTGGCGCGAGAAACCCGACGAACGACTTGTCGCCCGAGCGATGAACTTTGGGCCATCGAGATGCCATTGCGCGTTCCCGCGAATCCCAATTCGCGAAGCGTGTCCCCGGACCGCACCCCCGAGACCGCCCCCCGGAACGTCAAAAGCTTGTTCATCTCTCGCAACAACGAGCAAGGTTCTCCCGTACTGCCCGAAAGCGTACGGCCGCCTCACGGTCACCCGTAGGCAATTGGGGATTATACATGCCCCCTACCCCCGTGTCAACTTGGAGCCTGAAATCGCGGAAAGTTGCCGGATATTGGGTCGCAGGCCCCATGCCCCGAAGATTCTTCGGCGAAGCTCCGAATCGGTAGAGTTCGACGTCGAAGCAACGGGGCGGGCCTGGCTTTTGGCCCCGACCGCCAGTAATATCTTCGGCATGGTCTCCCCCCACGCCGCCGCCGAGATTTTGGGCCGAGTTCGGGCATCCGGCCTGTCGGGCGCGCCCCTTCGCAAGATCGCCATGGAGTGCCTGGCCGAGCTCCCGGGCTATGACTGGTGCGGCGTCTATCGCCTCGAGGGGGACGAGCTGATTCTCGACGAATATGTCGGGGCGCCCACCGAACACACCCGGATCGCGGTCGGGGTCGGCGTCTGCGGGACGGCGGTCGCCGAAAACGCCAATCAGGTGGTCGCCGACGTCCGGGAGATCGACAACTACCTGGCCTGCTCGACCCAGACCCGCTCCGAGGTCGTGGTCCTCATCCGCCGGACCGACGGCGCCGTCCTCGGTCAGATCGATATCGACGGGCACGCCGTCGGCGCGTTCGGGCCGGAGGACGAAGAGTTCCTCGAGCAGCTCGGCGGCCTGCTGGCCGAGCGCTGGCACCCTCGGTGAAGTCGGTCGCGGTCGGAAGGGCTCCCGGATATAATGGACTCAAGTTGAAGCTCGTCGTCTGCATCGTCCATAGCCGGGACAAGAACAAGCTGACCGAGGAACTGATTCGGGCCGGGTTCAAGTTCACGGTGATCGGCTCGACGGGGGGCTTCCTCCGAGAGGGCAACACGACGATCCTGATCGGGGTGTCGGACGACGAGAAGCCGGCGCTCCTCAAGCTCATCGGTCAGAACTGCATGACCCGCGAGCAGCTCGTCAACGTCATGCCGATCGAGAGCGGTCCGGCCGGACCTTTCGTCAGCCAGCCGGTGAAAGTCCCGGTCGGCGGCGCCGTGGTGTTCGTCCTCGATGTCGAGCAGTTCGAGCGTCTCTAGACTCGATCGTCTGCGCGGTCTCCGGTCCGCGAAGCGGACTCTCGCCGGCCTCTTCTCCAAAGAATCGGGCGCGCACGCCGTCCTGCTCTACGGGGCGCGCGGTTCGGGGAAGACCACCTTGGCCCGGATTCTGGCCCAATACTGGCTCTGTCGGCAGCCGAGCCCGGCCGGCGCGTGCGGCGAGTGCCGGTCCTGCCTTTCGTTCGCGGGCGGCAAGTCGGCCGACGTCCTCGAGATCACACCCACCGGACCGGCCAACCTGATCCGGCTGGGCGCGATCTCCAGTTCCAAGGAGGAGGACTACGCTCTGCAGTTCTTCCTGCGGACCCCGCCCCTGGCCGCCCGCGGCAAGGTGGTGCTGATCGAGCACGCCGACCGGATGACTCCGGACGCGGCCAACGCCCTGCTGAAGATCCTCGAGGAGCCGCCTCCCTACGCGCGGTTTGTGCTGACCACCTCGGCCGTCGGGGCGATCCGCGCGACCATCCGCTCCCGGTGCCTGACCGTCGCGTGCGAGCTTCCCGAGGACGACCGCCCGGACGATCCCGACTGGCTGAGAGTGCTGGCCGCCGGGTCGCCGGGAGAGGCGGAGCGCCTCGCGCGGTTCGAGGGTCCGTACCGAAAGATTTGGGATCTTGCGGTTCGGATCGCCCGCCCTCCCCATGCGTCGGCCCGTCGCCAGTCGGGTCTCCGCTGGGCCGAGGAGTTTCGTTCGATAGCGGACGAACTGCACGAGGCGTCGGGAGACACGGCCCGCAACTGCCAGGCCGAGGCGCTGCAGGCGTTGGCCTCCCTGCTCACCCATCTCGAGTGTCGGGCCGAGGTGCCGGCCGTCATCGAGGCCCATCGTCGGATCGTGGGCAACGGTCAGGCGGCGCTCGTCACCGACGCTCTGTTCGCCGAAATCGCCGTTGCGTCCGCCCTCAGGCCGGCCGCCGTCGAGTGAGGGCGGGACCTTGGAACCTGGTCTCGCGCCGGCAGCGTTGGACGCAGTAGGACGCGGCGAGACGGCAAGGCCCACGTCCCGGCCGGGGATCGAGTCGATCGGCGAACCGACGGCCCGGAACGTGCGTCGGAACTTTTGTTCTCGCCCAACCCGCCCCGAACGAGAGGCGGGAAACTCTGGAGGAAGCTTGTGTCTATGACCCACACTGCCAAGACGTTCGCAATGATCGCGGTCGCTGGGGTGGCCGTCGCCGGTGTGACGATGTCCCAAATCCGGACCGACGCCCCGGCGCCGGTGCGGCCGGTAGCCGAGAGACCCGAACTGCCGCCGGTCGAGAAGGTTTCGTCTCTGAGCATGGCGGAGTCGCTGGCCGCTCTGCAGAATCTCGACGCCGCCTTCCAGAGCATTGTCGAGTACGCCCTGCCCGCGGTCGTGCACATCCGGGCGTCCAACACCCGCAACGCCGACTCTCAGGGGCGATTCGTCGGTCCGGTCGCCGGTTCGGGTTCGGGCATGATCGTCCGACCGGACGGCTACATCGTGACCAACGACCACGTGGTCGGCGGCTTCGACCAGGTGCAGGTCATCCTCAACGACGGTCGCGAATTGAGCGGCAAGGTGTTCCGGGCGCCGGACAGCGACTTGGCCGTGATCAAGGTCGACGCCGAAGGCCTGCCGTCGCTGCGCTTTGCCGACAGCTCGAGCGTGCGCCCCGGCCAGTTCGCCATCGCCATCGGTTCGCCGTTCGGACTGGAGAACTCGGTGACGGTCGGCCACGTCAGCGGGTTGAGCCGCGCGACCGAGATCGGCGACTCCCGACTCGGGCGCTTCCGCGGTTATCCGGATCTCATCCAGACCGACGCCGCCATCAACCAGGGGAACTCCGGCGGTCCCCTCCTGAACATCCGAGGCGAGGTCATCGGCATCAACACGGCGATCTTCAGCCGCACCGGGGGCAGCATCGGAGTCGGATTCGCGATTCCGGCGACCACGGCCCGGCTTGTGGTCGATCAGCTGATCGAGCGCGGGAAGGTCGTGCGCGGCTTCATGGGGGTCGGCCCCGAGACCCTTCGCGAGTTCGAGCGCCAGCAGCTGGGTCTGGACGGCGGTGCGAAGATCGACGAGATCGAGGCCAACGGTCCGGCCGCGCGCGCCGGGCTGCGGAGGGGCGACATCGTGACCCGGATCGGAGACACCCAGATTCGAACCCACAGCGACCTGCGCAACACGATGCTCAAGCACGCGCCGGGCGAGACGGTGGAGGTCGAGTACCTGCGAGACGGCCGACGGTCGACGGCTCGGGTCCAGCTCGGTGAGCCGCCCGCACCGCCCGAACTCCCGGCCCGCCAAGTTCAGCCGAACCGAATCGACCCGTTTTCGATGCCGGACATGAGGCAGTTCCGCGACCTGTTCCCGGGCATGCCCGATCTGTTGCCCGACCTGCCCGACCGCAACGAGCCGGAGCAGCGACCCGAGCGGGACGAGCAGCCTTTGAGCGAGCCGGTCCGCCTCGGCGTCCAGATCGAAACCGTGAACGACAACCTGCGTCGGCAGTTCTCGATCCCGGCCGACGTCCGCGGCGCCGTCGTCATGTCGGTCGATCCGGGCTCTCGCGGCGCCGCGATCGGTCTTCGGCCGGGAGACGTGATCACCCGACTCGGCGACCGGAACATCGCCGCCGCCAGCGACCTCGTCGAGGCGATGCGGGGAGTCCGGCGTGGGGACACGGTCCAGATCAGCTACTCGCGGTTCGGCCGGGGCTCGGCCGCAACCGTCACCCGCCCGATCACCTTCCGCTGAGCGGGAGAATCCGGCGAAGGGGGGCCGGTCCCGGCAGACGGGGCCGGCCCTTTTCGTCTAGGCGGGGGGTTCGGTTTGACAGTGGCCGCAGACGCCGATGACCTCGACCTTCACCTGCCTTACGGAAAACCCGGCACTGGCCGCCTGTCCGGCGATGGCGTCGCGCGGCGCTTGGGGAACGGTGACTTCCGATACGCAGCCACAAGCCGTGCAGATCAGGTGGGCGGTGTCCGTGTGCTGGTGTCCGTCCGCGCTCCGGCAGGCGTAGTAGCCGTCGACGCTTCCGAGACGGTGCACCAGGCCCGCTTCCTCGAGGCGCGTGAGCGTTCGGTAGACGCTGACCACGTCCACCTGTCCGCCGGCCTGGGCGATGCGTTCGTGGATCGCGTACGCGCTCAGGGCCCGCCGGGTCACGGCCAGAACTCGGATGACCTGAACGCGAGGGGCCGTGATCCGTAAACCGGAATCGCGCAGTTGAGACAGCGCTCTCGACTCGAACTCGGCTGCATCGGCCTCGGAAGAGACGTTGCACCAGGGCGTGTGGTCTGGCTCGATTCGGGTTTTCATCGTCGGGAACCTGCTGTGATTTTGACGTGTTGCCGGCCAATTCCGCGGGAATCGCGATTCCGGGTGATCCCCTGTAGGGAGGTCCTCCGTCTCTCTTACAGGAACGGCGCAAAAACCTAGGTTCGAGCGAACTAGGGTTGTGCTATCCTGAAATCCGGAAAGAGGTCGGGTCCTCGAGGGGACTGATGGCCGTTTGGAGGGAACTGATGAAGTTTTACAATCTTAAGACTCGTTCGCACGTGGAAGTGCCGGATTCCGAGGTCAAGAAGATGAAGATGATCCGGAATACCAAGTCTGGGGAGCAGGTCCGATACGCGCTCACCGCCACCCACGAGGGCTCGAAGCTGTTCAAGTTCGTGAACGAGGCCACCTACAAGTCGACGAACGTTCCCGAAGTGAACTGACCGTCGCAACGATTTTGCGTTTTGGGCCGGGGACGGTTGGGTCGCCGGCCCTCCGTCTTTTCAGGTGCCCCGTTCCGAGAGACGCCCGCTTCAACCGACAGGAGCGCGTGTGAACCGAGTCCCGCGGCGCGCGTCTGAAGAGGTATGTCGTTCCGGACAGAAAGGGATCGGGTCGCCCATCTTCTCAGACGTTTCGGTCTCGGCTCGAGCGAGGCCGAGATCGACTTCTACGGAGAGGGAGGTTACGCGGCCGCGGTCGACCGTCTCCTCGCGTTCGAGTCGATCGACGAGGGGTACGACACCTCGCCCGACCTCTTCCGAACCGGCGACCAGAATCAGCTGAATCCCCGCCAGGTGCAGCTGTGGTGGATCGCGCGCCTGATCGTCACCAAGCGCCCGCTGCAGGAACGGTTGACCGTCTTCTGGCACGACCACTTCGCGACGAGCGCGGCCAAGGTCGTGCAGGGCCCGATGATGGCGAACCACATCGAAGTCCTCCGGTCGAACGCGGCCGGCAGCTTCCGGTCTCTGCTGAAGGCGACGATCCAGGACCCGGCCATGGTCTTCTGGCTGGACAACCAGTTCAACGTCAAGGGCAAGCCCAACGAAAACCTCGCCCGCGAGATCATGGAGCTGTTCACGCTCGGGATCGGGCACTACACCGAGGAGGACGTGAAGGAAACGGCCCGGGCCCTGACCGGATGGGGCTTGAGGCGCATGCGACCGAACGAACCCGGTGCGAACGGTCGGGTGGCCGAGTTCCGCTTCTATCCCAACCAGCACGACGGCGGGCTCAAGACGATCCGCGGCCAAACGGGACCGTTCGACGGCGAGGATGTGCTGAACATGCTCTGCGACGACCCACAGACGGCTCGCCACATCGTGACGAAGTTTTGGGAGTGGTTCGTCTACCCCAAACCGGAGCCGGCCCTGGTGGACCGGCTCGCCGGCGGTTGGCGTCGAAACGGACTCGACATCAAGGCTCTGGTGCGCGAAGTGGCCCTGTCGACCGAGTTTCAGAGCGAGCGGGCCCAACGGGCTGTCTTTAAGAATCCGGTCGACTTTGCCGTGGCCGCCGTGCGCCAGATCGGGGTGGGCGAGCCGTTGCGGACCGCGTTGGCGTCCTCGGTCGACGGGCGAGCCCCGCGTCTCGCGCTGGCCCCGGTCCTGACCGTGCAGCAGTCGATGCGCGCCATGGGCATGGACCTCGTCTACCCCCCCGACGTCGCCGGGTGGGAGACGGGACCGGCCTGGATCACCAGCGCGACCATGGTCGAGCGGATCGGTTTCGCCGACCGGCTGTTCGGCGCGATCGCTCCCGGAAGTCGGCGAGTCCAGATGCGCTTTCCTGTCTTCCCCCTTTTCGCCGCCAACCCGACCCCCGAGGGAGCCGCCCGCCGGCTGGTGTCCGTTTTCGACGCCCCGATGCCCGAGTCCAAGATGGCGGGACTGTTCGAGGCGGCGGCGAAGGCGGCGTCGGGAGGCCGGGTGACGCCTCAGAACGCGAACGCGGTCGCGGCCGCCGTCTCGCGCCTCATCTTCGGATCGCCCGAGTTTCAGATGGCTTGACCGCGACGAACCGGTTCCCCTTCGGCGGGCACGGGCGAAGAGGGGCGAGACCGGAGTACGCTGACGGCCGATATGGAGAATCCATTCGCAGTTGCACAGGCGCAACTCGACGAGGCTGCCAAGATCCTCGAACTCGACGAAGACACCCATTCCCTTTTGAGGGAGCCGATGGCCGAAATGAAAGTCCGAATCCCGGTGCGGATGGACGATGGCCGATACAAGACCTTCACCGGCTTCCGAGTCAAGTACAACCACGCCCGAGGGCCCACGAAGGGCGGCATCCGCTTCCACCACGAAGAGACGATCGATACGGTCCGCGCGCTCGCGGCCTGGATGACCTGGAAGACGGCCATCGTCGACCTCCCGCTGGGGGGCGGCAAGGGCGGAGTGGTGTGCAACCCCAAGGAACTGAGCATCCGCGAGTTGGAGGAGCTCAGCCGCGGCTACATCCGGGCCGTGTCCCGAATCCTCGGATCGGAAGAGGACATCCCCGCCCCCGACGTCTACACCAACCCTCAGATCATGGCGTGGATGATGGACGAGTACGAGGTCATCCACGGGAGCCACTCGCCGGGGGTGATCACCGGCAAGCCGATCGAACTGGGTGGGTCCCCCGGTCGGGACGACGCCACCGCCCGCGGCGGGATGTTCGTCCTCCGGGAAGCGGCCCGAACTCAGGGTCTGGACCTTTCCAAGGCCACGGTGGCGATTCAGGGGTACGGCAACGCCGGCATGCACGCCCATCGCCTCCTCAAAGAGATGTTCGGCTCGACCGTGGTGGCGGTCAGCGACTCCCGAGGCGGGGTCTACCGGGAAGGCGGTCTCGATCCGAACGAAGTCGCGGCCCACAAGGCAGAGACGGGGTCGGTCGTCGGGCTGCCGAACGCGGAACCGATCGGGAACCACGCTCTCCTCGAGCTGAAGGTCGACGTTCTGCTTCCCGCCGCCCTCGAAAACGTCATCCACAAGGGGAACGCGGCGAGCATCGAGGCGAGGATCGTCGGCGAACTGGCCAACGGACCCACGACGCCCGATGCGGACCGGATCCTGCACGAATCGGGAGTCTTCGTCCTGCCCGACTTTCTCTTCAACGCGGGCGGCGTCACCGTCAGCTATTTCGAGCAGGTTCAGAACCTCGCCCTCGACCAGTGGAAGCTCGCCGAGGTGCATCGGCGGCTGGACGAGCGGATGACGGAAGCGTTCAACGCCTTCTTCGAGGCGCGTCAAACCCACAAGGTTCATTCGCGGCTCGCCGCCTACCTGGTGGCGGTCAAGCGCGTCGCGCGGGCGTGTCGGCTCCGAGGCTGGGTAGCCCGCTGAGAGCATCGAGCGGCCGCGAGGGGGACCCGCCGCCCGCCCGGCCGTTGCCGTAGGCTGACGAAAAACCGTCTTGCCGGTGGTTCTTGGCGCGTTTCGCCTGGACCGCGGCGATGGGCGGGGAGCCCCATGTCGTGGGGAGGCCCGACGGCGCGTTCGAGATCGGGCCCGACCGCGGCTCCCTGCCGGCTTTCGGTCGCCATGCGGCTCGAGTTGGGACCGGACGGCAGCGTCGGATACCGTCTTTCCTCGGGCCGCGTCCGATTTTCGGGTGTCGGGGAATCCGCAGACGCCGACCCTGGTCCAAACCCGCCGCATCGTCACCCGGCTTTCGGTTGGCGTCGGCCGGGCGGCCTGCCGCCGCCAGAAGCCCCGAACCCGACCCGGCGGGGCCGACCGGGCCCGACTGTGGAAAAGTCGCGGATCTCCCCGCGGCTTTCTCTCCCGAACGCACGTCCCTTAGGTGAGTTCGACTCCAAGCGCGGTTGAACTCGAACTGCTTTGGAGATTGGCGAGATGCGACCAGAGAATCTGTTCGAAAACCAGGCGACCATCAAAGTGCTCGGTGTGGGCGGAGCCGGCTGCAACGCGGTCAACCGCATGATTGACGAAGGGGTGGCGGGCGTGCACTTCGTCGCCATCAACACGGATGCCCAGGCGTTGGGCCTCTCCAAGGCTCCGGTAAAGCTGCAGCTCGGAGAGCAGCTGACCCGCGGTCTGGGGGCGGGCGGTGACCCGACCGTCGGCGAGAAGGCGGCGCGCGAGAGCGAAAAGGCGATCGAAGCCGTTCTCGACGGCTCCGATATGGTTTTCATCACCGCCGGAATGGGCGGCGGAACCGGTACGGGGGCCGGGCCCGTCATCGCCGAACTCGCCCGCCGCAAGGGCATCCTGACCGTGGGCGTGGTCACCAAGCCGTTCCTGTTCGAAGGACCGCGTCGCCGTCGACTCGCCGAAGAGGGGGCCGGCCGTCTCAAGGAGCACGTCGACACCCTGATCACGGTGCCGAACGATCGCCTTCTGACGGTCGTGGAGAAGAAGACCACGATGCAGCAGGCCTTCGCGTCCGCCGACGACGTGCTCCGCCAGGGGGTTCAGGGGATCAGCGACATCATCCTCCTTCCGGGCGTGATCAACGTCGACTTCGCCGACGTCAAGAGCGTCATGAGCGGGGCGGGCGTCGCCCTGATGGGCCTCGGAACGGGAGTCGGAGAGCAGCGCGCTAAGATGGCGGCCCAAAACGCGGCCAAATCCCCGCTGCTTGAGACGAGCATCCAGGGGGCCAAGCGGCTCTTGGTCAACATCACGGCCGGAGCCGACTTCAGCATCGGCGAGGCTCACGAGGCGATGGAGTTCATCCTTCAGTTCGCCGACGCCGAGGACGCCGACATCATCATGGGACACGTCCTCCGAGACACCAAGGACGGCGAAGTTTCGATCACCCTTCTCGCGGCCGGAATGGAGCCTTCGGCAGGTATCGAGGATCGCGAGCGGGACATATTCGTCGCGGCTGAGCCGCGTGTCCGAACCGACCGCACCGCCCCGGCGTCCGACCGTGGCTCGCGAGCCGTCGTCGAAGGGTCCCCGATCCAGCTCGACGAGATCGACCTCGACATCCCGACCTTCCTGCGGCGCCAGAAGCAGGGCGGCTAGCCCCTTGCGTCAACAGCTTCGCACCGAGCACGCCCGGTAACACCGGCGACTACTGGTCCAATGCTGGCCCCGCCCGCGCGGCGGGGCATTTTTCTGGGCGTCGGGCGGTGGCGTCCGGGCGGGCCGAGTCCGGCCCCCGATCTCACCGGTGCCGGTAGACGTCCCAGCCGAGGTAGTTGCCGAGCGCGTCCTCGACCGCTCCGGCCACCAACGAGTGGTTGTAGGCCACGTGGTGCTCGAAGCCCGCTTCGCAGATGAACCGCAACAGGCCCTGCAGGTTCGGAATCTTGGCCACCCCGAAGCCCCCGAACGTGTTGAGGACGTCGTTGGTCATCTCGCCTTCGCCGACGTAGGCGCGGATGATCCCGAGTTGGTCGTCGGTGGACACCCGGCAGTAGGTGAACGGTCCCGCCTTCATGCGACCGACGATGGTGCCGTAGGTGTTCTCCTTGCCGACCGTTCCCGCGATGATCTCCTGGTAGTCCATCTTCTGCTCGGCGAAGACGTCCTTGGGGAGGTTGGAGCAGTGGAACACCACGCATTTGTCGGGGTCGGTGCCGTAGTTGTTGTTCCAGTCCAGCAAGGCCGAAGGCGTGCCGGACGCCAACAGGAGCGTGTACATGCCGACCGTTCCCGCGATGTCGGTTTCGCACGCGCTGGCCAAGAGTCGGTTCGACATCATCGACATGATCGTGCAGGGAACGACGCCGTAGAACTCTTCGAGCGCGGTCCAGCATTGGATGGCGGTCGCATCCAGCTCGCACTCCTCCATCCACCGGTCGATGACGACGGCCAGCCGAGCCATTTTCCCCAGGGCGGCTTCGGGAATGCCCTCGGTGCGGGTGTAGGCCTTGATCGCCTCGACCTTGGCGACCACCGGCGCATCCGAGTCCGACATCTTGTCCGCCCGTCCGAGGGCCTCCGAGAGGTCGAGGGTTTCGACGCTGATCCCCGACGCCTCCAGCAGCTTCTCCGAATAACGGACCGTATTGAACGCGGTCGGCCGGGCGCCGAGGGCGCCGAGACGGCAGTTCCTGAGGCCCCTGACGATGCGGCACGTCGCTCCAAACTGGCGCAGGTCGGTGCGGAAGCTCTCAGAAGCCGGATCGACGGTGTGCAGGCTCGTCAGGCTGAACGCGATCCCGTATTGGCGCAGATTGTTGCAGACCGACATCTTGCCGCAGAAGCTGTCGCGCCGGTCGGCGATGGTCATCCGCTTGGCGTCGTCGTTGAAAGCGTGGACGAGCACGGGGACGTCGAGGCCGCTGAACCGGATCGTATTGGCCACCGCCCGCTCGTCCCCGAAATTGGGCAACGTGACGACGATGCCGTCGATCCGGTCTCGGTTGGCTCGGAACAGATCGGCGCAGCGGCGGGCGTCGGCGAGCGACTCGACCGAACCGGCGGCCGGGTCGGTTTCCGGGAGAATGACGACCTCGAACCCTTCCGACTCGAGAACCTCGACGATGGCCTTCCGCCCCGACTCGCACAGGTGGGAGGGGAAGAAGCCCCGGTTGCCGACGATGACGCCCAAAACGGTCTTGCCCATGAGTTGACTCCAAAACGGGCCCGCGAGAGCGGGCTACCCGATCCTTTTCGCCTGCCGAACGCCTCATTCCTTGCGGGAACGCGTCTTCGGACGCCGAAGTCAGGATTACATGGAGTTGCGGAAGCAGGTATGCCTGGCCAACCGTCGCATCGGAAGGCTCGGGCTCGCTCCTCTGACCTGGGGCAACGCCAGCGCCGTCGACCGCGAAGAGGGCACGGTCTTGATCAAGCCGAGCGGAGCCGACTACGGCAACCTCTTGCCCGAGGACATCGTTGTCGTGCGCCTGGCCGATGGCACACCGGTCGGAGAAGGCCTCCGGGCGAGTTCCGACACGGCTGCGCACGCCGTCCTGTACCGGGCGTTCGGCGAGATCGGAGGCATCGTGCACACCCACTCCCGGTGCGCGACGGCATGGGCTCAGGCTTGCCGCCCGATCCCGGTTCTGGGCACGACCCACGCCGACCACTTTTTCGGCGAGGTGCCCGTGACCCGTTCGCTGACGCCCGAGGAGATCGCCGAAGACTACGTGGGCCACACGGGGAGGGTGATCGTCGAGACTTTCGAGCAGCGGGGGATCGATCCCCTTTCGGTGCCCGGTGTCCTCGTGGCCCACCACGGGCCGTTCGTATGGGGCGAAACGGTCGGACAGGCGCTCGACAACGCGGTGGCCCTGGAGGAGATCGCGGTGATGGCCCTGGATACCCTGGCTCTCGACCCAAACACGCCGCCGGTCGGACAGGCGCTCCTGGAGCGGCACTTCCGGCGAAAGCACGGGCCCGGCGCCACGTACGGTCAGAAATGAGACGACGGGAGGGGCCGGCGGCGGCCGACCCCCTCCCGCGCGTTCGGTCAGACGAGCCGGATCGGAAGGAGCCGCAAACGGCGGTAGGGCTCCTCGCCGACGCTCTCGCTGGCGATTTTCTTCGATTCGGTCAACTGGTGCTGCATCTTCCGAATCGGGGCCGGTTGCGGGCTCAACTCGAACGGCTTTCCGGTCTGGAGCACCTGCTCGATGGCGGTGGACACTTCTTCCAGCGCCGATCGTTCGAAGTCCCGCACTTCGCCCGCCGATTTCAGCACTTCTTCGAGGGCGGCCGAAATCTGACCGTAGCTGTTCGACTTCACGACGACGGTGTGGACGTGCCGACCGGCCAAGTCTCGCAGCTTGCGGGGTTTGGCCTGGTAGGTCGACCGCATCGCCAGAATGGCGTCCGCCTGATGGATGTCGCTCGTCACGTACGCGGCGGCCCGCTTTTCGCGGATCGCACGCTCGAGCCGCGTGCGGGCGACGCCGTAGGGGAAGATTCGGAGCAGCCCCGGTTTCGGAGGCTCGCCCGGCACCCGGTCCGTACCGTTCCGCCCGTTGGCGGTTCGTTCGCGGCTCTCTTCCGACGGTCCGTCGTCCCGCGGTTCCGGCCGGTTGCGACGCCCGCCGACTCCCGACAACCGGGTCGGCGTTCGCTCTTCTTCTCCGGCAGCCTGCGGGTTGCGGGCCAGAGAGGGGAACCTCTGGTTGAAACCGGGCTCGTCCAGCTCCATCGACTCCTCCTTCTGGACGACCTCCACCTCGCCGGCGCCCGTCCGCACTCGGACTTCGGGCCGCGGCGGGACGCCGCGAAGGATGAGATCGACCGTCTTCTGGACGTTGTGGTGGACCGCCAGCCGGTCGAAGTCGATCAGCTCGATCACGATGTCGAATGTCGGCGGCGCCTTCCGCTCCAGAACCGTCTTCTGGGTGCCGCGCCTCTTGGCCTCGTCGTCGGACAGGGTCACGGCGTGGATTCCGCCGATCAGGTCGCACAGCGACGGGTTCAACATCAGGTTTTCGAGAGACTGACCGTGCGCGGTTCCGACGAGCTGGACCCCGCGTTCCGCGATCGTGCGGGCGGCGTTGGCCTCCATCTCGGTGCCGATCTCGTCGATGACGATGACTTCGGGCATGTGGTTCTCGACCGCTTCGATCATCACCGCGTGCTGCTCGCTCGGGACGCGGACCTGCATGCGTCGGGCGGCTCCGATGCCGGGGTGCGGAACATCGCCGTCGCCCGCGATCTCGTTCGACGTGTCCACGATGACGACGCGCTTGCGGACTTCGTCCGCCAAGACGCGGGCAACCTCCCGCAGCTTGGTCGTCTTGCCCGTTCCCGGACGTCCGAGCAGCAGAATCGACTGTCCCGACCGGACGATGTCGTCGATGATGTCGATCGTGCCCTCGAGCGAGCGCCCCACGCGGCAGGTCAACCCGACCACCTTCCCGTGCCGATTGCGGATGCAGGAGATGCGGTGGAGGGTTCGCTCGATACCGGCTCGGTTGTCGGCGCCGAAGGCTCCGATCGAGCGGATCACGAAGTCGAGGTCGTGTTCGGAAACGACGACGTCGTCGAACCGTTCGGTATGGTCTCGGTACCGGGCTTCGGCCGAGCGGCCGTAGTCGAGTACGACTTCGATGAGTCGGTCGAGGTTGCCCCCGCGCTCGAGGCGCTCGCGCACCACGGCGGGAAGAACTTCGAGGAACTCCTTGAGATCGTCATAGAGGACGGACATCGGAGGTGGATCAACTCCTCATGGAGCGAAGGCTCCATATAGATCGGACGAGTCGGGGGCCGGTACCGTAGCCAGGCTTTGTTAACGTTCCGTCAGGCGAACGTTGGCGGTCTTCGTCTCGCCGCGGCTCCAGAAGCGCACGCGGACCGCGTCTCCAGCCCGTTTGTCGAGAAGAACGGAGAGAAGGTCTCCCATGTGGTTCAGCTTCCGGCCCTCGATCTCGAGGAGAACGTCGCCCGGCAGCATGCCGGCGTTGGCCGCGCCTCCGCCCCGGCGGATGCCCCGAATCACCAGGCCGGTGTCCATTGGGGGCGGCTCGACCCCGATCTGGCTGCCGAGCCACGCGCGGAACTGGGGATCGGCCAGGATTCCCGCCTGGGTGAACGTGTCGGCGCCGAGAAACCCGTACCGGACTCTCCCATACTGGACCAGCTCCTCGACCACGCGCTTCACGCGGTTCGAAGGGATGGCGAAGCCGATGCCGATGCTTCCCCCCGTCGTGCTCGCGATCATGGTGTTGATGCCGATGACCCGCCCCTGGGCGTCGGCCAGGGCACCGCCGGAGTTCCCTTGGTTGATGGCGGCGTCGGTCTGGATCGCGTCGACCAGCATGCCCCGTCCGGGGGTTCCCAGTTGCCGGTTGACAGCCGAAACCACACCCGCGCTCACCGTGTTGTCGAAGCCGAGCGGGTTGCCCACCGCCAGCACCCACTGCCCGATCTCGATCTGGCTGCTGTCTCCGAGCTGGGCGGGCTGGAGATTGGGAAGGGTGATGCGCAGGACGGCGAGGTCGGTCTGCGGGTCGGCTCCGACGATCTCGGCCGGGGCCGAGCGTCCGTCGCTCAGGCGGACGATGAGCGCGTCGGCTCCTTCGATCACGTGGTTGTTGGTGACGATGTGGCCTTGGGCGGTCACGATGACCCCCGATCCCGATCCGGTCTGGGCCAGGCGGTCTTCGTCGAAGCGAAAACTGCTGAATCTCTGAAGGCGGTCGATGGAGACGACCGACCGTTCCAGTTGCCGGGCGGCAGCCCGAAAGTCGGGAGCCCCCGCCCCACCCGGAGCCTGGGCGGGCAACAACGCGCCGCCCGAGACGATCGGCACTCGAATGGTCGTAACTTCGCGCCTCTCGAGGGTTCGGAAGGCGTACAGTGCTCCGAAGGCGCCGACGAAAACCGCGGCCGACAGCAGGATGGTGTTCGCGAGCTTCATGGCTGTAGGTTCTATGCCCCTATCCTGAATTTACGCCCGATCGGTTCGCCCGTGGTCGTCCCCTTTGGGACCCCGGCTGAATGTCGGTCGGAACATCAAACAAAAAACCGCGTTCCGGCTTTCGCGGGAACACGGTCGTCGTTCGGCGGCGTCGGATCGTCAGTCCTTGTCCTTGAAACCCGGGAGACGCCGGCCCTTGTAGTATCCGTCGGGCGTGGCGTGGTGGCGCAGGTGGTACTCGACACCGCCAACTTGTCGGTTCTCCTGAATCTCCGGCAGAGACGTGACGTAGTGCGTCCGGCGGAGCGCGGTTCGGCTGTGGCTGTGGCGCCTTTTCGGATTCGGCATGTCTTTTCGTCCTCGGCTTTGGGGCTTACTTCTTTTCTCGGTGCAGCGTGTACTTGCGCAGTCGAGGGTTGTACTTCATCAGCTCCAAGCGCTCCGTCGTGTTGCGCTTGTTCTTCGTCGTCGTGTAGTAGTTTTTGCCGTCCTCGGTGCAAACGAGTCGGATGATCTCTCGAGCTTCGCCCTTTTTCGCCATGGGAGGTCCCTCGCTGGGGTACTGCCGGGTTACGGCCCAAAGAGTATGCGCGATCGGTCGAGCGAGATGCAAGCGGGATGGGACCCGCGCGGCCGGGGCCGTCGGCGAACGCGGCGGCGGGTTCGACGGTCCGAATCCGGCAGATATACTCCCGATGGCCCGGGTGGCGGAACGGCAGACGCAGGGGACTTAAAATCCCTTGCTCGCAAGAGCGTGTGGGTTCGAATCCCACCCCGGGCACCCAAGAAGCCATGCGTCTGCTCATCACCGGATTTGGTCCCTTTGGAAATGTCGAAGACAACCCCAGCGCGTGGTTGGCCGAGCGTCTCGGACCGCCGTTCCGCATCCTCGACGTGTCGTACGGGGCCGTGGACGCGCTGGTCGAAGAGCTGGCGGCCGACCCGCCCGACGCGCTCCTCTTGATGGGGGTGGCGGCCGGTTCGGAGAGGATGCGGTTGGAGACGACGGGCCGGAACCACGTCGGCGCGGTCGCCGATGTCGAGGGCATCGTCGCGGGTCCGGGTCCGATCGATCCGTTCGGGCCGCCGCAACTGGGGTCCACGCTGTGGCGCGCTCCCGTGTTCTTCGAGGAGAACGAGATGTGGGAACCGAGCGTGGATGCGGGCAGCTACCTGTGCAACTACGCGCTGTATCGCTGTCTGCGGTCTCTGCCCGGCGCCGCCGTCGGATTTCTGCACGTGCCCCTGCCGGATCAGATGCCGCTCGAACGGCAGCTCGAAGTCGGTCGGACCATCGTGGACTCGATCCTCGAATCCGACTTCTGAGACCCCGGCGACGATCCGCCTCGCCGCCGCCTTGCGATCCGGCCCGGCGGGGGTCGGCGTTGGGTTCGGGCTTGTCGGTGTCGCCGGTTTGGGCGCGTCTCCGCCGATCTTCCGGAACCGGCCCCGGCGGGGGTGTCGCCGTAGGGATCGACGACCGTCTCCCGGCCGTCGCCTCCGCCGGGAGGGGAGTCGAGCCGGCCACGCGGGCGCAGAACCGGCGAAAGCGGACCCGACCGCCGGCATCGAGGCGTGGCCCGTCGGCCCGCAAGTCCCGAGACGCCTTGGGGACGGCGCCCGCGAGCGATGGATCGTTGCGAGGTCGCCCCGACCGCCCGGCTCGGCGTCCTCGCGTTTCCAAAATCTTCGCGATCTCCCCCGACCCGGAAGCGCTACTCGATGGTCGGCGTCGAGGGACGGTGCACCGACGCGGTCCGCGACAGGTGGGTCGGCTTGAGGCCTCCGTCGTCGCCGGTCATGCCCTCCATCAGCGGCGTCCAGAACAGGGTCATCAGGACGATTCCGGCCGCGCTGATGGCGGTGGCGGTTCCCAGCCCGACGTTCGGTTTGGCCCGGAGCACCTCTCCCGACTCTTCTTCGTTTACGAACGTCGCGGCCGCAATGCCCAGATAGTAGTAGCAGCTGACGATCGAGTTCACGATCAGCACGATCACCAACGGCATGAGGTCGGCCGCGATCGCGTCGGAGATGATGCTGAACTTCCCGAGGAACCCGGCCGTGGGCGGCATCCCGATCAGGGACGCCATGAAGATGACCATGCCCACGGCCAAGATCGGGTCGCGGCGCCAAAGGCCGTTGAGGTCCTTCAGGCGAGTGCTTTCCTTGCCCGATTTGGCCACGAGCGAGACGACGGCGAACGAGCCGACGACCATGAGGGTGTACGCGAACAGATAGTATGCCGTGGTTCCGAACCCGATCTTGTCTGGAGACTTGAGGTGGGCGAGGATGCCGACCAGCATGTAGCCGGCGTGGGAGATCGACGAGTAGGCGAGGATGCGCTTGACGTCGCGCTGGACCAAGGCGGCGAAGTTTCCGACCGTCATGGTCAAGATCGCGATCCAGAACATGACGGGGAACCAGAACTCGCTCATCACCTGGCTGGCGTCGAGCACCCGGAACAGGACGAACATCGCGGCGATCTTCGAACCGGCCGACATGAACGCGACGACGTTGGTCGGCGAACCCTGATATACGTCGGGGGTCCACTGGTGGAACGGAACGAACGACGCCTTGAAGCAGAGGCCGATCAGCATCAGGCCGAGGGCGAACAGGAGCAGGGGCTGACCGGCCCCGCCCGCCGACCAGGCGGCCGCCATGTCGGCGATCATCAGGCTGCCGGTGGCCCCGTACTTGAGCGCCATCCCGTAGAGGATGAAGGCGGAACCGAACGCGCCGAGAAGGAAATACTTGATCGCCGCCTCTTCCGACTTGCGCTCGTGCCGGGCCAGACCGGCCAGCACGTAGAGCGGAATCGAGAGGGTCTCCAGCCCGAGGAAAACCATGAGCAGGTTT
>JBDNCL010000033.1:0-17637 GCA_046719655.1 Fimbriimonadaceae bacterium
GGGCCGGGGCCCGCCAGCCGGTCAGGCCGTCGGAAAAGTCGCCATTTTCGATCAGGTTGGTCGGTGCGGCCGCCAGGCCGATCGCGACGCTCATCCACGTCAGCATGCTCATGTCTCTTTCTCCGTCAGGGGCGCACGATCTCGAACCACATCGTCCGTTGCCCCCGGTTGTCAAACCGTCCCCCGACTGCCGCCAGCTCGCCTCTTCGCGCCCCCCGCTCGTCGAGAGCGTACACCCGAACCGGGTCTCCCGAGACCGAGAACCGGATCGGAACGAACTCGGCGAGAACGGGACCGCGTCCCCACCGGTCGGACACGCTGTCCCGCGCTGCGTTCCACCCCATGTCGGTGTTTTCGACCCGGGCGCCCACGGTCAGCAACATCCGCTTCGACGAAGCGATGGGCAGCCCGTCGGTCGGAACCAGGGTCGCCGCCGCGAAGCGGTTTTCAAACGACCCGAACTCGATCCGGAACCCGTCGAGGGAGAAGCTCCTTTCGGCCACGAATCCGACGACCGTCTTGCTCTTGGGAGCGTCGACCGTCAGCACCCTCTGCCCAGGATCGCCGGAAACCTGGAAAGGAGACGGGCCGGGTTGGCCGGACCGCACGATCCGCGGGTCGCGGACGTCGGCGGCGCGCAGACCGATCCGAGTCCGCAGGATATCGGGAAGACCCCCCAGAGACGTCCACGCCAACCCCGGATTGAAGAACGGCTCCCACGGCCGGCCGGCCGGTACTTCGAGCACCGCGGTCGCGGCCGGCGGATCGACCAGAAACTCGCGGAAGATGCGGGCCGCCGACGAAAAGAACGCGCTCTTGGCCGGGTTCAGGGCCATGTCGAAATACCCGTTGTAGAACGTGTTGTCGGTGCGGCTGCCCGAATCGTCCCAGGCGAACGTGTAGAGGATGTCCCAGTCTTGGAACGCCCCGAACGCGGCATACAGCGGCATCATCTCGACCTGGAAGTCGTTCGGCGCCGGGTGGTTGTACTCGCTGACCGTGTAGGGCTTCCCGACGACGCGGTACACGGACAAGCCGCGGAACTCGCCGTTCGAACCGCCCATTTCGTTCGTCATGGCGCGTCGGTCGACGCGGTAGTTCCGAGGGTCCCAATTCCCGCCTAGAAACACGGGGTGGTTCCAGTAGGCGTGGTTGTCGGCGAACTCCATGTTCCGTTCCCGAACCAGCGATGTCAGGCTGCCCCAGCTGATCTGGGTATCGACGATGTTGGTTCGGGTGAAGCCGAGATCGAGCCGCAGATAGTCCCGCATCTGCTCCGAGTAGGCCGTCTCCGTCTCGACCAGGAACCGGGTCCAGTCGCGGGAACGGGGCGACAGATCGGGTTCCGGAATGGCGATGTTGCGAGCCGCGAGCGACTCGCCCGGACGGCGGCCGATCGAAGAGGTTCCCGGAAACACCCGCAGATCGGCGACCGTGACCGTGCCCCGCATCGCGCCCAAGACAAACCCGATCCGAGCCGAGTTCGGCTCGCTGCCGATCACCCGGAAGCTGAACGAGTAGTCGCGCCATTCGGTGCCGACCGAAACGGTCGAACTGAGCCCGAGGTGGCGCCAATCGGGCTTGGCGAGTCGGGAGTCGACGCCGATCGTCACCGGACGGTCCGCCTTGGCCCGAAACTCGACGATGTAGCTCTCGCCGTTCTTCAGGTCGAGGCCGGCGACATGTATCTGGACATGCCAGTCCGGTCCGGGGTTGCTCCTCACCGTCGCTTCGATGGTCGGCGCCGAGTGGGCGGCGCGCGGGCCCGGCAGAACCCTGAACTCCACGTCGCCGTCGCTCTGATTCTCGTGCGTCCATTGGGCCGAGGGGCCGATCGCGCTCGGGCCGGTGACCCGGCGCTCCGTGGGCCAGGCGCGGTCGAGGTTCGCGTCGGATCGGTAGGTGCGGACGAGCCAGTCGTTCCAGAGGCGGACGATCTCGCTCCGGAACGGCTCGGGCAAGGTCGACAGCCCCGCGCCCGGCGACTCTCCCGGCCACCCGACGAGGGAGTTCTCGTTGTTGATCTCGACGACCATGATCGCCGGGTCCTCGCTGTACTTGAGGCCGGTGTAGGGGTTGCGCCGGTCGAGAAGATTCTTGGCGTACTCCTTCTGGAGTTCGATCATCCGCTGGTTGAACTTGTCGACTTTCTTGGCGAAGTTTCGGAGTTCGGCGACCGACTCGGGGAAACCCATCTCGGGCAGGTAGTTGCGGGCGGTCTGCAGGTTGATGTTGCTGTAGATGCCGTGCTTCTTCAGCTGAGCGACGAAGTAGTCCAGCTTGTCGAGTTGGCCCGGATCCATGTCGAGGTAGGTCCGTCCGGGCTTCCAGACCGTGCCGCCGTCCAAGTCCCATCCGTTGTTGAGGTGGTGGAACCGGACGATGTTGATGCCGAGTTTGGCCATGCGGGCCGCGATCTTCTCGGCATCGGGCTTGGTCGGAAACGCCGACCGGCCGGCGACGTTCGTTCCGAAGAACCGCACCCGCCGCCCGGTGTTCGACTCGACAAACCGGCCGTCTCGGGCCACGATGAAGCCGTTGACTCCGGCGGGTTTTGCGTTCAGACCGGAAGCGTCGGTCGCGGTTCCGGCGAGCGAATCGTCCCAAGGCAGCACGAACGGGAAACCGTTCGCCGGCGACACGGGCGCCGGCAACGTCGTCGGCTGGGCGCCGCACCAGGCTGCGGCCACGCAGGCTCCCACCAGGGCCGACGTTCGTCGAACGACCGATCCGTTTCTCGATTTCATCGGGAGGCTCTCCAGGATTTCCGCCGGAGTCCGGCGCGTCGGGGGGCGGCCGCTCGGCGGCCGCCCAGATCGGCAGTCAGGGCGCCAGTCCCAGGGCGCGCAGGGTGACCGGGTCGCCCTGTCGGGCGCCGCGCTCGCCGGTCGCGACCGCGAATCCGCCGGCGTAGTCCCACATCGCCCAACCGACGCCGTGCTTCTCCAACGCGACCCGCAGGTCGCGAAGACAGGCGGCGCGGTCGGCCGGCGGGGAGTAGGGTCGGAACACCCCGAACTCGCCGCAGTAGATCGGACGGCGGTGGCGCTTGCCCCACTCGACCGCCTGCCGGATGTGCGCCTCGACTCGGGCCGCGTCCCAGCGAGCGTCGCCGTACGCCTTCGCCACGGCGCGCGCTTCCGCATTCTCGATCGTGGGCAGAACCGGTGCGACCGCCTCGGGCGACGACGGATAGGGGAGGTTCCGGACGTGCCGGGTCAATTCCCACCCCCAGGTGGCACCCTGATGCGTGAACAGGAACGGCTCGTAGCAGTGGAAGGTGTAGACGATGTTCGGATCGTCGTAGGGCGTCATCTGGACGAAGTCCTCGACGCCGGACCACCGGTGGGACGTCGCGATCAGGGTGTGGTTCGGTGCGGCCCGACGCATGGCGGCCAGGGCCAGCCCCTGGGCTTCGAGCCAGGCGTCGAGATCCTCGACCACGGGTTCGTTGAGCACTTCGAGGAGCACCCGGTCGGGGTCGTACCGGCGCATGTGGGCGGCCAGCGATTCCCAAAAGCGAGCGAAGCGCACGTCTCCCCCGCTGGCCTTGTCGACGGTCGCCCGCTTGAAGCCGTCGTCGGAAGGGTGCATGTCGAGAACCACCACCAGGCCGTGGTCGAGAAGGCTTTTCATCGCCCGATCCAGCCGCTGCCGGCCCTCCGGGTCGAGAACGGCGGGGTCTCCCTCCCGGTAGTCCCACAACAGGGCAGGCTCGAAGGTGAACCGCACGTGGCGGAACCCCATCCGTTTGATCAGGGCGAAGTCCGACGCCTGCATGTAGCCCAGCAGGTGTTCGTCGGCGTATCCGCTCCCTTGGGCTTGGGCGTACCAGTGGCTGAGGTTGATGCCGGTGGCGAGGGCGGCGATTCGGTCGGCGGGCACGCCGGCCCGGGACGTTTGGATCATGGCGAGGCTCCCCAACGCCCCGCCCCACGCCGGCCGTGCCGCGGCGGAACCGGCCCAAGGACCCGCCGCCAGACCGGCGACCGCGCCGATCAGCGCAAGAAGGTGCGTCATTGCGTCGAAATATTTCGATGTCGTTCGGGGACATCCTTTTCGCAACCAAACACCGCTCGACGATTACCAGCGGGAAGGGCCGGCAGCCGGATTTGCATGAAGAACCGGTGGCGAATCTCGGATTTGTGCTGTAGACTGAGGACGAGATGGATCGATCTCAGACGGCAGGCGTTGCGCGGCAGTCCGCTCGGGCGGGCTCGGTCGTCATTTCGTCTGTGTCGCGAGCGATCCGCCTCGTCGGTCTTCTCGTCGTCCTTCTTGGCGTCCTTATTGCGGCGACAAGCTGACGTCCGGGAAGATCGACACGGTATCGGAGCCTTCCCGGGCAACCGGGAAGGCTTTTTCGCTTTCGGGCAGGGCGGCCCGACGACTCGATCGCCGTAAATCGGGAATCATCGGAGAAATCTTGCTGAGTCGACGATGCCGTCGAACCCTTATCCCCCGACGTCGGGGCCGCAGCTGAGACGGTGAAACTATGAGCGACACAGCCAGAACTGGCGCACAGATTGTCATGGAGGCCCTGGTCCGCCAGGGCGTCGACACGATATTCGGCTATCCGGGCGGCGTTGTCCTGCCGCTCTACGACGAGATGCTGAAGTGGGGGCAGGTCAGGCACGTGCTCGTTCGGCACGAGCAGTGCGCCGCCCACATGGCGGACGGCTATGCCCGAGCGACGGGACGGGTGGGCGTGTGCCTCGCCACCAGCGGCCCCGGGGCGACGAACCTGGTCACCGGCATCGCCAACGCGATGATGGACAGCGTTCCCATGGTCGCGATCACCGGCAACGTCAACAGCTGGGCCATCGGCAAGGACGCGTTCCAAGAAACCGACATCCAGGGCATCACGATCCCGATCACCAAACACAACTACCTCGTGACCGAGATCGACGATCTTCCCCGAGTGCTCGAGGAGGCGTTCTATCTGGCCCGAACCGGCCGGCGGGGACCGGTGCTCGTCGACATCCCCAAAGACGTCTTCACCAAGAAGACGGACCGTCCGTTCCCGGACAAGATCGAGCGGCGCGGATACTTCCTCCCGGGCGAACCGCCGGCCGAACAGGTCGATGCGGTCGTCAAGCTGATCGCCGAATCGGAGAAACCGGTCATCATCGCCGGTCAAGGCGTCCTCTGTTCCGAGTCTTGGGACGAGCTCCGGGAGCTTGCCGAAAAGTGCCACATCCCGGTGATCAACTCCCTCCTCGGTCTCGGGTGTTTCCCGAGAGACCACGAACTCTCGCTGGGGATGATGGGCATGCACGGCGAAGCGGCCGGCACCCTCGCCGTGCAGGAGGCCGATCTCGTCATGGGGATCGGCATCCGGTTCGACGACCGCCTGACCGGCGACACCAAGACCTTCGCCCGGAACGCGAAGATCGTCCACTTCGACATCGACCCTTCCGAGGTCGGCAAGACGGTCAACCCGGTCGCGTTCGTCATCGGCGACCTCAAGGACTCGCTGAACGCCCTGCTTCCCAAAGTCCAGCCCAAGCGGCACGACGAATGGCTCCAGCAGGTGAAGGGTTGGCAGGCCAAGTACCCGCTCGTGGTTCCGAAGGGCAAGTTTCTGAGCCGTACCGTTCTGCGCGAACTCAACCGCGCAACCGAAGGCCGGGCGATCGTCAGCACCGACGTCGGCCAGCACCAGATGTGGGCGGCCCAGTTCATCAAGTTCAAGAAGCCGATGACCTGGCTGTCGAGCGGGGGTCTGGGCACGATGGGCTTCGGCTTCCCCGCGGCGATGGGGGCCAAGTTCGCTCGGCCCGACGACGAGGTCTGGGCCGTTGTCGGAGACGGCGGATTCCAGATGACCCTCCAGGAACTCCAGACTGCGGTCGAGTACGGCTGCAACGTCAAGATCTGCCTGCTCAACAACGGGTTCCTCGGCATGGTCCGCCAATGGCAGGAGCTGTTCTACGACAACCGGCACAGCCACGTGGCGATGGGAAGCCCCGACTACGGCAAGCTCGCCGACGCCTACGGCCTGAAGTTCTATCGGTGCACCCAAGAAGAGGACCTGGCCGACACGATCGCCGGCGCCCGGGCGCACGACGGGCCCGTGCTCTGCGAGTTTGTGGTCGAGATGGAAGAAAACGTGTTCCCGATGGTGCCGGCCGGAACCGACAACAGCGGCGTCATCATGGACCCCGCCCTCACCGGGGATGTGACCCCGGCCGAGATCGAAGGCGACTTCATGACCCACCACTCGGCGGTGAAGCGGTGAGCGTCCGACAGCATGCCGTGACCTGCCTTGTTCAGAACGAGGCGGGGACCATCAACCGTCTGGTGTCGACATTCCGGCGACGCGGCTTCTCGCTCGCGTCCTTCAACGCGGGCGACTGCGAGCAACCGGGTTTCTCCCGGCTCACCCTCGTCCTGAACGCGGACGACGCCCAACTCGCCTTCTGTCTGAAGCAGCTGAAAAGGCTGATCGACGTCGTAGAGGTCGAAGACCTCGCCCCCGACGACCGGATCATGCGCGAGGTCGCCCTCGTCAGCTTCGATCCCGGACAGGTGGATCGGGAGAAAGTGCTGGCGGTGGCGTCCGAATACGAGGCCAAGGTCGAATACGATCAGGAGCACTGCCTGGTGCTGCAGTACACGGGCCCCGTCCGTCTTGTGGAGCAGTACCTGCGGGCGCTGCAGGCGTTCCCGGTCCTCGAGATCGTCCGCAGCGGCCCGGTGGCGCTCAAGGTGGCCCGGTAGACCATGCTTCCGGCCGCGACGTTGTTTCCCGCCGTCGGGACGTTCCTGGTCGGGCGCTCCTTCGGCGGTCGCAAACTCTCGCGGGCCGTCCGTCAAAGGCAGACGATCGTCGGATCGGCGCTCGAGACGCCGGGCCTCGTCCTCGGGTTCCTCGGTTCGCCGCCGGGACAGCCGAGCACGGCCGCGGTCGCCCTCGTCGGGGCGGTCGCGGTCGGCGACGGTGCCGGTTTTGCGCTGGGTCCGGCCTCCGGTCGACCGTCCGCGAAGGGCGTTTCGACGAGACAGTAGACTGACTCGACCGTCGCGAGCGGAGCCCCGCTCCGGTCGGCGACCGTCTGGCCGATCGGTGCGTCCTCCACCGACGCCGTCAAGGAAAACCAATCGATGGCAACGATCTATTACGAGAAGGATGTCGATACGGCCCTCATCAAGGGCAAAAAGGTCGGCGTGCTCGGGTACGGCTCCCAGGGTCACGCCCACGCTCTCAACCTCAAGGACTCGGGCGTCGACGTCCGCGTCGGCCTCTACGCGGGCAGCAAGTCGCGCTCCAAGGCCGAAGCGGACGGGCTTCAGGTTCACGACGTCGCCGAATTGGCCCAGTGGGCCGACGTGCTGATGTTCACCGTTCCCGACGTGCCCATGAAGGGCATCTACGACCGCGAGGTGGCCCCCCATCTTCGCCCGGGAAGGATGCTGCTCTTCGCGCACGGGTTCAACGTCCACTACGGGCTGATCGCGCCGCCCGCCGACGTCGACGTCGCCATGATCGCGCCCAAGGGCCCCGGACACCGACTGCGCTACGAAGTGGTCCACGGCGCGGGCATGCCCGCTCTCGTCGCCGTCCACCAGGACGCTACCGGACAGGCCAAGGCCCTGGCCCTCAGCTACGGCTGGGGAATCGGGTGCGCCAAGGCGGGCATCCTCGAAACGACGTTCAAGGAGGAGACGGAGACCGACCTGTTCGGCGAGCAGACCGTTTTGTGCGGCGGGCTCTCCGCCCTCATCAAGGCCGGGTTCGAAACCCTGGTGGAAGCCGGATACCAGCCCGAAGCGGCCTACTTCGAGTGCCTGCACGAGACGAAGCTCATCGTCGACCTCCTCTACGAAGGCGGCCTAAGCTGGATGCGGTATTCGGTCAGCGACACGGCCGAGTGGGGGGACTACCAGTCCGGTCCCCGCGTCGTAGACGAGAGCGTCAAGGCGCGCATGAAGGACGTGCTCGCCGAGATCCAGGACGGCACGTTCGCCAAGAAATGGATCGCCGAGAACGACGAAGGAGGACGGCGCGAGTTGTTGGCGATCCGAAAGCGCGAGCAGGAGCACCCGCTCGAGCAGGTCGGACGCGAGCTGCGCAAGATGATGCCGTTCTTGACCCCCAAAGAGCCGCCGCGCGACTGACGCCGGTGGTTCGATCGACCCGCTTGCTGGCCCGCAGCGCCGCGATCCGCCAGCCGGACCGAAACGAGCGCCGGGCGAACGACGCGCCCGGCCAGAACCTCCCCCAAGAGTGTTCTCGGACTCGGGCGCGGGAACATCTTACGCCGGAGCGGCTGCGATGAACAAACGTTTTTTCAAATCCGCAGACAGGATTACCGCAAGACTCCCAGGGCCCGAAACGCGGGGAGCGGAGGTGCGGTTCTGAGACCGGTCTCGCCGGCTCGGCCCAGGCCCTCGAAAGGGGACGCGTTCTGGCTGGCGGCCAGCGTGCTGAACGCCGCGTTCCTCGTCGCGGTCTATTTTGCCCTGGACGCGATCGCCGACCGACCGGGGCTGTTTCGGGGCATTTGGTTCTTGCCTGGAGCGGTCTGGCTCGTCCCGACCGTCCTGCTCCTGACCGCGAGCCTGATCCGGCGCCGACGGAACCCGGTCCTCGCCCACATCGCCGTCTTGGCGGTCGGGCTCTTCGCGGTCGGCGACCTCCGGCTCAACCCGATGTTTTGGTCCACGAACCGGGACTTCCGGGTGATGACGTGGAATGTCGCCAACGCCCCGAAGGGCTGGGACCCGATCGAAGCGTTGATCGTGCGCCACAATCCCGACATCCTCGTCCTGATCGAGGTCTACAGCACACCGGAGTTCGAGGCCATGGTCGAAAGACTCGGCTACCATCGGAGCCAGAGCGTCAGCGCCAGCATCGTGCTGTCCCGCGAGCCGATCGAGGAGACGCGCCTCATCGACTTCGAGGATCGCGACGGCGTCGTGGGCGGGGTCCTCAGTCGGCTGACGGTCCGCGGGCAGGAAACGACGGTGGGCGCTCTCCACTTTTCGAGCTTCAAGGCCGACCGGAACCGGCTCGGGCTCCCCCTGGCCGAGAGCTTCGAGCTGACCCACAACAAGCACATCATGCAGGCCGCGACCGTCCTCGCGAGCCTGACCGAGGTCCGCGGGCCCGTGATCCTCGCCGGCGACTTCAACATGCCGCCGCGAGGAACGGCTTACCGGATGCTTGCCGACCATTTCGTCGACGCGTTCTCGGCGTCCGGCACCGGTTTCGGATACACCTACGCCGAGGGCGTCCCGTGGGTCCGCATCGACTACATCTTCTCCCGCGGTTTCCGCCCCGTCCGCTCCTTCGTGCCCCCGGGCACCACGTCGGACCACCACCCGGTCGTGGCCGACTTCCGAATGCAGAACTGACAACTCGAGGTCCTCTATGTTCGATCCCCGTCACCAATCCCGAACCATCGCCGAAGGCCCCGACAAAACGGCCAACCGCGCCATGATGCGCGCTATGGGGCTCGGCGACGAAGACATGAAGAAGCCCTGGGTGGGCGTCGCCACCGTTTGGTCCGAAGCCACCCCCTGCAACGTGAACCTGGACGAGCAGGGCCGGATCGCGGCCGAAGGCGTCCGGGCGGCGGGAGGCGTCAGCCGCCTGTTCAACACGATCTCGGTCAGCGACGGGATCGGCATGGGGCACCAGGGCATGAAGGCGAGCCTCGTGAGCCGCGAAGTCATCGCCGACAGCGTCGAGCTGATGATGCGGTGCCACTGCTACGACGCCCTTCTCGGCATCGCGGGTTGCGACAAGAGCCTGCCCGGCATGATCATGGCGATGGCCCGGCTCGACTTCCCGAGCGTTTTCGTCTACGGCGGCACCATCCTTCCCGGCAAGTACAACGGCCGCGACGTGACGATCCAGGACGCCTTCGAGGCGGCGGGGGCGTTCGCGGCGGGCAAGATCACGGAAGAGGAGCTGCACGCCATCGAGTGCGCCGTATGCCCGGGCGCCGGAGCGTGCGGCGGGCAGTACACCGCCAACACGATGGCCTGCGTGGGGGAGGCTCTCGGCATCGCCCTCCCCGGCAGCAGCAGTCCGCCCGCCGTCTCGGCCGAGCGACGCGACTGGCTGATCCGGGCGGGCGAGGCGGTGATGGCGTGCCTCGAGGCCGGCATCCGACCTTCCCACATCCTCACCCGAGAGGCCCTCGAAAACGGAGTCGCGGTCGCGTGCGCGACGGGAGGCTCGACCAACATCGCCCTCCACATCCCGGCCATCGCCCACGAACTCGGCATCGAGATCACGTTCGACGACATCGCCCGCATCAGCGCGAAGACCCCCACCCTGGCCGACCTGCGGCCGGGGGGCAAGTACGTGATGCTCGACGTCCACAACGTCGGCGGCGTCCCCGTCCTGCTCAAGGCGATGCTGGACGCCGGATGCCTCCACGGCGACTGCCTCACCGTCACGGGCAAGACCATGGCCGAAAACCTCGAGGGCGTCGCGGTGCCGGACGGGCAGGACGTCATCCGGACCAAGGCCCGCGCGGTGTCCGAACACGGCGGTCTCGCCATCGTCCGCGGCAACCTGGCCCCCTGGGGAGGCGTGATCAAGACGGCCGGCGTGGCGAACCCGAAGCACCGCGGTCCCGCCAAGGTGTTCGACTGCGAAGAGGACGCGATGGCGGCCGTGCAGGCCCGGCAGATTCAGAAGGGAGACGTCCTCGTGATCCGGTACGAGGGCCCGAAAGGGGGCCCCGGCATGCGCGAGATGCTGGGCGTCACGGCCGCCATCGTCGGCCAAGGGCTCGGCTACGACGTGGCCCTGCTCACCGACGGTCGGTTTTCCGGAGCGACCCGCGGCATCATGGTCGGACACGTGGGACCCGAAGCCCAAGACGGCGGGCCGATCGCCCTCATCCGCGACGGCGACATCGTCGAGATCGACGCCGAGCGGGGCCTGCTATCGGTAGAGGTCGGCGAGGAGGAGTTCGCCGCTCGGCGAGCCGCGTGGAAACCGAAAGCGACCATGTTCCCATCGGGCGCCCTCGCGAAATACGCCGCCCTCGTCGGCCCCGCCCATCGGGGGGCCGTCACCCACGCCGGCCGGTCTCGGGCCTGATCGACGCCATGACCGACAACGCCCCTACCGTCCGCGAGCGACCGACGGCCGAAGAGTACCTGCGGCGCATCATCGCGTCGCGCGTATACGACGTCGCGGTCGAGACGCCCCTCGAGCTGGCCCCGCTGCTCTCGGAGAGAACCGGCAACCGGGTCTGGCTCAAGCGGGAAGACCGGCAACCCGTCTTCTCGTTCAAGCTGCGCGGCGCCTACGAATTCATGGTGCGCCAGCCCCGCGAATCGCTGGCGCGGGGAGTCATCGCGGCATCCGCCGGCAACCACGCCCAGGGCGTGGCCCTCGCCGCCCGGAAGATCAGGGTTCCGGCGACCATCGTCGTGCCCCAAACCACCCCCAAGATCAAGATCGACGCCATCTGCGAACTGGGGGCCGAACTCGTGCAGTTCGGCGACTCCTACGACGACGCCTACCGCCGCGCCCGCGAGCTGGAGGAAGAGAGGGACCTTCTTTTCGTCCACCCCTACGACGACCCGTGGGTGATTGCGGGCCAGGGCACGATCGGGGTCGAGATCTACCGGCAGCACCCGGACCCGATCGACGCCGTGTTCGTGGCCGTCGGCGGAGGGGGCCTGATCGCCGGCATCGCGCTCGGCCTGAAACAGCTCATGCCGGACGCGAAGGTGATCGGGGTGGAGCCGGACGACTGCGACGCCATGCACCGCTCGCTCCGGGCCGGGAAACGCGTGAAGCTGGACCGGATCGGCATGCTCGCCGACGGCGTCGCCGTCAAGCAGGTCGGCGAAGAGACCTTCCGGATCGCTCGCGACTGGGTCGACGACATCGTCGTCGTGTCCAACGACGAGATCTGCGGCGCCGTCAAGGAGGTCTTCGAGGATCGACGCGCCGTCCTCGAACCGGCCGGAGCCCTCGCCTACGCCGGCCTCAAGCGCTGGGCCGCCCAAAGCAGAACGACCGACCGGGAACTCGTGGCGATCGCTTGCGGCGCCAACCTCAACTTCGACCGCCTGCGCTACATCGCCGAACGCGCCCAGGTCGGCGAACACCGCGAAGGACTCCTGGCGATCACGATCCCGGAGAGGCCGGGGAGCTTTCGGACCCTCTGCGCCGCTCTCGGTCCGCGCCTCATCACGGAGTTCAACTACCGCATGGGCGACCCCGACCTGGCCCGGGTGTTCGTGGGCGTCGCGGTCCGAGACGACACCGAGCTTGCCGACCTGGTCGCCCGTCTCCGGCGGGACGGTTATGAGACGATCGACCTGACGGGCGACGAAGTGGCCAAGAACCACGTGCGGCACATGGTCGGCGGCCGGTCGCCCAACGCCTCCAACGAACGCCTGTTCCACTTCGGCTTTCCGGAGCGCGTCGGGGCCCTGGCCGAATTCCTCGACCGACTCGCCGGCACGTGGAACATCAGCCTCTTCCACTACCGGAACGTCGGCGCCGACCGGGGTCGCGCCCTGGTGGGGATCCAGGTTCCGCCGGAAGCCGGAGCCGCCTTCTCCGAGTTCTTGGCCAGCGTCGGCTCGGAGTGGACCGAGGAGACGGACAACGCCGCCATACGGATGTTTCTCTGAAAGAGCCCCAAAAACGCGTTCGTTCCCATAGAATAAAGGCGACAGGGTCGACAGACGCGCCTTGTCTCAACCAGAGAACGACAGGCGAGCCCGCAACCGCGTCGAATACTGGGAGCGAGGCCATGTTGCCGAACGACGGTTCCAAAACCTCCTACCCGAACGCGCCGAGTCCGAGATTGGCCGACGCCATCCGGCTCGCCGCCCTGCCGGGCTACGAAGTGTTCGCGCTGACCGACGAACGCGGCCAGATTTTCGAGATGTTCCCTCCCGACGGGATCATCGCCGATGGGCCCGGCCGGCGGCTGATGGACAACCCGACTCCGGACATGGTCCATCCCGAAGATCTCAGCTGGATCGAGGCGAGCTGGGAACGGTTGCTGTCGAAGCCCTACAACACCCAGACGATCCTGCTGCGGTTCCGAGACGGGTCGAACGAATGGTCTTGGACCGAATGCAACGGGATCAACCTGCTCTCCCATGCCGGGATCGACGCCGTCTTCGTTCAGTACCGCCCGGTCGGAGGCGAGGCCGTCAACTACAGCCGCCTGAAGTCGAGCGAGATGTTTCTGAGGGGCATCCTCGACACGATCGACATCGGCGTCGTCTCGGCGACGCCGGATCGGATGATCGAGTATGCGAACCCGGTCGCCGAAAAGACGTTCGGCCTGTCCTCGGCGGAGATGGTCGGCAAACCGCTCGAGGATCTCCGTTGGGAGTATTTCACCCCCGACGGAGAGCCGTGGTCTCTCGACGAGCTGCCGGCATGGCGGCAAACGGAAGACGCCTCCCCGTTCAACGACGCCGTTCTCGGCATTCGCTTCCGGCCCGACTCCGCCATCCGGTTTGTCCGGTACTCGGCGGTCGCGGAGCGCGGCGTGATGAACCAGCTGGTTCGGTGGATCTTCACCTTCCGCGACATCACCGACGAGTGGCGCTCGGGCGTTGCCCGTCGCGCCGGTCAGGAGCGTCTGGCCTATGCGACCGGAAGCAATCCGGACGGTCTGTTCGACTGGGACGTCGTGAACGACGACGTTTGGTGGAACCAGCAGCTGGCAAACATCTTCGCCTATGCCGGGGAAGGCAACGTCCGTCAGGAGATTTTCGGCAAGATTTTCGACCCCGAAAGCAACCAGACCGTCGTCGACGTTCTTTACGGGCCGACGCCCGATTCCGAGGTGATCGCCATCGAAGTCCCAGCGCGGCGTCTCGACGGCGAGGAGATCTGGATCCGCATCCAAGCCAAGCGGCAGCGAGACGCCCAAGGCCAGCTGGTGCGGGTCGCCGGGTCGGTGACCGACATCACCGAACGCAAGAGGGCCGAGTTCGCGGCCCGCGAGGCAGACGAGAACCTTTCGATGGCCCTCGATGCGGGCGACGTGACCCTGTTCGACGTCGACACCAACGACGATTGGATCATGCTCCGCGGCCCGCTCCTCGAAAAGCTGTTCGGGCCGGGGGCCGAGCCGTACCAAAAACGGGAAGAGTGGGCCCGACGGATTCATCCCCAGGACCTCCCGCGGTCTCGGCAGGCCTACGCCACCTATCTGGCCGATCCCTCCAACCGCATCGACATCGCGCAGCGCATGATCGCCCACGACGGGCAGGAGCTGTTCGTCCAAGTCAACGGCCGCATCGACCGAGATCCGTGCGGGGCTCCGATCCGCATGCTGGGCACCTGCACCGACCGGACCGCCTATCGGGCGGAACAGGAGAGAGCCGAGGATCTGGCCGGACGCCTGCGTCAGGCGCTCGCCCACGGCGCGGTCGGCGTCTGGCAGGTGGACTGGGCGAAGCGCCGGATCTCCCTTTCGGGGAAGCTGTTCGAAGACCTGTTTGGCGATCCGCTGCCCGTCGATTCGGACCTCGACGAGTTTCTCGCCCACATCGATCCGGCGTCGTGGTCCGAGGCTCAGGCCCGGAGCGACGCCGCCGTGGCCGCCCGATCCCCCAGCGTCGAATACGAAATCCGCATCATGGGAACGACGGGCAAGGAGGCGACCTGTCGCGCCTTTGTCCAGTTCGATTACCTCCCCGACGGCACGCTCGACCGGTCTCTGGCCGTCACGATCGACATCACGGCCCAAAAGCAGGAGGAGCGCCGGGCCCAGCGCTTCCAAGAGCACCTCGAACTGGCTCTCCAGCAAGGTTCGGTCGGCATCTGGATCTTCGACCTGCTCCGAGACCGGGTGACTCTGTTGGGCAAGCTGTTCGAGGACCTCCTCGGATTCCCGCTCGTCGAGGAACTCGAAGGCGGCGAATCGATGGCGATCATCAAGCCCGAAGATCGCGAAGCGGCCCGGGCAGAGATCGAAAGAGCGATCGAATCGCGGCGGACCGCGTTGGAGTACGACGTCCACTTTCGGGGCCACGACGGACGCGAGCTCATCGGCCGCTCGTTCGCGAACATCGACTACTTGCCCGACGGAACGCCGTTCCGGATCCGCGGCGCGACGGTCGACATCACCCGCCAGGTCTTGGCCGAGGCGGAATCGCGGGCGCTCAACGAGCAGCTCGAGCAGAGGGTCGCCGACCGGACTCGGGAGCTCCAGGAGGCCAACCGGCAACTCGAATCGTTCACCTACTCCGTGTCCCACGACCTGCGCGGGCCCCTGAGGGCGATCAACGGGTACGCCACCATGCTGTCCCGAGACTACGGCGACGTCCTGCAGGGTGAGGCGCTCGACTTCTTGGACGGAATCATCACCGCCTCCCAGTACATGGGGGTGCTCATCGAAGATCTGCTCCAGTTTTCCCGCTTGGGGCGTCAAGCCCTGCAGTGGGAAGTCTTCGCGCCGCACGTGGTCATCGAAAACGTTCTTCGGAAGCTCGAGAGCGCGATCGAACAGAAGAACATCCAAATCCGGATCGGTGCCCTTCCCGACGTCGACGGCGACCGACGCCTGTTGCAGATCGTCTTCCAGAACCTCATCGAGAACGCGATCAAGTTCGCCCGACCGGGCGAGGTGCCGATCGTCGAGGTGGGGGCGGAATCGGGTCCGGACGGTCCGGTTTTCTATGTGCGCGACAACGGGATCGGATTCGAACCGAACCAAGCGGACCGGATCTTCCGCGTCTTCGAGCGTCTCCACGCTTCCCAGGACATTCCCGGCACCGGTGTCGGGCTGGCGATCGTCCGGCGGATCGTGGTCATGCACGGGGGAACGGTCTGGGCGGAAGGCTCTCCCGGGCAGGGAGCGTGCTTCCGATTCCGACTGGGGAAACGCCCCGAAGAGCCGCCCGCCGACCTGACCGAACGGATCGCCCTCGGGCAACGGTGAGCAGACGGTGAGCCAAACCGCCCGCGATGTCGGACCGGGTTCGGATCCGGCGTCGGACGTCGGTAAACTGAAGGGCTCATGGCCGCCAATCTTGGGATCACGCCCCGCTCCGAAAGCTACAGCGACTGGTACACCGACCTCGTGCTCAAGGCCGAGCTGGCCGACTACTCGCCGGTGCGGGGCTGCATGGTGATCCGGCCCCACGGCTACACGCTGTGGGAGCTGATGCAGGGGGGCTTGGACGGCCTCTTCAAAGAAACGGGGCACGTCAACGCCTACTTTCCGCTCCTGATTCCCAAGTCGTTCCTGAGCAAGGAGGCGGAGCACGTCGAAGGGTTCGCCAAGGAGTGCGCCGTCGTCACCCACCACCGCCTGATGGCCGACCCGGACGGCGGCGTCACCGTAGACCCCGACGCCAAACTGGAAGAGGAGCTGATCATCCGCCCCACCAGCGAGACCGTCATCTGGCACCAGTACAAAAAGTGGATCCAGAGCTACCGGGACCTCCCCATCCTCATCAACCAGTGGGCCAACGTCATGCGCTGGGAGCTGCGGACGAGGCTGTTCCTTCGGACGGCCGAATTCCTTTGGCAGGAGGGACACACCGCCCACGCCACCTGGGACGAAGCGGAGGCCGAAGCCATGCAGATGGTGCGCGTCTACCAGCGCTTCGCCGAGGAGTGGATGGCCGTTCCCGTCCTCGTCGGCCGAAAGACGCACGTGGAGAAGTTCGCCGGCGCCGACCACACCTACTGCATCGAGGCGATGGTGCAGGACGGCCGCTGTATCCAGGCCGGGACGTCGCACCACCTCGGGCAGAACTTCGCCAAAGCGTTCGACGTTCAGTTCCAGAGCGAGGAAGGCAAGCTCGAGTTCGTCTACGCGACCTCCTGGGGCGTCTCCACCCGCCTGATCGGAACGCTGATCATGGCCCACTCCGACGACAAAGGGTTTGTGTGCCCGCCGCGGCTGGCCCCTATCCAGGTCGTCTTCGTGCCGATGGGTCGGGACGAAGCCACCCGGGAACGGACGTACGGCGCTTCGGACGCGCTCGCCGCCGAACTGAAGTCCAAGCGGTACGGCGACCTCCCCATCCGCACCAAGGTCGACAAGCGGGACAAGGAAACGCCCGGCTTCAAGTACAACGACTGGGAGCTTCGGGGCGCGTGCGTCCGAGTCGAAGTCGGCCCGCGCGACCTCGACGCCGGCACCGTGGTGTTGGCCCGCCGCGATACGGGCGAGAAGACGACGGTGCCGATGGCGGAAGCCGCCGACCGGGTGGTGGCCGAACTTGCCGGCATGCAGCAGGCCCTGTTCGACCGGGCTCTGGCCCTGCGTCAGTCCATGACTCGGAGAGTCGACACCTGGGCCGAGTTCGAAGAGGCGTTTTCGGGCGAAGGGGGCAGCGGGTTCGTCCTCGCCCACTGGGACGGCACCGACGAGACGGAACGGGCGATCTCCGAAAAGACCAAGGCGACGATCCGGTGCATCCCGTTCGAGCCGCTCGACCCCGGCGACGCCGAACCCGGAACGTGCGTGATGACGGGGAAGCCGAGCTCCCAGCGCGTCGTGTTCGCGAAGGCGTACTGAGAGGCCTCAGCCGACTTCGAACCCTACCGGTTCGGCGTCGGGGTCCGGCAGACTCTGGATCCGAACGCGCGCATCGATCGGATTGGGGACCGGCTCGTCGTGGACGATGCGCCCGTCCCGGAACCGGATGATGCGCTTGCAGTGCTCGGCG
>JBDNCL010000034.1:0-17442 GCA_046719655.1 Fimbriimonadaceae bacterium
GCACGGCATCTTCCCCTCATGCACTAGATTCTGTCGGCGGTCGGTGAAACGGGAGGTGCGAGCCGTTACCCGCACGGCGTTCGCCGTGTTTTCTCTGCCTGGGGTGCGGTCGTTCGGCGGGGAGATGCAGGCGCGTCTGAAGTTTGCGAACGACGGGAAGCGCGAGCGGGCGGAGGCGATGGTGGGCGGCGACCTCGACCGCGTCTTCGAGACGGACGACCTTACGTCGGGCGGAGTCGTCTTCGTGGCGACCGGGGTGACGTCCGGAGACCTGCTCAAGGGCGTCCGCTACAGCCGGGGATTTGCCAGGACGGAGACGATCGTCATGGACGCGAGCATGGGCACGATCCGGCGCATCGAGACGATCCACCGACACGAGCGACGGCCGTAGCCGGTCGACAGCGGCGGGGACGGGCCCAGACCGAGGCTGCCCCGGCAGCTTCCCGGCCCCGGAACGGGCGGACAGGAGAGCGGCGGGTCGTTCCGATCGACGAGCGGTCCCGCAGTCTCAAATGGGACAAAAGAGGACAGATTCGACGACAAATCGGCGAAACAGCCCCATCTTGACGATCATGTCCGACAATCCCGGCGCACAATGGAGGGCGATGTCGATCGCCGACTCCGATCTTCAGAAGCCATCTTTGGACAAACCCGCGCGCGCGCCCGGGCAGCCGATCCGTTGGTACCGTGTGCCGATTCCCAAGGACGAACTTCGACGCCTGAACAAACGCAGCGATCTTCTCGGCGGGTTGCAGACGGTCGGCTTCCTCGCCACCCTGACCCTCACCGGCGGGGTGTTCGTGTGGGCTTGCTTCAACATGCCGTGGCTCGCGGTGCCGGCTCTGCTGATCCACGGGGCCTGCTGCACGTTCTTGGTGAACGGCTTTCACGAGCTGGTTCACGACTCGGTCTTCAAGACGAGGAGGCTCAACCGGTTCTTCCTGCCCATCTTCAGCTTCTTGGGTTGGTACAACCACATCGGCTTCTGGGCGAGCCACACGGAGCACCACAAGTTCACGCTCCATCCGCCGGACGACCTCGAGGTCGTCTTGCCGGAGCAGGTGACGGTGCGAAAGCTCGCCCGGATGGCTCTGTTCGACGGGTGGCAGTTCTTGTCGACGATCAGGGGCACGTGGAACACGGCCAGGGGGGTGCTTCAGGGCGAGTGGGAGAAGCACCTTTTCGAAAAGGTCAAGCCCGACATGAGGGCGGCCTTCCACCGGTGGGCTCGGGTCGTGTTGGTCGGCCACGCGGTCGTCGTCGTCGCGGTGGCGACGGGCTGGTGGCCGATCGCGGTCGCGGTGACGATGGGCCGGTTCTTCGCGCCGATCCTCCAGTACATGACCAACGCGACCCAGCACATCGGTCTGGTGGACCGTTACCCGGACTACCGACTGTGCTGCCGGACGATCTATCTCAATCCGGTGCTGCAGTTCCTGTACTGGCACATGAACTACCACACCGAGCACCACATGTACCCCGGAGTGCCCTGCTACAACCTCGGCAAGCTCCACCGTCTCGTCAAGCACGAGCTGCCCGAGACCCCGAGGGGGCTGATCCGGACGTGGATCGACATCGCCAAGATCATCCGGCGTCAGAACGAAGACCCGACGTATCAGTACGTTCCCGAGGTCCCGAACCCGAGGATGGGCGAAGCGTCGGTCGTCTGACCGACACCCGTCGACGCGGGATGCGGGACCGGTCGCGGTCCCGGACCTTGCGTTCAGACCGGTTTGTTGCCGGCGGCGAGGCCGTTTCCGACGAGATAGCGGTAGCTGTCTCCCACAGCCTGCATCATGTCGGTGGCGCATTCGTCGAGTTCGACGATCAGCCACTTCAGAACGTCGGGGTTGGCGGCGGCGATCGTACCGGGGATGTCCATCTTGCCCGAACCCACCGCTTCGTGCGGTCGGCCCTCGACGAGAGGACCGTCCTTGACGTGCATCAGGGGGATGATGTCCCGATATTTGGCGACGACTTCGGCCGGATTGTTGGCGCCGAAGGCGGAGCACCAGTAGATATCGAGTTCTAGCTTGAGTCCGGGGCAAGCGTCGATCAGCCACTCGATCGCCCATCGGTCTTCCACCCGCCAAAACTCGGCCCAGTGGTTGTGGAGTGAGAAGCTGATGCCGGCTTCGGTGAGAGCGGGAAGGACGGCGTCGACCTTCTTCGCGGTTTCGTCGATGGCGCTTCGGTCCGCGAAGTCTGGAATCCAGAACCCGGAGACGGCCTGGTTCGTGCCCAGCTCCTTGGCCGTGTCGATGAACTGGTTTACGGTTTCGGGTGTTGGAAACGGCCCGAAGTACGAGGACACCACCATCCCCAAGTCCTCGACGACCTTGCGGAACCCGGTCGGCGTCATCCCGTAGCCGAATCCTTCAACCCCCTTGTAGCCGAAGTCGGCGATCTGCCGGAGGACGCTCGAGGGGTTGCCGTCCCCGATGACCTCGCGCACGGTGTAGAGCTGGATCGAGATGGGCTTCATCGCCGTTCGAGCTTATCTCAGCCGATTCGGCGATCCCGACGAGGGAGTGCTATTGATTGGCGGGACCGGATGCGCCCTCGCGAGCGAGCTGGATAGACTCGCGGCATGTCTCTTGGATACAGCGACACCCCGATTCAGCCTTGGTCGAAGTACCGGGTGCACGACGGCGACCGCCCTCAGCCCAAGGTCGTCGACCCCGGAACGCCGAGCACCGACCTCGGGCCCGGCCGGCCGCCGAGCGACGCCGTGGTTCTGTTCGACGGCACCGACCTGAGCGGTTGGGAGGGGAGGGACGGCGATGCGGCCTGGAAGGTGGAATCCGGCTACATGGAGGTTGTTCCGGGCACGGGCAACATTCGAACGAAAACTCATTTCGGCGACTGCCAGCTTCACGTGGAGTTCGCCTCGCCGAGCGTCGTAAAGGGAGACGGGCAGGGCCGCGGCAACAGCGGCGTGTTTCTGATGGGCCGGTACGAGGTCCAGGTTCTCGACTGTTACGACAACCCGACCTACCCGGACGGCACGACCGGCGCGCTCTACGGGCAGTATCCGCCGCTCGTCAACGCGTGCCGAAAGCCGGGCGAATGGTCGGTGTACGACATCGTCTTCGAAGCTCCCCGTTTCGACGGCGACAAGGTTGTCAAGCCGGCCAAGATCACCGTGTTCTTGAACGGGGTTGTCCTGCACCACGCGCTCGAACTTCACGGCTCGACCACCCACCGCGAGCTGCCGGCCTACGCGCCCCATCCCGAGATCGGCCCGCTCGAACTCCAGGACCACGGGGACTTGGTCCGGTTCCGGAACATCTGGTACCGACCGCTCAAAGGGTACGACGAGGCCTGATCGAGAGACCGGCTCCGATGACCGTCGGGCAGGCGCGGCCGCGCCTGCCCGACGGGTCGTCCGGGCTCCCGGGCAGACGCCGACGCGCCAGGTAAAACCTTCCCTATGCTCGACCGAGCCCTTCTTCGAAACGACCCCGAAGCCGTTCGTGCCGGCGCCAGGCGCAAGGGGATCGACGCCCCGATCGACGAGTTCCTGCAGATCGACGCCGAGTATCGGGCGACCCGCGCCGAGCTCGATCGCCAGCGGGCCGAACTGAACGCGGTCTCGAAGTCGATCGGGGCTCTCTTCGGGCAGGGCAAGAAGGAGGAGGCGGAAGCGGCGAAGGCCGAAGCGAAGAAGCTGAGCGACGGGATATCGGCCGCCGAGACGAGGGAGCGAGAGTTGGAGGCGGCCCTCCGGGCGGTCGAACTTCAGTTCCCGAACCTGCCCCACGAATCGGTTCCCGACGGCTCTTCCGAGGCCGAGAACCAGGTTGTCCGAACCTGGGGCGAACCACCGACCTTCGCGTTCGAGCCCCAGGCGCACTGGGACATCGGCGCCAACCTTCGCCTTTTCGACCTCGAACGGGGCGCCAAGATTGCGGCCAGCGGATTTGTGGCCTACAAAGGTTGGGGGGCGCGGCTGCAGAGGGCGCTGATCAGCTTCATGCTGGACCACCAGACGGGGACGAACGGCTACCACGAGATCTATCCGCCGTACGTCGTCAACCGAGACAGCCTTGTCGGCACCGGCCAGCTCCCGAAGTTCGAGGAGGACCTGTACTCGGTCGGCGAGGACATGTTTCTCATCCCGACGGCCGAAGTGCCGGTAACGAACCTCCATCGGGACGAGATCCTCGAACCCTGGCAGCTCCCGATCAAGTACGCGGCGTTTTCGGGTTGCTTCCGAAAGGAAGCGGGGGCGGCCGGGAAGGACACCCGGGGCATCCAGCGCGTGCACCAGTTCGACAAGGTCGAACTGGTCAAGTTCACAACCCCGGAGACGAGCTACAGCGAGCTCGAGTCGCTCACCGCGGACGCGGAAAGCGTTCTGCAGGCTCTCGGTCTGCACTACCGGGTGACCCTGCTCTGCGCCGGCGACATGAGCTTCAGCAACGCCAAGTGCTACGACCTCGAGGTCTGGGCACCGGGGGTCGGCCGGTATCTGGAGGTTTCCAGCTGCTCGAACTTCGAATCGTTCCAGGCTCGGCGCGCCAACATTCGCTTCCGACGCGCCCAAGGCGAAAAGCCGGAGTTCGTGCACATCCTCAACGGTTCGGGAGTGGCGTGCCCGCGCCTGTTCCTGAGCATCGTCGAAACCTACCAGCAACCGGACGGCAGCGTGGTCGTGCCCGAGGCGCTGCGGCCCTACGTTCGGGCCGACGTCATCGGGGCCGACGCCCACTAGATTCGGGCCGGACTATTCTTTGAGGGCCCGAATCAGGCGCTCGGCCTCCCGCATGGTCGGCGATCCGACGGGGGCATCCCGCTGGGCCTGAGACGCCAGATCGCGCGCGCGGTCCCGGTCTCCGGCGTGATTGAGGATGAGAGCCAGGCTCAGACGGGCGTTGGCGGCGCCGGCGGCATAGGTACGTTTCGCCTCGGGGGTGGTCGCCTTTTTGCGAGCGTAATCCCAGGATCGCAACGCGGCCTCCAACAGGCTCTCGCGCTGTCGCGGGTCGCTCTCCCGTCGGGCGGCTTCCATATAGAGATACCCGAGGTTGCTGGCCAAGGCGGGATTGGACGGATCCCGTTCGAACGCGTCCCGAAAAGCCGTCTCGGCGTCCTGAAGCCTCCCTTCCGACATCGCATTCCTGCCCAATTCCTCGAGGAAGACGGCGGAGTTTCGAAATTCCTGAGCCCGCCGCGCACCGTCCTGCAGCCGCTTGATCAACTGCTCCGCCCTGGCGAGCCTCTGTTCGGGGGGATCGGCCGCCGGCAAGGAGCGGAGTTCGGAAACGATCTGTTGGTCGGCCGCCTGCAGGCGGTAGTTCTGCAACGCGGTGCTGATGGCGTTCACGGCGACGATCACGAGCGCGAACAGGGTCCCGATCACGACCGTCGAGAGCATCAGCTTCACCAGAAACGCCTTTGTCTCCACCGACACCAGGGGAGGGCGGGGAGGGGGAGGATAATAGACCGGGTACCCCGGTTGGGGATAGCCGGCCGGGTAGCCGGAGGTCGGTTGACCCGGGTTCTGGTATGGATTGTAGGGTTGGGCCGGGGGCGGCACCGACCCGGCATACGGATACCCCGTCACCACCGGAGGCGGCCCCGGATTGACCATCCCGGAACCGGGCGCCATCCCCCATGGGGCGACCGAAGCCGGACCGGAGTCCAGAACGACCGATTTCGAGGCGTGGTGGGCCTGCTCGAGCGCGGCGAGCATCTCTCCGGCGGTGGCATACCGAAGCTGGGGACTCTTCTCCATCGCCCGGCTCAGCACCTGCCAGACCGGATAGCTGACCTGTTGCGGCTGGATCGGCTCCTTGTTGATGATCCCGTACGTGATGGTGACGACGCTGTCCCCCGGGAACGGCTTGGACCCGGACAGCATCTCGTAGAGCAGCACCCCGACCGAAAACACGTCGCTCCGAGCGTCGATGTCCCGTCCGACGACCTGCTCGGGCGACATGTAGCTGGGAGTTCCGAACACCTGTCCGTCTATGGTCAGATTCGGCTCGAACGTCAGGCGGGCGATGCCGAAGTCGGTGATCTTGACCGACCCGTCCGGAAGCAGCTGGATGTTGTCCGGCTTGATGTCGCGGTGGATGACGCCTCGCGAGTGGGCGTAGTCGAGGGCTTGGAGCACAGCCTTCGCGATCTCGAACGACCGGTCGGGAGATAGGAAACCGTGGGTGTCGAGCTCGTTTCGGAGGGTATGCCCCTCCAGGTACTCCATCGCGATGAAGTGGCGCCCCGCAACTTCGCCGCACTCGTCGATGGTGACGATGTTCGGATGAGCCAGACTGCCCGCAGCCTTGGCCTCGCGCAGGAATCGCCGGGTCCGATCTTCCCTCAGCTGGGGCGTGGCACCGGCCGGCATCGCCAACTCCTTGAGGGCAACCCGCCGGTTCATCACGGGATCGTACGCCTCGAAAACGATGTCGTTCGAGCGGGCGATCTCGCGGATGATCTGGTACTTGCCAAGCGTGGATGTCGGCGAGTCGCTCATGGGACCGATTGGGGCTCGCGACGGCATGCGCGAACGGAGACTCTTCTATACGAACGGCCGAAATACGGGTTTGGTTCTGGAAGGCGTGCGTCGGCCCCACCGTGATCTTCGGTCGCCGCGGGTGCGGCACAACATACCGGTGCCTCGGGTAAGCCGGTTTTCTTGCCGGTTTGGGGCGATCGGAGGAGTTTTTGTCGATCGACCGGCAGGGTTGCGGCGGTCGGATGAGAAACAACAGATAAACAAGGACACCTGGGTGACCCTCATGCGACTTCAAAGACTCCTGCGGTTGGCGGCCGCCGGGCTCGCCGTTCTTGCGACTGTTCCGAACGTCCAGGCCCAGAAGGCCATCGATCCCAAGATGCTGGTCTGGGGGAGCATCGGCAACCCGATCGGCGGCGGTCTCGAGGGCATCGCCGACTGGTCTTTCTCGAACGCGTTTGCCGACCTCATGAAACAGGCCCGTCGGTTCGGTTCGGCCGACCGGCCCTGGGAAGGCAGCCCGCCTCTCGACGCCAACGGTTGGCCGACGGGCGACTTCGGCGTCGTTCTCGCGATTTTCAACGGGATGAAGAACGTCGGCGGCACGTACAAGATCCGCTTCGAATGCGCGACGACGCCGACGATGCAGCTGGTCGCCAGTCCGGGACAGATCGTCAACGTCCAGCGCGACGCGGCGACGGGCGTCGTCACGGCCGACCTCGTGTTCCCGGAAGGCGGGAGCCAGATCATGATCGGGTTCCGCAACACGGCCGGGGGCGTCCGCAACTTGAAGGTCATGCGGCCGGGGTACGGGTTCGACGCCGTGTTCACCCAGCCGTTTCTCAATATGCTGAAACCGCTGCGGACGCTCCGGTTCATGGACTGGACACGGACGAACGCCAGCTCGATCGTGCACTGGTCGGACCGCAACCCCCCGAGCGCCCCGTCGTACGCGGGCTCGAGGGGCGTTCCCTGGGAAGTCTGCATCGACCTGTGCAACCTTCTCCGTAAGGACGCCCACATCAATGTGCCGCACATGGCGACCGACGACTACGTGCGCCAACTCGCCATTCTGTTCCGCGACCGGCTCCGACCGGAGCTGAAGATCTACGTCGAGTACAGCAACGAAGTCTGGAACTGGGGATTTGCGCAGGCGAACTGGAACCTCAACCAGGCGAAGGCCGAGGTGCAGGCCGGCAACAGCCCGTTGAACTTCGACGGGTCCACCAACGAAACGGTATGGGCGGCGAGGCGCGTCGGTCTGCGCCTGAAGCAGATCGCCGACATCTTCCGGCAGGTTCAGCAGAACCATGCGAGGCGCGACATCCGGCCCGTGCTCGGGGTGCAGGTCGCCTGGCCGGAGCTTTGGCTGGTCGAGCCTCTCAAGATGCTGAACGCGGTCTACGGACCGCCGGCGAACTATCTGTACGCCGTCGGGCTCGCCCCGTACTTCAACCTCGGGCCCGACCGAGACAGCTATACTCTGACCGTCGACCAGGTTCTGGCCGCTCTGCAGAGGTCGGTCGACGCGTGGAAGGAGAGCCGGTCGCTCGAGAACTGCTTCACCGTCGCGTACTCGAACGGGCTCAAGGTGGTCGCCTACGAGGGCGGACCGGACACGTTCGGTCCCGGCAGCATCGAGGCGAAGGCGCTGGCGAACCTCGATCCCCGCATGCAGCCCCTGTGCCAAGAGTACTTGCGGCTCTGGTTCGGATACGGCGGCGACATGTTCAACTGGTTCGTCGTCGGGGCGACCAACTACAACACGCAGTACGGAGCCTGGGGAACGACCAACGACATGACCTTCCCCAACTCGCCCAAAAACCTCGCCATCCAGGCCGTTCAGGGCGCACCCAAGGTTCCTCTCGACCGCGGAATGGTCATCCCGGGCGACGTCGATCCCCGGCGGTGGGCGTTCCGACCCGCGGACTGGCAGTCGGCCAACGATCTTCGGCTCGAGAGCTGGGATTGGCGCGGTCCGTACCGGGAGTTTCTGATTCGAAGCACCGCCACCCAAGCCTACACGGTCCGATTTTTGGCTCGAACCGCCACGAGCAACCTGAAGTTCCGGGTTCGGCTGGCCAATCGGGTCGTCGGGGAGGTGCCCGTTCCGGTCGGCGCCGAGGAAGTCTGGACGACCCCGTTCACGGTCTACATTCCCGAAGGCATGACGGCCATTCGGGTGGATCTCGTCGGCAACGGTTCTTCGACGATCAAAAACATCCGGGTGGAGGCGACCGGTTTGCGGGTGCTGAAAAACTAGCGGATCGGCAGGCAGGCGGTCGCCGCCTGAGCGTTTCGTCGAACCGGGGTTCGGAGCTGCCGCCGGGCCGGGCGACCGCCCGGTCTCGAGCGGGCGGGGTCCCGCACGGTGCCAACGAACCCCGCCGGCTTACGTAGAGACGCAGTACGTTTCATGCGTCCCCGCAAATCCGCCGACACGCTCGTCCTGTTGCCCGGTCTGGGCGCCGACTCCCGGTTGTTCTCGAGCCAGATCGCCGAGTTCCCCGCCATGCTGACGCCGCCTTGGCCCGGCATCGATCCGGGCGACTCGATCACCGACCTGGCCCGCAAACTCGGCGAGGGTCTGGCGGGCGGCGGCCGCATGATCGTCGGCGGCTTCAGCTTCGGCGGCATGGTGGCCTTGGAGATGGCGGCGCTCGAGAGCCTGCGCGACCAGGTGGCGGGCGTGGTGCTCCTGGCCGGAATTCAGCGGCCGAGTGCCATTGCGGACGACTTTCGGGCCAAGGCCGGGCAGCTTCGGTGGATTCCGGCCAGCGCGCTCGGCTTCGGGCTGAAGCACTTGGCCGGTTCCTTCGCCAAGGACGAGCCGATCACGGCGGCTCAGCGGGACGTTCTCCGGCAGATGGCGTCTCAGATCAACCTCCGGTTCTTCCGCTGGGCCGTGAAGCAGTGCGCCGACTGGACATTCGACCGACGCCGGGTCAAGGTGCCCGTCCGCCACATCCACGGTCGGCACGACAAGATCGTTCCGCCGTACGAACCCGACGTGGACGTGTGGCTGGATGCCGGCCACCTGATCCAGTTCACCCACGCCCAGCAGGTCAATGCCGAGATCGCCCGCTTCGCGGCCGAGATCGGGCTCGATCTGCGGGCCGCCCAGCCGGCTTAAGGCGGACTGAAGGTCTCGTTCGGCCGGCTCAAACCGGAATTGGTCCGGATTCCGTAATAGAATGCCAGGAACTGCGTCCGACTCGGGCGCTGCGACACGTCGTGATCAAGACCCCCGCTCCTCTGTCCGAACCCGACGCACAGTCCGAGCCGGTGCCCGTCGAGGGAGATCTGTCTCGACCTCGGTCCTTGACGGCCAGGCTCCGCCGAGGGCTCGGGCGCTTCGGGAGGTACCTCAACCCGCTGTACCACCTCCGACAGGCCCGGGAGGATCTGCGGGCTTCGCGCCACGCGTTGCGGAACTACCGCTTCGAGTCGGTTCGGCACGACCGGGAGATGCTGGCGCGCACGATGCGCGGCAAGCTGTTCGGAACGTTCTTTGTGGCGGGGATCTTCAACCTCGCCGGGGTCATCACGGGGACGGCCGCCCAAGCCGCAACCCAGAACCCGTGGGTCGGTTTGTTCACCACGATCGTCGTGGCGAGCGTCGTGAGCACGACCGCCTATCAGATCGTATGGGCGATCGCCAACCGCGACCTCTATCGCCGGTTTTTCCGAAGTCGGTGGCAGAGGTTTTTGGCGATCGAGCGCGACCTGCTGCCGATCCAGCTGACCGGTTTCAAGTTCGCCCTGGCTTTCGGACTGATCTCGGTGCCGTTGACGAGTCTGCTGATCCTCGTGCTCGAACCGATCTCGCCCTATCTGGTCCGGGTCATCCCCATGGGGGTCGTCGTGGCGACGATCGACGCCGTCCTCGTGAGCGGAACGTTCGTGCGGATCATGGGGGACCTGTTCGAGTTCCACTCGGTCCGACTCGCCAACAAGTACGGTGTGGGGGGCAACCCCTACCGCTGAGCGGTTTCCGTTAACGGGCATTAAGTTCGGCGCAAACGCTTCCCACTTCCGGTCGGCCTCAGTAAACTCGCGCCGTGTTCTTCGTCGCCCGGAGGCCGTCAGAGCCGATGGCACCGGCTGTTTGGGCCCTCGCGCTCACAACGGTCGCGCTCCATGGCGTCTGCCTGACGCGATACGGGTACTTCCGTGACGAGCTTTACTATCTGGCGTGCGCGGGCCGGCTCGCGTGGGGGTACGTCGATCATCCTCCCCTGTCGGTGGCCGTTCTGTGGGCGGTCACGAGCGTGTTCGGCGATTCGCTGGTCGCGGTTCGAATGCCGGTCGTGTTGGCGGGTGCGGCGACCGTCGTGCTCGTCGGAACGATCACCCGCGATCTGGGAGGACGCGGCGCGGCCCAATCTCTGGCCGCTCTGTGTGCGGCGACGGCCCCGGTCTACCTCGTGGTGTTCCACCTCTTCTCGATGAACGGACTGGACGTGCTGCTCTGGTCGTGGGCCACCTTGGTTTTCGTCCGCCTCCTTCGCGACAGCACGAACCCCCGGTGGTTGGGGCTGGGGATCATCGTGGGTTTGGGCCTCCTGAACAAGTACAGCATGCTGTGGCTGATGGCGGGCATCGGGGTCGCCCTCGTCTTGACCCCTTACCGCCGCGTCCTTCGTACGCCGGGCCCGTGGATGGCCGCCCTGCTCGCCGGCGCCATCTTCTCGCCGCACCTGGTCTGGCAGGTTCAGAACGGGTGGCCCTCTCTGGAGTTCATCCGCAACGCGACCGAACTGAAGATGGCCCACGTGGGACCGATGCAGTTTCTCCTCACCCAGCTGGTCGTGATGAATGTCGGCTCGGCGCCGGTGTGGATCGCCGGACTCTTGGGGGGCCTCGTCCTGCAGTCGACGCGCGAGGCCCGACCGCTGGCCGTCGCCTTCCTCGTGGTGGCCGGAATCTTGATCGCGAGCATGTCGGCTCGGGAGAACTACCTTTCGCCCGCGTTTCCGCTCGTCTTCGGGATCGGGGCCGTTCTGGCCGAGGAATGGATCGGGCGGCGGCGCGGTCGACGGTGGGCCGTGTTCGGACCGGTGGCTCTGTTCGGGGCCGCGACGGCGCCGCTCGCTCTGCCCATTCTGCCGGTCGACAAGCTGGAGGCGATGATCGTGGCCAGCGGCCTGAACCCGCCGCAGACCGAACGCGGGGAGAAGAGTCCTATCCAGGGGTTTGCCGACATGCACGGTTGGCAGGAGATGACGCTGGCGGTCGAGCGAGCTCTGGAACGGATTCCGCCCGAGAAACGGGCGGGCCTGGTCGTCTACACCCACAACTATGGTCAGGCGTCCGCCATCGAGTTTTTCGGACGTGGTCGCGGACTGCCACCCGTGATCAGCCGCCACAACAGCTTTTGGCTGTGGGGACCGGGCGACTGGGACGGGCGTCGGGCGATCGTGGTCGGCCCAATGCCTCCAGACCACGAAGCCCTGTTCGAGAGCGTCGTCCAGGTCGAGGAAGCCGAACCGTCGCCTGCCGTTCCGGAAGAGCGCAACATCCGGATTTTTCTGGCAAGCGAGCTCCGGGTTCCGGTGTACGAGTTTTGGAGCCGCGTGCGACACTTTTGGTAAGCGCTTAGGTGGCCATTCGCTCCGATTCGAGGCGCAAATTCGGTCCGAATCGGCGCACAATAGCGGAGAGGTTTTTCATGCGGTTTCCCATCGGAACTCTTGCTGCGGCCGTCGCGTTCGGCGCCGCGATGCTCCCGTCGGCAGCGGCCCAAGGCCCCTCCCCGCGCCCCGGATCGCCGGAGAGCCCACCCCCGCCCCAGGTGCGGTGGTCGGCCGAGCATCGGGCGAGGGTGAACAGCAGCCCGTTCGCCATCAACGGCACGAAGATCTTCCACATTCCGGACGAGATCGAGACGACGGTTCCCCGCCGCCTGGGCTGGATGAAGGAGCTGGGCGTCTACTGGGATCGGGCCGATCTCTGGTGGCACGTCGTCGAGCCGGAGCCGGGCCGTTTCGACTTCACCCGATCCGACCGGGCGTTCGCGACGTTCGAGGCGGCCGGCGTGCAGTGGTACCCGATCCTGGCCTACGGCGCCGCCTGGTTCCCGCCGGGAGCCAACGGGCCCGCAACCGACGAGCAGGTCGCGGCTTTCGCCAACTACGTCGAGACGACGGTGCGTCGGTACCGGGGACGGGCTCCGGTCTGGTCGATGTGGAACGAGCCCAACATTCCGAACTTCTGGACTCCCAACCCGAACGCGGATCACTACACGCGGCTGATGAAGGCGTCGCGCGAGGCCCTTCGACGCGCCGACCCGCGGGCCAAACTCGCCGCTCCCGTCCTCGCCCCGATCGGGACGTGGGACCGTCGGTTCACGGAGCGCATTCTCCAGCTGGGAGGCGGGCGCTACTTCGAGATCTTCGACTACCACTACTACCGTGGGAATCCGGAGCCGGAAGTGCCGATGGAGTTGGCCGAGATCCGGGCTGTGCTCTGGCGGTACGGGTTCGAAAAGCCGATCTGGCTGACCGAAATGGGCGTCGGCTCGATTCCGAGCAGCGACATGGAGGCGCAGCGCCGACAGGCCTCGCTCGTCATCCGGAACCACCTTCTCTGCCTCGGGCTCGGCGTGGAGCGGATCTTCTACTTCGACCTGCAGAACTGGTACGACGACAAACCCGACGAGTGGGACTCCCAACTTGGACTCGTGACCGCCGACGGCCAGAAAAAGCGCTCCTTCTACGCCTACAGGCACATGGTGGAGCGTTTGGAAGGGTCCGACTTCGTCGGAATGATCGGCAACGGCGAGAGGGGGGTGTTCCAAGTCCTGGCTCGGGACCGCCGGACCGGCGAACTGACCCTCGCCGTGTGGAAGTGGACGGGCGGCGAGGAGGACTTGACCCTCCAACGCGGTCCTCGATTCCGAGCCAACTTCCATTCGTCGACGGCCGAGGCCTCGGACATGCTCGGCGAGAACGCGGTCGGGCGACCCACGGTCGACGGGCGCGGCGTCACGGTGAAAATCGGACTCGACCCCGTGTACGTCCGCGGGGTGGCGCCCGAGGTGTATCTGCCGAGGGCGGGAGTCCGGTTCGAACGACCGCTGACGATCTTGGCTCCGGGCGAGCGCACTCCGCTTCGGCTGTTCGTGCACCCAACGCTGCGGCGGGGCCAGGCGCGGGTAGAGGTCTCGCGCACCGACCTTCCCAGCGGTGTGCGATGGGACGCGGACGGCCAGACGCTGCGCGTCGACGGGAACGCCACCCCCGGGCGGAAGCGGATTCGGGCTCAGGTCGCGGTCGATTTCCAGGGCCTGCGCCAGACCGTGCCGATCGAGGCCCACGTCGACGTCGTGCCGACCGTGAACGTCCGATTCCGCCCGACGACCGAAGACGGGAACGTGATCGGGCGGGTGCTCCTCGAGAACCAGACGAGTCGGCGGATCGGTTCGGAAGTGCGTCTGGAGAGCGCCTTCACCCCCGAAGTGCAGAACTATGCCACGAGCGACCGGATCACGCTGACGGGCGGCCAGAACGTTCACGTCGACCTGGCGCTCCCGAAGCCGGATCGCGAGTCCTTCTACCGGGCAACCTTCGCCGGCAACGCCTCGCGACCGGTCGGCATCACGGTGGTCAAGCTCTCCGATTCGGGCCCCGACATCGACGGCGACCTTTCCGATTGGGAGGGTCTGCCCGCCATGACCCTAAACGAAGCGCGACAGCTGGTCGCTCCGTCCCCCGGCTGGACCCCGGACCGGGCTTCGGCCGTCGCCCACGTCTGGCTGACGCCGACGACTCTCTATCTGGCGGCAGACGTCCGAGATCAGGCCCCCATCAACACCGAAGAGGCGCGGCTCATGTGGCGGCAAGACTCGCTCGAGTTCTACATCGGCTTCGCCGGCCCAACCGGACGGACCGTTCTCGACAAGGCGGTCGAGTTCCAGATCGGCGTCGCGCCCGTGCTGGCGAACCGCGGCGCGACCGTGTTTTGGTTCCACGAGGACAACATTCTGGACACGGCTCGAGTGGCGACCCGCAACACGCCGACCGGATGGACGGTGGAGGCGGCGATTCCGCTCGATGCCCTTCGTCTGGATCCGAGCCGATTCGGGGGCATCCGGGACGGCATGGTGATCGGGCTCGACGTGAAGCTGAACGACTACGACGCGGGCGACTGGGCCCCTCTCGGCAACGTGCCGGGACGCATGCTGGTCTGGTCGGGAGACGGCATGAACTGGATCGACCCGGCCCGGTGGGGAATCGGAGTCGTCCGGCGGATGCCCGCTTCGCCATAGTTCCTCGAGGTTGGGCGCGCCCGGAAACGGCCATACTTTAGGGTGTGGACGTGAGACGCGGCACGATGGACGCAGCGGGCAAGCGGTTTGCCGTCTTGGTGAGCCGATGGAACGAGTTGGTGACCAAGGAGCTTCTCGAGGGGGCGCTCGACGAGCTGGCGCGCCACGGCGATCCGGCCGTCGAGGTTGTGCACGTGCCGGGAACGTGGGAGATGCCGCTGGCGGCCCGTACTCTTCTGGGCCGCGACGACGCCTCGCGGCCTCACGCCATCTTGGCTCTGGGTTGCATCCTGCAGGGAGCGACAAGCCACGCCCGGCTCCTGGCCGCAGACGTCGGCGGGGCCCTGATGGGCCTTCAGCTCGAGTCCGGCGTGCCGATTTCGTGGGGCATTCTGACCCCGGACAGCCACGAGCAGGCTCTGGAGCGGGCCGGCATGAAGCTGGGCAACAAGGGCCGCGAGGCGGCTCTTGCCGCGATCGAGATGGCCAGCCTGGTCGACAAGCTCCGGTAGCCGCCCGAAAGGCTTCCGCCTATTCGCGGCGGGTGGCCTGTTTCGGGCCGAAAAGAGCGCGGTTGGCGTCCGGCTCCAGCAAAGACGCGAACTCGGCCAGCATTTCGCGAGCGTCGCTCTCGAAGTGGAAGCTGCCGTCGACGTCCCCTTGCCAGATCGACTCGACGACCCACTTGGGCACGGGCAGAAAGACGATTCTTTCCGGGCTGCCGACGCGGACGCTGAGGACGGTGGCGGCGGACCGGGGATCGGGGAAGATGAACTCGAAGATGATCGTTTCGGGCTCATACCGGGTGGTCCCGATCTGAGGCTCGCCCTTCGTCTTGCCCTCCTTCAGTACGGACGCATCGAACGTGCCGACGGGCGGATCGACGCCTTTCTTGAGGCTGTCGAAGATCTGCATGCGGATCTCGGCCGCGTACTGGTTGAGAGTCACGCAGGGACTTTACCTGTCGGCCGGAGTTCGGACGTCCCCCGGCGAACCGGGTTCGGGACCCTTGCCCGGGCTCGCGGTCGGGTCCGGCGAGGGGACCGACGTCGGTAAGATTGCCAGGTTTGCCACACCCCGGTATTCCTCACAGCGATACCGAATCGTTCGGGGCCCAACAACTTCCAGTGGACGAAGTCAGGAAGACGATCGGCACGCAGACGCCAGAGGGGGCAGAAGCGACCGTGCCCGTCCAGAACGACTATCGAGCATCACGGAGGATCGAATGTCTTTTCGAGTCAACACGAATGTCGCGGCGATGAACGCCCTGCGCAACCTGGGCATCACGGGCAGCGAATTCAGCAAGTCGATTACCCGCTTGTCGACCGGTCTGCGCATCAACTCGGCAGCGGACGACCCGGCCGGCCTCATCTCTTCGGAGAGCTTCCGAGCGCAGATCGCCGGCATCGACCAGGCGGTCCGCAACAACCAGGACGCCGTCAACTACGCGAAGACGGCTGAAGGCGCTCTCGACGAGGTCAACCGACTTCTTCGAGACGCCCGCTCGCTGGCTGTCGCCTCGGCCAACACCGGCACCTTGACCCAGTCGCAGATTCAGGCGAACCAGAACCAGCTCAACTCCATCGTTTCGTCGATCACCCGCATCGCGGAGCAAACTCAGTTCGGCACCAAGAAGCTGCTCGACGGAAGCGCGGGCGTTTCGGCCTCGGTCACGAGCCCGGCGAACGTCAAGAGCATGTACTTCAGCGGTACCTTCAACGGGGCCGCGATCACGACTCAGACGTCGGTCACGGTCACGATCGACACGCAGGCGACTCTGGCTTCGGTCACGGGTTCGGTCACGTTCGGCGCTCTGACCTCGACGGTCGCAGCCGGCTCGTTCTCGATCAACGGATACACGTTCACGACCAGCTCGACCACCACGGTCGGCGACGTCCTGTCGATGGTCAACGCGGCGTCTGGTCAGACGGGCGTTTCGGCCACGTGGTCGGCGTCGAACGGCATCACCCTGCGTGCCAGCGAACACGGAACGAAGGGCAACTTCACCTTGTCGGATGCGAACGGCGTCATCAACGCGGCCGGCACCACCAACGCGACGGGCGTGAACGCGGTGGCGACGGTGTCGATCGACAGCAACGGCTCGGATGCGGGCGGCGTGGTATCGGTGACGTTCACCGGCGGCCAAAACAGCCAGAACGGCCTCGTGCTCAGCGACCGCGACGGCAACGTCATCACTCTGCAGGCGAATGCGACCACCGCCTCCACCGTCGTCGGAAGCCTGGTCGTCGGAGCGTCCACGTTCCAGATCGGAGCCAACTCCGGTCAGACCGCGATGATGTCTCTCGGCAACTTCGCCGCATCCCAGCTCGGCAAGAACGTCGTCGCCGGTCTCAACCTCAGCAACCTCGCGCTCACCAGCCAGTCGTCGGCTTCGGACGCCCTGAAGGTCATCGACGCGGCGATCGAGGAGGTCGCGAAGGCCCGAGGCGAAATCGGAAACTTCCAGCGCAACGTACTCGAGTCGAACATCCGGTCCCTCGGCATCAGCCGAGAGAACCTGGCCGCCACCGAGTCGACGATCCGCGATACCGACGTCGCGCAGGAGATGACGAACTTCACCAAGCTTCAGATCCTCCAGCAGAGCGGTCTGTCGGTCTTGGCGCAGGCGAACTCGTCTCCGCAGAGCGTCCTGTCCCTACTCCGATAGTCTCACGACTGTCGCCAGACCCGGTGCCCCGGCGGACTT
>JBDNCL010000035.1:0-17366 GCA_046719655.1 Fimbriimonadaceae bacterium
CAAGGGCCGAACGCGGAGTTCAGCACGCCGGCCCGGGCCGAGAAGCCGTTCTCCGTCAAGTCTTGACGCTCCGATCCGGGCTGGCCCGACCGCGGCCAGGCCAGCCCAAACGCAACCATGATTCTCGCGATCGTGTCGTGCCTGGTTCTCGGCGGCGGGCCGGAACTCTCGTTTGAAGCCCCCCTCGGGGGGCGGCTCGCGTCAGCCTTCGAGGCACGGGTCCAAACGGCCCGGGAAACCGGGATCCAGAGGGTCCGGATCGTTCCCCAGACCAGCAACTTCCGTCTGGAGGACATCGAGGAGAACCTCGGCCGGACCCGGCTCCTGACCCACGACCGAGGCTATGCTCCGTACCTTTGGGACCGCCAGACTCGGCGCCTGCTCCGGATTCTGAGTGGGAATCGGGGTCCGGTCCATACGGCGACCTTTTCGGCCGACGGTACGGCGATCCTGACCGCTTCCCAAGCAGACGTTCGGGTGTGGGACAGTCGGCGCGCCCGGGAGCGGTGGGAGTTCGACGGCCGCGGTCTCGAACCTGCGGAGGGTTCTCTGACGGCGGCCGCGATCTCGCCCGACGGGCGGACGGCGGTCGTGGCGACGGAGGCGGGCGGCGTGCTGCGCCTGCGCCCGGCCGGAGGGGCGGACGAAGGCCGGGTCGAAGTCCGCTCGGTCGGTGGGCACGCCGGCCCGGTCCGCGGGATCGCGTTCTCGGCCGACGGTCGCCAGGTCGCCACGTGTTCCGAAGACGGATCGGTCGCGGTGTGGGAGGTCGAGTCATGGACGATTCGGAAGAAGATCGACGGCCGGTCGGGGTCCGTGTTTTGGGTGAGCTTCTCGGGGGACGGGGGAAAGATCCTGGCTTCGGGACCCGAGATCGGGGCGGCGGCGTTTGCGGTCGCGGACGGTCGGCTTCTCTTCCGCAAGCCCCACCACATCGGGTCCAAGGGCTTCATGCGCAACACGCTGATGGGGGCGCTGTGGATCGGGGCGAAGCAGGACGAGGTCGTGTACGCCGAGGAATCGGGGGATCTGGTGGTCGTCGACGGGGAGACGGGAGCCGAGCGCCGGCGCCTGAGAGGGCACGACGGTTCGTTGAGGGAGATCCGCAAGACCCGCGACGGTCGGCGGTTGGCGACTTACGGAAACGACAACCGGTTGATCGTATGGGATGCGGTCAGCGGGACGCATCTGCCGTTCACCCGGGTGAACGATCTCCCGACCGCGGGCAGCTTCTCGCAGGACGGCCGGTACTTTCTCGTCGGCTACGCGTCGGGCGCGATCCGGGAGCACGACCTGCAGTCGGGCGCGGTGGAGGGGCAGGTATTCGGTTCGGTGAGTCCGATGTACGGGGCGAGCCTGTACGAGACGCCGATGGGGTTGGGCCTGCACCTCCAGCACGGGTCGGTGCAGTCCTGGGCGATGGCGGGTCAGCTTCCGAACACTCTGGAGAGGTTCGAGACGACGTCTGCGGGGTCGGGGCCGAACGCTCCTTCGGTCTCGCCGGACGGACGACGGTTGCTGATGCGGACCGCCCGAAACCGCGAGCTGCACCTGTTCGACACGGCGACCGGGAAGTGGCTGGCGGGCTGGAGGACGGTTACAGCATGGGCCTGGTCTCCGGAGGGCGACCGGTACGCGGTGGCGTTTGCGGATGGGGACGTCTACGTGTGCCGGTCGGACACGGGGGCGGCCGAGTACCGGTGGACGTTCGACGTCGACGGAGGGATGAAGCGCATCGCGTTCGTTCCCGGCGGGACGACGGTGGTGAGCACGGATTCCGGCACCGATCTTTTCGCGTGGGACTACACCGAGTCGGGCAAGATGAGGGCGATCGCCCGCCTGGACCCCAAGCTGGAGGGCGAGGTCGGTCTGTATGTCGTCCCGGACGGGTCCCAAGTCGTCTTGATGACATCGATGGGGGCGGCGTTCGTCGATTTGGCGAAGGCCGAGCCGACCAAACTGGTTCGAACCGGCGCCGACACCCTCGAGCCGGCCACCCTGTGGGGGACCTCGAGAGACGGGAAGCGGCTGTTTTTCGGAACGGACGACGATCGGTACGTCCTCGATCTCGAGGTGGGCGAGATCGTCTTTCGGAAGCGCTCCCCGCGCGGCGTCGCCGGTGAGGCGAACGGTCTGTCGCCAGACGGAAAGCGCGTGGCTCTGATGACGGCGAACGCGGTCGAGGTGTACGACATCGTCGAGGGTCGGCCGGAGGGGCGCCTGGTGGGACGGCTCGAACTCAGCGACGCCGTCCGCCAGGTCAGCTTCTCTCCGGACGGGTCGAGGATTTTGGCCAGTTCGCCTCTCGACGGCATGACGATCTGGGACGCAAGGGAGACGGCGTCGGGGGATTTTCGTCGTCTCGGCTGCCTGATCGCGATGCGGGACGGCGGTTGGCTGGCGATGGACGAGTCGGGTCGTTTCGATGCGAGCGACCCTGCCGACGTCCGGGGGGCGGCGTTTGTTCTGGAGTGGTCGGAGGGTCTCGAGGCGGTCGACTTCGCCCAACTGAAGTCGCTGTTCTACGAGCCCGGGCTGTTGGGCAAGCTTTTGGGGGCCGATCCGACGCCGGTTCGGGCGGTGCCGGACCTGAGCGCGATCCGCCTGTACCCGTCGATCAGGCTGACGCCGCACGAGGGCAACCCGATGCAGGTCGACGTCGCGCTCGAGGAGCGGGACGAGGGCGGAATCGGTCAGATCCGGGTTTCGCTGAACGGCAAAGTGGTCGAGACGCGTCGACGGGCGGGTTTCTTCACGGTCGACTTGAGCACCCGGACCGCCTTCCTCCTGCCGGAGACCCACCTGCCGCCAGGGCGGGGGAACGTGCTGTCGGTTACGGCGACGAACGGTCGGGGCGACCTCGTCAGTCCGCCGGCCGTGATCGATCTCGGGGTGCCGGCCGGGTTGCGGGCGCCGGACGTTCGGTTGTTCGCGCTGGCGGTCGGGGTGGGGGACTACGCGGGGGACTCGGGCGACCTGCTGGCTCCCTCTCGCGACGCGGCCGCGATCGGCGAAGCCCTGAGCAAGGTGGGCGAGCGCCTGCTTCCGGGGCGGATCGACCTCACCGTGATGACGACGGCGCCGAACGTCGAAACGCGGCCGACCCGGCCGAACATCCGGCGATGGTTCGAGCAGGTGGCGGAGAAGGCGACTTCGGCGGATATCGTGTTCGTGTTCCTGGCCGGTCACGGCACCAGCGCGATCGGCGACCAGAAAGGCTATTTCTTCCTGACCCAGGAGGCGAACCCGTCCGAGATCGGTCCGGCGATCGTCTCGACGGGGACGGTCAGCGCCGAAGACCTGAAGGCGTGGCTGGCCGCGATTCCGGCGAACAAGCAGGTGGTGATTTTGGACACGTGCCACAGCGGGGCGGCGGCCGACCGTCTGGTCGGGGACTCGCGCTCGCTTTCGGGCGACTACCAACGGGCGTGGGAGGCGATTCGGGACACGACGGGGACCTGGCTTTTGGCGGGTTCGGCGGCCGACCAGCTCAGCTACGAGTCGCCGAACGTCGAGCACGGGGTCTTGACCTACGCGCTTCTGGAGGCCGTGGACCGCGCCACGGCCGACGGGCTGCGACTGGCGCCCAGCGGCGACCTGTTCGTCGACGTCGAGCGTTGGCTGGGGTACGCGGTGGCCCGGGTGGAGTCGCTGAAGGCGGAGTTGGGGTTGACGGGGATCCAGCGCCCTCAGTTTCGGCGTTCGGGGGCGAGCGCGAGCTTCGACGTCGGGGTGACGTCGGAGGCGAACCGGGGCATGCTGGGCTTGCGGCCGCCGGTGCCGGTCGTGATCGTGGGCGAGTTCGAGGAGGACAAAGAGGATCCGGCCGGATTGGAGGAGCGGGTGCGCGAGGCGATGCGTTCGGCGACCCAGGTGAAGGCGTGGTTCGACGTCGGGAAGCACCCGCGGGTGTACCGGATCGCCGGCTCGTATACGTCGTCGGGTTCCACCGTCAGGCTGCGGGTGTTCCTGCAGGCGTTCGACGAGCGCGCGGTTCGACGGACCCTGGAGACGTTCGAGCTGGAGGGGTCGGCCGACGAGGTTGCGGCATCGGTTCGGAAGGAGGCGGTCGAGCGCGTGCTTCGGTTCGAGGCCCGGCGTTCGGCTTCGGCCGGGCGGCCCGAGCCCGGCCGCATGGGGGCGGCCCCGCCCGGTTGAGGAGGGGCCGGACACGCATCCCGGCAATTCGGCGGGGATTTGGGGAAGTTAGGGCGTGGAATAGTCCCGGTACCGGACCGAGAGGGTCGGCCCGAAAAGGTAGCCCCGATCGGGGAAGGATTGCAGTCTGGAACCGCTTTCGCGAGCACGCGGGTACGTTCGGAGCCGATCCGGCGCCCGATTTGTGGCGAGTGGAAGCGGTTCGACTGCGTATGGAAGAGGGTAAATCGTCGGCGATGCGGTTGCATGGTCGGCTTCGGATCGGGTTTGCGATCGGTCTGATCAGACAAGCGGGAGAGTGCGGGAAATGAACGGCAAGCTGAAAATTCTGTATGTATCGGTCGAAGTCAGTCCCTACGCCAAGGTCGGAGGCTTGGCCGACGTAGCCGGTTCGCTTCCCAAGGCGTTGATGGCGCTCGGTCACGACGTCCGGATCGCGATGCCGGCGTACCGGATGGTCGAGTCGGACAAGCGATGGGGCTTCCGGACGGTGAAGCGATCGTTTTCGGTGAAGATCAACCAGGCTTGGACGAAGAAGGCGTACCTCAAGGAGAGCGCGCTCGACGGCGTGCCGGTCTATCTGGTCGGCACGGACGAGTGGTTCAACCTGGCCGACCGGAGCGACCGCGTGTACCTGCCCGGTTACGAGCAGTACCTGTTCTTTGCCCGGGGGGTCTTGGCGGCGTGCAAGGCGATCGGTTGGATTCCCGACGTGATCCACGGCAACGACTGGCACTGCGGCGCGCTGCCGGCCATCGCCCGCGAAGGCGGCGACGCGACGTGGGACGAGACGGCCATCGCGTACACGGTCCACAACCTCGCGTACCAGGGCGTGTTCGGACCCGAGGTCGTCGAGAAGGCGGGCTTGCCGTCGTCGCTGTTCAACATGCACCAGCTTGAGACGTGGGGCGCGTTCAACTTCCTCAAGAGCGGGATGGTGTTCTCCGACCAGGTCAACACGGTCAGCGAGCGGTATGCGAGGGAGATTCAGACCCCGCAGTTCGGGTGCACGCTCGAAGGGCTGATGAAGCACCTCTGGGAAGCGGGGCGGCTGAACGGCATTCTGAACGGCATCGACACGGACCGCTTCAACCCGATGACGGACCCGGCCATCGCGGCCCATTACGGGCCCGGGAACCTGGCGGGCAAGGCCAAGTGCCGGAACGCTTTGATCGAGGAGGTCGGCTTTTCGAAGAGGACGAAGGCGCCGATCGCGGGCGTCGTCAGCCGTCTGAGCGACCAGAAAGGCATGGACCTCATGCTCGAGGTCGCGGAGCAGACGTTCGCGCTGCCGATGCGGATGGTCGTTCTCGGTCAGGGGGACCCCTGGCTGGCGGATCGGTTCCGGGAGTTGCAGCACCGCTACCCGAAGAGTTTCCGTTTCTTCAACGCCTTCGACGTCGATCTCGCCCAGAGGATCTACGCGGGCTCGGACATGTTCCTGATGCCGAGCGCGTTCGAGCCGTGCGGTCTCGGACAGCTGATCGCGCTGCGGTACGGGACGATCCCGGTCGTCCGCCGAACCGGCGGTCTGGCCGATACGGTTTTCGAGGGCAAGAACGGCTTTGCGTTCGACCACAAGGATCCGATCAGCTATCTGGACACGCTGAACCGGGCCTATCAGGCGTGGACGGACGAGGCGAAGTGGACGCGTCTGGTCGAAGGGGCGCTGGCCGGCGATTACGGATGGGGTCCGAGCGCGATTCGGTACGTCGACATGTACAGGCGGGCCCTCACGAGCCGTCGGAACGTGAAGACGGTTCTGGCCTCGTGAGCCTGGGAGGTGCCGCAAAACCGGTTCGGGCGCAGACCTCGCGGTCTGCGCCCGCGCTCTTTCTGGTCTCGATCACCGGTCGGGACGGTTTCAGGGAGCTTCGGCCGGAGCGGGCGGTCGGGGCCCGAGCCGTTCGGACAGGGACTTGGCCCGGGGGTGGGCGGGGTCGAGCCTGAGCGCCTCGTCGACGGCGGTGCGGGCTTCTTGGCGCCGCCCGAGCGCGAGGAGAGCGGCGGCGAGTGCGGCGTGGTAGTCCGGGGCCTGGGGGACGATGAGAACGGCCTGACGGGCCGCTCTTTCGGCGGGTTCGGGGCGTTGGAGGGCGAGGTTGGCGCGGGCGGTCTCGAACCAGGCCTCGGCGAGGGTGACGCGTTCGGCGGGGACGACGGTCTGGGGGTTGATCAGGCTCCGGCAGGCGTCTAGTTGGCGAAGGGCCGCTTCCCAGTCGCCGAGGGCGGCCTCGATTTTGCCGGCGCCCAAGCGCAGGGCGAAGGCATCGGGTCGGTAGCGGATCATCGACGCGAACATGGGCCGCGCCCGTTCGAGGTCGGCCTTCTCCTGCTGGGTCAGTTCGCCGTCGGCGCGGGCGACCTCGAGGGGACGTTTCGACAGGCGCTCGGCCTGTGCGAGGACGTTGTTGAACTCGCGGTCGTTGGCGATCGGAATCGTGCCGGCGCCGCGGATGCACCCGACGACGGCCAGAGCGGCGACGCAGCCCGCAAGCCAGGCTCTCACCTATCCCACCACCACGTTGACGAGTTTGCCGGGGACGACGACGACCTTGCGGACCGTCTTGCCGTCGATGTGGGCCTGGACCTTGGGCGAGGCGAGGGCGGCCTCCTCGAGTTCGGCGTCGGACGCGGAAGCGGGCATGTCGATGGTGTCGCGCAGCTTGCCGTTGACCTGAACCGCGACCGTCACCGTGTCGGCGGCGGCGAGGCTCGGGTTGCCGATCGGCCAGTCGGCGCGATAGGTGAAGCCCGGCCGGCCGAGTCGTTGCCTGAGCTCGTCGGCCGAGAAGGGAGCGGCGGGAGCGAGGAGGAGCACGAACGACTCGACGGCCTCGGAGATCGCCGGTCGAAGGGCGGGGTCCTGGATGGTCGCCGGGTCCTTGAGGAGGTCGGTCAGTTCGTTGAGGCAGATCATCAGCGTCGACACGTAGGTGTTGAAGGCGAACTTGTCGATGTCTTCGGTCGACTTGATGATCGCGCGGTGCACGCTCCGGCGGATGGCGGCCGCGGTCGGGTTCGCGGCGCGGTCGACGGTGGATCGCCATTCCGGATCGTAGACGGGGCGAACCTGGTCGACGAAGCGGAACACGCGGTTGAGGAATCGGACGAGTCCGTTGAGTCCGTCGTTGCTCCACTGGACTTCTTGGTCGAAGGGGGCGACGAAGAGCTCGTACAGGCGCAGCGCGTCGGCTCCGAACGCGTCGACCGCCTCTTCGGGCGTGACGACGTTGTACTTCGACTTCGACATCTTCACCCACTTGGTGAAGACTTGGTCGGCCGGGAGCTTTTTGGCTTCCTCGGCCGTGATGAGGATCCCGTCCTCGCCGACCTCGAGCGTCTCTCCCTCGCGGGGCTTTCGGAACGGGGTTTCGGCCAAGACCATGCCCTGGTTCATCAGGCGCTGGAACGGTTCCTTGACGCTCACAAGCCCGGCGTCGTAGAGCACCTTGGTCCAGAATCGGGCGTACAGGAGGTGCATGACGGCGTGCTCGGCGCCGCCGACGTAGCAGTCGACCGGCATCCAGTAGTCGGCCTTGCCCTTGTCGAAGGGAGCGGCGTCGTTGTGGGGGTCGCAGAACCGGAGGAAGTACCAGCTCGAGCAGGCGAAGCCGCCCATGGTGTCGGTCTCGCGTCGGCCGAGGCGCCCTTGGGAGTCGGTGACGTTGACGAACGACTCGATCTGAGAGAGGGGTGAAGAGCCGTCGCCGGCCGGCTCGTAATTTTCGACTTCGGGGAGCAGGACGGGCAGACAGTCGTCGGGGACGGCGGTCATGTCGCCGTTCGCTTCGTGGATGATCGGGATCGGGCACCCCCAGTACCGCTGGCGCGAGATGAGCCAGTCGCGAAGCTTGTAGGTGACCTTTCGCTCGCCGATTCCGAGCCCCTCCATCCACTCTCCGAGCCGGCGTTGGCCCTCGCTGAAGCTGAGTCCGGAGTACTCGCCCGAGTTGACCATGACGCCGTCCTTGGCTTCGTAGGCCTTGCCATCCTCGAACATCCGGCGGACGGTTTCGATTCCTTCGGGGGTGTTCTCGGGGGCGATGACGGGGACGATGTCGAGGCCGTACTTTTTGGCGAAGTCGAAGTCGCGCTGGTCGTGGCCGGGCACGGCCATGATGGCGCCGGTTCCGTAACCCATGAGCACGTAGTCGGCCAGGTAGATGGGCACGGCCTTTCCGTTGGCCGGGTTGATGGCATAGGCGCCGGTGAACACGCCCGTCTTCTCGCGGTCGGCGGCCTGCCGGGTGGTCTCGCCCATGGTGGCGGCCTCTCTCTGGTAGGCGCGGATGGCGTCGGCGTGCTCCGGTTCGACCATCTCGACGATCGTCTCGACAAGGGGGTGCTCCGGGGCCAAGACGCAGAACGTGACGCCAAAGACGGTGTCGATCCGGGTGGTGAAGACGCGGAAGTGCCGTTCGCGCTCCCGAGGGAGGACGACGAAATCGGCGTCGGCGGGCGGATCGGACGCTTCGCGTTCGCGGGCGAACTTGACCTTCATGGCGAACTCGACGCCCTCCGAGCGGCCGATCCAGTTCCGCTGCATCTGCTTGATGCCTTCGGGCCAGTCCACCAGATCGAGGTCGTCGAGCAACCTCTGGGCGTAGTCGGTGATGCGGAAAAACCACTGGGGGATGAACTTCTTCTCGACCAGGGCGCCGCTGCGCCACCCGCGGCCGCCGATGACCTCTTCGTCGGCGAGGACGGTCTTCTCGACCGGGTCCCAGTTGACGGGGGCGAGCCGCCGCTCGGCCAGACCGCGCTCGAACAGGAGCTTGAAGATCCACTGCGTCCATCGGTAGTAGGTCGGGTCGCTGGAGTAGATCTCGCGGGACCAGTCGTAGCTGATGCCGATGAGGTCCATCTGCCGTCGGTAGGTCTCCCCGTACTGCTTGACCATCGGGGCGGGGTGCCGCCGGGTCTTGATCGCCTCGTTTTCGGCCGGGAGTCCGAACGCGTCGAAGCCCATGGGGTGAAGCACGTTGTAGCCCTGCATGAACTTCATCCGGGCGATCACGTCGGTGGGGACGTAGTTTCGGCAGTGGCCGACCGAGAGTCCGGCTCCGCTCGGGTACGGAAAGAAGTCGAGGGCGTAGAACTTGGGCCGTCCCTCTTCTTCGCGGGTCCGGAAGAGATCGGCTTCGGCCCAGCGTTTGCGCCACTTGTCTTCGAAGGACTTGGGTTCGTATCGGTCGGACATCTGACTCGGATTTTAACCGTTCGCCAGGCGGGAGGAAGGGCGGGGCCCCAGTTGGCCGGTCAGGTTTCGGGTTCCCAGGCGAACGACATGTCGACTCGCCCGTCGTCGAGGAACGCCACCCCCTCGGATCGGAGCCGGGCGGTCTGAGTCTGGGCGAGGCCGGGGTCTCGCTTGTAGACGGGGAGCCGACCGTCGAAAGCGACGACGCGCCACCACGGCACGTCCTCCGGGGCGCGGGCCATCCACTTGCCGACGATGAGCCCGGACACCGGGTTCGGGAGGGCCCGACCGAGTGTGCCGTAGCCGACGACCCGTCCGCGGGGCACCTTCCGGACCAGGATCCAGAGTTCGTCGATACCGGACATCGGCGTTGGGTCTCGGGTCGGGCGGTCAGTCGATCCAGGAAACGAGGCCGGGGGATCCGCGCTCGATGAGGTCTTCCGTGCACTGGGCGTCGGGGACGGCGATGCGGATCAGGGGGCCGTCGCATCCGGCCGCGATCCGGGGTTCGGGGAGCATCAGGCTTCGGGCCCCGAAGGTCGTCGCCATGGACCAGACTTCTCGGTCGGCCACCGGACCGCCCCGTTCCCGGGACAGTTCCAAGGCGGCGCGCATCTCGGCGAACATGTCGATGGGGCCAGAACTGGCGGGCGAGTCGAGACCGAGGCCCACGGGCACGCCCGCGTCGAGCAGCTCTCGGATCGGGGCGATCGGGCACCGGAGGGTGCGGTTGGAACGGGGGCAGTGGGCGACCGAGGCCCCCGACCGGGCGATGCGGGCGACCTCGTCCGGATCGATGTCGCAAACGTGGACGAGTTGGGCGCCGGGACGCAGAAGCCCGAGGCGTTCGGCGCGGGCCACCACCCGCTCTCCGGTCGGGGCGGGATCGAAGCCGTTCCTCCGGTGGGTTTCGGCGATCGGTCCGGTCCCGGCGGTCGAGAAAAGATTCTCGGCCCGGCTTTCGGCGAGATGGACGCTGATGGGCTGGTCGGTCTGGGCCAGTTCGGCGAGCGTCCCTTCGTCGACGGTGTAGAGGGAGTGGGGGGAGAGATGGACGGGCAGGCCGTTTGTGGCCTGGGACTCCGCCTTCTGCCGGACGGCGGCGACCTTGGGGGCGGGATCGTTCCGTTCGAAGAAGGTGAGCACCTCCTGGAACACGCGGCCCCCGAGGCGGTGGCGGGCCATGGCGGCGGCGGAGAAGGGGCGGTCGGAGTGCTCGCCCACGGCCCAGACCCCGGTCGCCCGGTTCTCGGCCGCGGCCCGGTCGACGTCGGCCTCGACTTGGGCGGGGTCTTGTTCGGCCTTGGCCCGGGTCAGGGCGCCGATCCAGGCGGCGAAGGTGTGGCCGGGCTCTTCCGGCTCCCGGCTCGGTTCGGGGACGGGGACGCGGCCCTGCAGTCCGCGGTATTCGAAGTGGGAGTGGGCGTTGACGAACGGTACGGAGAGGACCCAGGGTTCGGGAAGGCCGGTGTGGGGTCGGACGGTCTCGATTCGGCCGTTCCGGCGCACGATCTCCAGACCGATGCCGAGCTCGCCGTCGATGACGATGCCGTAGGGTCGCAGGATCACAGGTCGGTCGCCCAAGCTTGTTGCAGCTCCATGTACGATCGCGACTTCGCGTGGAAGTCGCCGTACAGGACGTTGTACCGGAACCCGAGCAAGCGGTTGTAAACCTCGACGAAGGAGTCGCTCTGGCGGACCGCGCGGCCGCCGCCGTGCCAGTGGCCGGCGGCGTCGAACAGGACGTTCACTTCGGAGGGGAGCCGGAAATCGCTCTGGGAGTAGAAGCGGAACGCGATCTCGGTGCGGAAGAAGTAGCTCGACCCGTAGGTGTCGAACATGGAGGGAGCAGTGATGAACGGGGTGGGGAAGTTGACCTCGAGGACTTCGGTTCCGGTGTCGGACGGGCACCGGAAGATCTGCTTCGACCGGATGTAGGGTTCGAGGGCGTCGGGCAGGTCGGGCATCGACGGGATCAGGCTCTGCCATTCGGGATGGTCGGACCAGATCTGGGGGGCGTAGCGGTCGGACGCGTCGATGGCGAACGGGAAGCGGTCGTCGTAGTCGCCCATGTAGACGCCGATTCCGGCGCCGATCTGGCGCAGGTTGCTCAGGCAGGTCGTCTGCTTCGCCTTCGCCTTGGCTCGGGCGAAGACGGGGAAGAGAATGCCGGCCAGGATGGCGACGATGGCGATCACGACCAGCAGCTCGATCAGCGTGAACCCGCGGCGCATGGATTTCAGGATACGAGCGAATCTGCGGAACCGGCGTTCGCCCGCGACAAGAAAGGGGACAAAGGGTTCGCCGGATTGCCGTCGTTCCGGTCCGGGACGAGCGCGCCGGCCGGGGCGGCGGCAATGCGTCCCAATCTGGCGTCTTCCCGGCCCAGCGTCGTCGCGAAAACCGGGTCCGATCTGCCAGAATGCCAAGTTGCGCCATCGCGCGCGAGGGACTCCTATTGGCCAAGAGCATCACCATCAAGCCGGAAGAAGAGTTTGCCCGCTCCTACGCGGACCGTCTGATCCTGCAGCAGTTGACCGAGATCGAGGTGTTCAAGCTCGGCGACTTGGCGGAGCGGCTTTCGGATTCGGGTCTCGGCCTGTCGGCGCTGCGGTCGCTGCTCGCGTCGAACCCGAAGCGGTTCGCGTTCCATGACCGCCGCTGGATTCCGGCGGCTCGTCTGGAGGGCGTCGGTCGTCCGATGGCGGAGGCGATCCGCCTGCTGATCGAGGGATTTGGGACGCCGGTCCCGCTTCCGACCCTGGTTTCGGAGCTGTCGCGCGTTCGGGACGAGGGCCGAGAACAAGTCGCGGTGAAGGTCGAGCGCATCGTCAGCCGGGATCCAACCTTTCTGCTGACCTCGCGCGGGGACGTCGCCTTGGCGAAGTGGGCCTTCCTGGCGTCGGGCGAGAAGCCGGAGCGGGCGTTCGCCCTGCATGGGGTCAAGCCGGAAGACGTCGAGGCGGCGCAGAAGAAGCTGGCGAACATCGACTGGCGTTCGGAGACGGCGGCGGCGGACGCGCTGAAGGCTTCGGCCCCGATTTCGGCCAAGGTCCTCGGAGCGGTGGCGTGGCTCGCCCTGAATCCGGCCGACCCCCGCGCGACGTTGCTCTACGACGGGCGCCGTCTCTTCGCGGAGATGCTGTCCGTCGAGGGCTACGTCATGGGATCGGACGGGGTGATCTACCCGGCCGGCGAAACCAAGAAGTGGATCACGTCCGCCGTCAAGGTCGCGGACAAGCTGGCCCCGACGATCGAGGTCGAGGACGTCGCTCCGGTCGACGTCAAGCCGGCGGACATCGACAAGATGGTGGCGAAGATTCTGGCTTCCGACAAGTCGGTGACGGCCACCCGATTGCTCGAGGAGTTCTACGAGATCACGACGGTCAACAAGACGTTTCGGGACGACCTCGCCAATGTGGTGGAGGCCCTCTGCACGTCGGACAAGGTCGTTTGGGTGGGCGCGGACCGCTTCCGCAAGGCGGGGACGATTCCCGACTTCATCCACGCGGTTCCCGAGCCGTTCTTCTTCGTTCCGACCGAGTTTCGGGGCGAGGACGGCGAGCTGATCGACGTCGAGATCGCGGACGAGGGGCTGAGCACCTCTCTCCGCAAGCTGCTGACCCATCCGCTGGCCACCGACGTTCTGGACGAGGAGGGGGTCGCGGCGCCGAAGTCGAGTCCGGACAAGGTCCGGTTGGTGTTGAAGTCGATGCACCGCGAGTTGGGAACGTTCCCGATGTGCCAGATCCCGGCGGGCTGGATCGAGGACAAACCGACCATCCAGGAGATCATCCTGGTCGACGACTCCGGTCGGGAGCTTCAGGTTTGGGCGAACACGGAGGCCCGCCTCCTGTTCGGCTTCCTGGACTGGTGGTACGAGCAGCCGATCGAGAGCGGCGCCGTGTTCAACCTGTCGAAGACGAGCCGGCCGAACGTTTTCGAGTTCTCGTGGGAGGAGCAGGCCGACCCGCTGCTCTACATCTCGAGCCAGAGGATGGAGCAGCTCCGGGACCTGCAGTCGCGCAGCGAGTCGATGAGCACGCTCGACCTGCTGATCGAGATCATGCACCACTGGCCGAAGGGCACCGACTTTCTCACCCTTCTGGCCGAAGTCAACGTGGTGCGGCGGTCCAGCCGTCGTCTGGTGGCCTCGCTCCTGAGCTGCTACCAGTGCTTCTACCAGCGATCGGGCTCGCCGGTCTGGCACTTCGATCCGAAGAAGATCGAGCTCGGCTTCGACAAGACGAAGCGCAAGTTTGTGAAGAAGTGAGGCGGTTTTCGATGGAGACCGAGTCGGCGGGACCAGAGACGCGTTTGTGGGCGTAGGCTGGTTCGATCAGGTATCTTATCACGACCAACATGGCGAACAAGAAGGCAAGCAAGAAGGACCTGCGTCAGAGCGCGAAGAGGCGGCTCGTCAATCAGAGCGTCCGGACTTCTCTCAAGACGTACGTCAAGAAGGTCAAGGCCGCGGCGGTTGCGGGCGACTTCGAGGCCGGAGCCAAGGCGGCGGCCATCGCGATGAGCGCGCTCGACAAGGCGGCCCAGCGGGGGATCATCCACAAGAATCAGGCGGCGCGGCGCAAGTCGCGGGCGATGCGGGCCCTCAACAAGGCGAAGGCGTCGGCGAGCTAGGCTTTCCGCCCGATACGGTTTCGGCCTCGTCGGCAAGACCGGCGGGGCCTTTCGCTTTGGGGTCGGCCGCGGCGGCGGGTCGACCGGACGGTCCGGTACGCTTCTAGTCGCTCATGCCCCAGACCCGCGCTCTCATCTTCGACATGGACGGCACGCTCGTGGACAACATGGAGTACCACGCCAAGGCGTGGATCGCTCTCTTTGCCGACAACGGCGTCGCCGTCACGGAAGAGGAGTTCTACCGGACCGCGGGGATGAAGGCGACGGAGACGGTCCGGCACTTTATGGGAGGGGAGGTTCCGGAGGACCAATGCCGGATGTATGCGGCCCAGAAGGAGTTTCTGTACCGCTACCTCTACCGCCCGAAGCTCCGGCCGGTGCGCGGTCTCCGGCCGCTGATTCGAAGCGCCCGATCGCACGGTCTGAAGCTGGCGGTGGCCACGGCGTCGAGTCGGAGGAACATCGAATTCACGTTGGGCGGCCTCGGGTTGCGGGACGCCTTCGACGCGGTGGCGGGAGCCCACGAGGTCGAGCGGGGCAAACCGCATCCCGACCTGTTCCTCCTGGCGGCGAGGCGGATGGAGGTCGAGCCCGAGCAGTGCCTCGTCTTCGAGGACGCGGGCAACGGGCTGGAGGCGGCGCACCGGGCCGGGATGCGGGCGATCGGGGTGGCCACGTTTCACAGCCACGCGGATCTGGCGTCTTACCCGAGCACGGTTCGAGTCGTCCGCCACTTCGGCGAGTTGCGGCTGAGGGAAGTCCTGGGAGGCTGACGCCGCCGGCGGAACCGGGGCGGGGGAACTTTACCGGCGTTCAGCAAAACGGTTAACATCAAAAGATGCTGTGTCCTCGTTGCGGACATCCGGCTCGGGAGGAGCGGTCGCATTATCGTTGTGAGGTCTGCGGCATCGTGGCCGCGTGTTGCAGGGGCGAGTGCGCCTCGCCGGCGGTCGTGCCGGCGGAATCGGTTGACCGGAGCGACGGGTGTTCGACGGATCGGGCATGAAGGAGACGCAGACACCGAAGGTATCGGTCCTCCAGCCGTGGCTCGAACATCGCGAGCGGAAGCGCACGACCGTCGTCGACACCATCGTTCTCCACGCCACGGCGGGCGGGACCCTGTCCGGGGCGCTGGCGACGCTGCGCAAGCTGGAACTCAGCTACCATTTCATCATCGACCGCGACGGAGCGATCACGAAGTGCGTCCCGGTGCGCAAGGCGGCCTACCATGCCGGGATCTCGATCGGACCGGGAGGCGAAGGGGTCAACGAGTACAGCGTGGGCATCAGCTTTGTGAACCTCAACGACGGGCGGGACCCTTATTCGGCCGAGCAAGAGCGCTCGGTTCGGGCCCTGATCCGGCAACTCCGGGCCAAGATTCGGACGATCGAGTACCTGACCACGCACGCCGCCGTCAGCCCGGGACGGAAGACGGATCCGAAGGGTTACCCGGTCGACGTGCTCGGTCGAGACGTGGGCTTGACGGTGTGGCGGCCGTGACGTTTTCGGTCGCAGGGATGGAGGACGGCCACATCGCCGGCGCGGTCGCCCTCCAGCGGAAATGCTTTCCGCCCCCGTTTCCCGAGGAACTCCTCTGGCGGGAGGAGCACCTCCGCCGGCATCTCGAGGTCTTTCCCGACGGCCAGTTTGCGGCGGTCCAGGCGGACGGCGGTTCGGTCGGCCGCGTGGTCGGGAGTGCGAGCGCGGTGCTGATCTCGGAGTCGGGTTGGCAGGCCCACGCCGACTGGGACACGACGGTGGGCGGCCCGTTCTTCGAGGCGTTCGACCCGGGGGGGACGACGCTGTACGCGGCCGACATCTCGGTCGACCCGGAGTGGCGCGGACGGGGCGTGGGCCGCGCTCTGTACGAGGCGCGGAAGGAGCTGGTCCGAAAGCGGGGTTGGAAGAGGATCGGGACGGCCTGCCGGATTCCGGACTTTGCGGCCTGGGCCGCCGACCGGGCCGGGGCCGACGTGGCCGACTACGTCGAGGCGGTGGCGGCGGGGGCGGCGTCGGATCGGACGCTGACGCCGCTGCTCCGGATCGGGATGCGGTGTCTGGGGGTTTTGAGGAACTACATGGCGGACGCGGAGTCGGGCGATGCGGCCGCGTTGCTGGAGTGGACGCCTTGATCGGGCCGGAAATCGGGGAGGTTTCCCGGCGTTGAAGGTGGCGGCGGCGGCTTGGGGGTTGCGAAGCATCCGCGCGGAGACGGAGTTCTGGGACCACCTGCGCGAGGTCGTCGAGCACGCGCACGACTCTCAGGCCGAACTCCTGGTCTTGCCGGAGCTGGCGATTTTGGAACTGGCGGGACTGTTTCCCGACGTGCCGGAGTCCGAGGTGCCGTCCGTGCTGGCCGAATTCGCGGAGCGGTACGAGGACGAGCTGTTCGGCCTCAGCGCGTCGGCGCGGATGACGATCGTCGGCGGTTCGTTCTTCCGCGTCCGGGACGGCGAGGTGCACAACGTCTGCATTACGGTGGAGCCGGCGGAGGTCGAGCCGGGGGGGCCGGCGAACCGTGGCTTCGTGACGCAAGAGGGCGTCTACCAGGAGAAGATCAACCTCACGACCTACGAGCGGGAAACGTGGCGGCTGTCCCCGGGTCGGGGGTTGTCGCGGTACGCGAACCCTCGGCTGGGCGTCACGATCTGCTACGACGCCGAGTTTCCGGAGGCGGTGAGGGCGCTCGCCGAAGCGGGGACCGAGGTGTTGGCCGTTCCCTCGTTCACCGAAACCCGGCACGGGCATCAGCGCGTGCGATGGTGCTGCCAATCGCGGGCGATCGAGAACCAGATCTTCGTGGTTCACGCCACCCTCGTCGGCAGCCTCGGGCGAGAGCCCGTCCCTCAGACCTTCGGGTCGGCGGCCGTGCTTTGCCCGAGCATCGAACCGTTCCCGGTGTCGGCGGTGCTCGCCGAGACCGAACTCAACGAGCCGGGGCTCGCGGTCGCCGACCTCGACTTCGACCTGTTGGCGGAGTGCCGGCGGACGGGTCCGGTCCGCAACTGGGCCGACCGCCATCGGGGCGACTGGACGATCATGGGGTGAACCGGGCTGGCCGGTACCCGCCTAGAAGTGTCGGGCCGGGGTGACGGCGCGGCCGGTGCGGGCGCTCTCCAGAGCGGCCAGACCGATGCTGAGGGCCATCGCGCCGTCGTGGGGCGAAATCGGGGGCGGGTTTCCCGCGCGGACGGCGTCGAGGAACGCCCTCAACTCCCGATAGTAGGGGTCGTCTTGGGCGGCCAAGGGGGATTCGACTCCGCCGGACCGGCCGGTGCTCTGGGCTCGGGGGTCGTTGGCGGCGGCGTCGGCGGGTTGCGCGAGGTTGGTTCTCAGCGTCGGGGTCGACCGGCTGTCGTACTGGATC
>JBDNCL010000036.1:0-17207 GCA_046719655.1 Fimbriimonadaceae bacterium
GATCTAGCCAGAGGACCGGCATGCTCGTTCAGCGCAACAAGGCGGTCGTCGGGGCGAACGCGTACGCCCACTCGAGCGGCATCCACCAAGACGGCGTCCTCAAGGAGCGCACGACGTACGAGATCATCGATCCGAAGCTCGTCGGAGCGGAGAAGAGCGAGATCATCCTGACCGCGCGCTCCGGCCGCCACGGACTCAGGCACCGACTCGCCGAGCTGGGTTACAGCTTCTCCGACGAGAGGTTCGAAGAGATCTACGAGAACTTCCTGAAGATGGCCGACACCAAGAAGGAAGTCAGCGAAGAGGATCTCCGCGAACTGGTCGCCTGAATCCTCGCGCATCGGGCGGACCAGACGGCCGGGAAGAGGGCGCCGCCTTCGGCGCGTCTCTCCCGGTCCCACCGGGACAAAAAAACCTTCCGCAATCGCCGGTGGTTTCTTTAGACTACAGAGTATGCGAAAGGTGAGAATCGCCACCCTCGTTTTGGCGGCCGGAGTCGTTGTCGCGGCAGCGTTCGCGGCCCAATCTCGGGATCTCTTCGTGAACGGACAAAAGGCGGGCGACCCGGCCATCGTCCACGAAGGCAAGACCTATGTCTCGGTGGCCTCCCTCAAGGCGGCCGGAGCCGAGGTGACCGAAGCGGAAGGCAGAGTGACCATCCAGTTCGTTCCCGTACGGGGCCGGCAACAGGCCGACGCCGTCGAGGGCGTCATCGGCGAGTGGGTGAACAACGGCGCTTGGCGAATCCGGGTCGTCGCCGTCCGTCCGGCCCGGAACCCGTTCTTCGGTCGGGAAGGCGGCGGCGCCGAGGTCGATATCGAGTATCGAAACGCGTTGAGCTCCACCAAGTCCCTGTTCAACACCGGCGCCCAATGGCCGAAACTGTTCACCACCGACGGTCGCACCATGGACTTGGCCAGCTCCGCGTTCAACGCGTACTACCAGACCCTCCCGCCGGGCGGCGCCGGCAAGGCCACCCTCCGGTTCGGCTTCCGAGAACCGAACCAGACCGGCGGCACGCCGGACAAGCTGTTCTGGGAGTTTCGAACGACCGGGATGGGGCAAGGGGTTCCCTTCAACACCCGCACCCCCAGCATGCGGATTTCGCTGCTTCCCGGGTCTGCCTCCCAGTGAGGGCGTTCACGCTCGTGCCGGCGGGAGGGGACGCGCACCTCGAGCAGGTGCGCGTCCTCTTCCGCGAATATGTCGCCGAACTCGGCGTCGATCTCTGCTTCCAAGGCTTTGAGGACGAGTTGGCGTCTCTGCCGGGAAAGTACGCCCCTCCGGCCGGAACCCTCATTCTGGCGCGCGCGGACGACGCTTGGGCCGGTTGCGGCGCGGTCCGCCCCCTCTCGCTCGAGCCGGACGACGGGAAACCCGGCGGACGCGTGTGCGAAATGAAGAGACTGTACGTTCGTCCGGAGTTCCGACGGATGGGCGTCGGTCGGAAACTGGCCGAGGAGCTCGTTCGATTCGGACGCGAGGCGGGCTACCGCCGCATGGTGCTCGACACGCTCGACCGCCTCGAACCGGCCCGGGAGATGTACCGAAGCATGGGATTTGTCGAAATCCCGGCGTACTACGGAAACCCGTTGCCCGGTGTCGTCTACCTCGCCAAACCGCTCTAGACGAGAGGCGGGTCTTCCGCTCTCCGACCGTCCCGCGCGGGGAACTACTTCAGGAAGTCGAAAGTCTCGAGCCGCCTCTTCACGCTCTGCAGGAACCGGCCGGCGAGCAAACCGTCGATGATGCGGTGGTCGTACGTGAGCACCAGATACATCATCGACCGGACGGCGATCATGTCGTCCACGATGACGGGCAGCTTCTGAATTCCGTACACGCCGGCGATGGCCGCCTGGGGCGCGTTGATCATCGGCGTTCCGAACAGCGCGCCGTAGCTGCCCGGGTTGGTCAGCGTGAAGGTTCCACCCTGGACGTCCGAGACCTGCAGCTGGTTCTTGCGGGCCTTGGCCGCAATCTGGTCCAACGCCTTCGCCAGCTCGCCGATCGACTTCTTGTCGCAGTCGCGGATGACGGGAACGATCAGGCCCTCGTCTCCGTTGGGCCCGAGGGCGACGGCGACCCCCATGTGGACGCTCTTCGTCATCAGCACCTGCCCGTCGGGCTGGAGGCTGGCGTTGACCATGGGGAACTCCAGGAGGGCTTCGGTCAGCGCCTTGATGAAGAACGGCGTGTACGTGAGCTTCACTCCGTGCTGCGCCTGGAAGGCGTCCTTGTTCGCCTCCCGAAACTTGACGAGCGAGGTGACGTCGACCTGGATGACGGTGCTGACGGTCGGCACGGCCGCGCTGCGGACCATGGCGTCCGCGATCATCTTGCGCATCCCGACCAACGGCACCAGCTCCTGGTCTGCGCCGGCCGTGGCCGGCGTCGGCTTCGGAGCCGAAGTCGACGGGGCGGGGGAAAGTACGGGTACCGAAGCCGCGGCCGTCTTCGGGGCCTCCGATCGCCGAGCGAGGTAGGTCTCGACGTCCTTCTTCGTGACGCGCCCGCCCGCGCCGGAGCCGACGATCGCGCCGAGTTCCGACTCCGTCAGGCCGTGGTCGCGCGCCATGGCCCGGACGACGGGAGAAAACCACCGGCCGCCGCCGGTCGCGGGGGTCTCGACGCCCTCCTCCTCGGCAACCGGCGCGTCGGCGGCGCGGGATTCGACGGTCGGGGCGGGCTGGGACGCTCCGGCCGCCGGCGCCGACTCCCGGGGGGCGGCGTTGTCGGCCGTCGCCTGGTCGTCGATGAGACCCATCGCCGTGAAGACGGCCACCGCTCCCCCTTCCGGAATGAGGATCTTGGTCAGAACACCCGAAGCCGGCGCCTGCAGTTCGGTGTTGACCTTGTCGGTCATGATCTCGACGACCGGCTCGTCTTCCTTGACGTAGTCTCCCTCCTTCTTCAGCCATCGACTGATCGTCCCTTCGTGGACGGACTCCCCGAGTTCGGGCATGAGGATCTCAACGACCATGGTTCTGGGATTATGAACCAGGTACGGCGGCGGATTCGCGCTCTCGAGCATCTTCCGGGCCCGCTGGACGGGGGTCCGGGGTCCGATGGGCCTCGCGATCTCGCCTCCCGCGGGGATCGGCGGTCTCAGGCGGCCCGAATCTGAAGCCCCTCTTGGGCGCGCGCGACTTCCTGGGCGACGACGGTTCGGATGACGATCAGCTGCTCGTCCGGCATCTGAAGGACCTCCCTCTCGGCGTCGGTGAAGTCCAGCGACCGGTCGAAGTCGGCGTGTCCGAGTTCGCACTGGTAGGCGAGCCGATTCGCCGCCCCGATCAGAAGGGTCGTTTCCGGGAAGTTCAGGTCCTCGTCGGGGTCGTGGTGGTAGCGTACGGCCGCCGCCATGACGCCGGTCAAGCCCCACTTCTCGGCCAGCAAGCCCCCGACATGCCCGTGGTGAAACCCCATCAGCTGCATCTCCGCCTGATGGAGCGCCAACCCGAGGTCGTGGGCGAAGCGGTACGTCTGGTCGAACATGTCGGGCATGAACCGTTCCAGGACGAGGATCCCGACGTCGTGCATCATGGCGGCCGTGTAGAGCTCCTCCGCCTGCGACGGAAAGCGGATCTTGCCCAGAATCCGCGCCGCCGTCCCGGCCGCAAGGCTGTGCTGCCAGAACCGCAACCGATCGAACTTCGACGCGCCCTGCCGATTGGTGATCAGCTGCTGGTACGCGATCGCGGTGACGAGCGAGCGGATCGTGTTCATGCCGAGCACGCCGATCGCCCGGTTGATCGACGTGACCTGGGTGAATCCGTAGAACGGGGAGTTGGCGACCCGGAGAATCTTGGCCGCGATGGCCGGGTCCCGCTCGATGATGCGCTCCATCGACTTCGGCGACGCGTTCGGGTCGTCTACCATCCGCAGAACCGTGCTGACGACCTGAGGCAAAACGGGAAGGTTTTCGCTGCGGGCAATCTTGATGGCCAGGCTCTCCAGGTCCACAGTCCTATTGTCGGAAGAGCAGCGCGCGTTGAGGAGCCGCGGCAAACGACGCGGACGATTTTTTCCCCTTCGGCCGGCCCTCGGGCTCGTCGACGGCGACCGAGCAAGCCCCGACGGCGACCGGTCGGGCCTTCTTCCGGGCGACGTCGGCCCGGTTCTTTCGGAATACGGTCCTACTCGGAAACCAACTCAAGAAATTGAGCGTCATATACTCAGGTAATTGAGTGCCTGAGGCTTCTATGGCAAAAGACTACTACGACCTGCTCGGCGTGTCGCGGACCGCGGACGAAAAGGAGATCAAGACGGCCTACCGCCGTCTCGCCCGCAAGTACCATCCCGACGTCAACCCGAACGACAAAACGGCCGAAGCGAAGTTCAAGGAGATTTCGGAAGCCTACGAGGTCCTGAGCAACCCGGACAAACGTCGTCTCTACGATCAGTTCGGGGCAAACTACGAGGCGGCCACCCGTTTCGGGGGGGCCGGAGGTTCGAACGGGGGCTACACCAACCCGTTCGGCGGGGGTCCGGTCGGGGCCGAAGGGTTCGAGAGCATCTTCGAGCACCTCTTCGGCGGTTTCGGCCGGCGCGGCGGGGTTGCCGGCGGCGGGTTCGGTGTGGACACCGATCCCGAAGAGGCGCGCCTGTCGCAACCGAGGGACGTCGAAAAGGTCATCGAGATTCCTCTCGAGGAGGTCGACTCGGGCGGACGCCGGACCCTCACCTACCAAACCATGGACGCCGTACGCACCCGCGACGGCTCCATCACGACCGTACCCACGACCCGAAAGGTCGAGGTGACGATCCCGGCGGGCATCACGGAAGGCAAGAAGCTCCGGGTGCCGGGCAAGGGGGCGGCCGGGCTTCGGGGCCGTGCCGGGGACCTGTACGTCACGATCCGCTGGGCTCCGCACCCCCACTTCAAGCCCGCGGGAGAAAACCTCGAAGTCGAGGTTCCGGTGCCCTTCACGACCGCCGCGTTGGGGGGCGAGGTTCGGGTGCCGACCCTGCGGGGTTCGGTCACGATGAAGATCCCGGCCGGCACGCAGAGCGGGCAGACGTTCCGGCTCGCCGGGCAGGGGATCGCCAAGCTTTCGGGTTCGCGGTCCGACTTGATGGTGAAGGTCAAGATCACCGTCCCGAAGACCCTGACCGCGGAGCAACGGCAGCTCCTCGCCAAGTTCGTCGAAACGGAGAAGAAAGCTTGAGACACGATCGTCAACCGGTGTATATGATCGGCGTCGCGGCTCAACTCTGCGGCGTCCACCCTCAAACCCTTCGTCAGTACGAGAGACTGGGCCTGGTCGTCCCGTCTCGAGTCGGAGCCAAGAACCGCCTCTACAGCGAAGCCGACATTCTGCGGGTGCGTCAGATCCAGCGCCTCACCCAGCAGATGGGGGTCAACCTGGCCGGCGTCGAGGTGATTCTGAAGCTCCTCGACGACATGGACGACATGCGGCGGGAGTACGAGACCCAATTCCGGGAGTATGTCGAAGAGGCCGAGCGTCGGCTCGCCGAGATCCTCGGCCCGTCGAACGTACCGGCGAAGAAGGGAGAGTCCCTGCTCCCGGTGCCGAAGTTTACGGTCCAACCCAACCGGATCGAGTTCTGAGCCGGGCGCCCTAGACTTGGAACCGGGGAGCCTCCGCCCGGCTCTCGTCGGTCTGGGCTCCGTCCAAAACATCGGCGGGCGAACCTTGGGAAACCGACGCCGACGTGAGCCCGTCGGGGAGCGGTGCGGCGACCGCCGGCCATTCGGGCAGGGATCTGCCGTTGCGGATCGGTAGCCGGCGTCCCTCGACGAGCGAACGCCACAGCCACTCAAGCGGACCCATCGCGAAGAATCGCAACCACAAGGCCGAGAAGGCTATATTGACCGCCCAGACCCCGGCGACGATGCCATAGAGCCCAAACAGCTCGATTTGCCCGAAGAGCCCGAGCCCCCAGGAATAGAACACGAACGTGCAGAGGAGAGACTGCAGGATGTAGTTGCTGAAGGCCATTCGGCCGACCAGCGCCAATGCGTTCAGAACCGGACGGAGGAATCCCGTTTCCGCCCAGCGGACGAGTACGGCCAGATAGCCCACGGCCAAGATCGGGCCGAACGCCGTCTCGGCCAAAAGGTAAGTCCCGGTTGTGTCCGATGCGCCAAACCACAGGAACGCGGTGAGGTTGAGCGGGATTCCCAACCCGAGGCCCCAACCCATCATCTTCTTCCAAGCCGGATGCGAGCCAGGCTTCCGCAGGACGTCGTGCTTGGCCAACAACCACCCAAGGAGCATCAGCGGCACGAGCCACAGCAGGAAGAACAGACCAGTGCCCGAAGACAACGCGAACATCAGGGAGCGGTAGCGCAACTGGTCCAGATAGCCGCCTTCAGAGAATGCCCAAAGCTCGTGATCGGCGGAGGGAAATCCTTCCGTGGGCGTCGACTCGCCGACCCACTCAGACGAGAAAACCGTCAGCCCGGCCACCACCAAGGTCAGAACGGCCCCGACGATCAGAGCCGAACCGCCGACCCATTTGACGATTCCTCTCACTGCCTTCTCGCTGAGGTGGACCAAAGCGCACGCCACAAATGCGCCGATCGAGTAGAGGAACAGAATGTCGCCAAACCAGATGAGCAGGCCGTGCACCAGCCCAAAAACACACAGCCAGCCCGTCCGTTTGAAGTAGCCGGCCGGCCACGCCTTCGCGACCTGCGACCGTTTGACAAACTGGAGGTACATCCCGACCCCGAATAGGATCGCGAGCATGGAGCGGAACTTGGCGGTCACGAAGGCGTACTGAGCCAGTTCGAGCCATCTTTCGGCGCCAGCGGTGGGCTCGGGAGTCTCCGTCATCAGGAAGCTTCCGAGAGAGGGGGTTGCGAACCAAGAGATGTTGGCGAGGAGAATCCCGAGGACGGCCGCGCCGCGGGCAACATCGAGAGTGCCGATTCGTTCGCGGATCGTGGGTGGAACGACAGGTCGCCCTGCTTCGGCGGAAGTCTGTACGACGTTCATAGTCCTCTCCTCCTCGAAAAGCCATCGTACCTCTGAGTCGGTCTGACCTTTGCCAAAACGTAAGGCCCCGCCGTTCGTCCAGATCGGCAAAGGTTGCTACAATCGCAAGATGCTCTGGATCATCGCCGCCACCGCCCTCGCCCAGTCGCCGTCCGTCGAACGCGACGTCGTCTACACGCGCGCCGGAGGAGAGGAAACCCGGATGGACATCTTCCGACCCGCGGCCCGCGAGAGGCCGACGCCGGCCGTGGTGGTGATCCACGGCGGGGCATGGATCGCCGGACGTCGGCAAGACATGGACTCGTTGGCTCAGGCTTTCGCCGAACGCGGAGTCCTCGCGGCGAGCATCTCCTACCGGTTGGCCCCCAAACACAGATGGCCGGCGATGATCGACGACGCCCAAACGGCCGTCCGCTACTTGAGGTTCCGAGCCGGCGACCTCAACATCGACCCGAATCGGATCGGAGCGGCCGGGGGCAGCGCCGGAGGACACCTCGCTCTCCTCCTGGGGTCGATCGAAACCCGGGATGAAAAACCGGCCGAGTACCCGGACTATTCGAGCCGCGTCCGGGCCGTCTTCAACATCTTCGGTCCGGTCGACCTCAACCAGCCCTTCCCCTTCAACGTCGATCCCATCATCTTCATGGTCATGGGAAAGAGGCGTGAGGAAGCGGCCGAACAGATCGCTCAGGCGAGCCCGATCAACCATCTGAGCTCCCGATCGGCTCCGACCTTTACGCTCCACGGGGATCAAGATCGGACCGTATCGGTCGATCAGGCCCGCATCCTCGACGCCGCTCTGAAGAAGCACGGCGTTCGACACGAGACCGTGATCGTCGAGGGGATGGGCCATTCGATCGAGATGACGAAGCCCGAGGTTCGGGCTGCCGTCGAACGCGGCATTCAGTGGACGATCGAGCAGTTGAGGCGCTGAGATGGGCTGGCTTGCGGTTTTGGCCGCCGGTTGGGCGGTCGCGGTGCCTTCTCTGACCCCCGGCGGTTTGACCTCGGCTTCGGATCCCGGTCCGGACCGACCCGGCCTTCTCTTCGCCGTTGGAGGCGGTTCGACCCCGAGCGCCGTGGTCCGGCGATTCCTCGTCGCATGCGGAGGCTCCGACGCCCGGGTTCTGGTCCTCCCGCTCACGCGTGAGAACCCGGCCGCCAGCGGGCCCGGGTCGGTCGAACTTCTCGAGGAGAACGGAGCCAAAAACGCCCGGATGTTCGCCGTCGGCAACCCGACGCCCGACGACCTCGCCCTTCTCGCGAGCGAGATCGCCGAAGCCAAGGGAATCTGGATACCGGGCGGGGACCAGTCTCTGCTGGTCGAGCGTCTGGGCGAGCCCTTTGTCCGAGCCCATCTCCAGGCCGCCTACCGCCGCGGCGTGCACTTCTTCGGGACCAGCGCGGGCGCGATGCTGATGTCGCACCCCATGATCACCGGAAACGGGGAGCTTCCGGGCACGGCGACGACCGGACCGGGAATCGGCCTCACGCCGTGGCTCATCGACTCCCATTTCCGAGAGAGAAACCGCGAGCCCCGTCTGCGCCACGCGATGGCCGCCCTCGGCAACCCCCGCGCGATCGGGCTGAGCGAGCGGTCCTGGGTCGTTCTGCGCGGGCCGAAGATCCTCGAGCGGCACGGCGACGTGACCGTGTTCGGCCAGGAATGAACCTGCCCTGTTGCGCGGTCCGCCTGCGTGTCTGTCCTCACCTTTTGTCAACCGGAATTTTTGCTGGTGTCATCGCTGTTTGTGTTCTGTATGATAATTTTATGTGTCGGCTTGTTTTTGCACTCGCTTCGCTGGCCGCCTGCTTGGTGGCTTCTGCCAACCCTCTCTACGTCTATATGCCGGACAGCACCAACAACCGTCTGGTGCTGTTCGACCCGTTCAACGGGGACGTTGTCAACCCGAACTACTTTGCTCTCGCCGGGGGGACGCCGTTCCACGCCATTCAGGTCGGAAACGAGATCTGGGTTTCCGAGCAGGTCGGCGACCGGGTGTCCCGATGGTCTCTGACCGGAACGCCGCTTGGCGCCATCACCGGCGCGCTGGACAACATCCGGGGCATGGCCCTGGTCGATTCCACCGTCTACGTTGCAAACTCCGGCACATTGAACTCCGCTCCCGGGGCCGCGATCCGGATGTTCTCGACGACCGGCGCCGATCTCGGCCATTTCGCCACGCCCGCGTCGGGGTCGCCGTTTGCCATTCTGGGCTTCCAGGGCGGGTTGCTGGTCGCTTCCTCGACCGCCAACGACGACGTCCACCGGTACAGCCTGACCGGAGTCTCCCAGGGCACGTTCCACAACTCGACCAACCTCAACTTCGCTCAGCAGATGGCGATCGCCGCCAACGGCGACGTGCTGGTGGCCGGGTTCTCCTCCAACAACATCGTCCGGCTGGACCCGACCACCGGGAGTCTCATCTCGAGCTTCCCCGCCAGCGGTGCGCGCGGCGTGTTCCAACTTGGGAACGGCAACATCCTCTGGTCCAGTGGGGCCGGGGCCCACATCTACGACGTCACGTTGGGCACGTCTACCCTGATCTACAGCGGCGGAGGGAGACACTTCGGTCTCGGAGCCGTCCCCGAACCGGGCACGATGCTGGCGCTGGCGGCCGGGCTCGGCGCGATCGGAATCAGGCGGCGCCGCAAGCGCTGAGGGGCGCCCGCTGCTTCCCGTTCGAAGCGGTCGGACCGCGAGTCCGACCGCTTCTCGTTTTTCCGCCGGCCCGGGTTTGCAGGGTGCCGGTTCCATCACGGGGAACCCAAAGCCTGTCTATGTCTCCCCGCCACTTTCCTCTCCCGCCCCACGATCTTCCGACCCACTGGTACACCGTCGCCGCCGATCTCCCAGCATGTCCCCCTCCGATGCACCCCGGGACGGGTCGGCCGGCCGGACCCGAAGACATGGAGGCCATCTTCCCGATGCCGATCATCGAGCAGGAGATGGCGACGGACCGCTGGATCCGGATTCCCGACCCGGTTCGGGAGGCCCTCGCGATCTGCGCCCGACGCCCTTGATCCGGGCCACCGAACTGGAGAGAGCCCTCGGCACGCCCGCCCGCATCTACTACAAGTTCAAAGGCACCAGCCCCATCGGCAGCCACAAGCTGAACACCGCCATCGCCCAGGCCTACTATAACCGGGTTGCGGGGACGAAGCGCCTCGCCACGGAGACGGGAGCCGGGCAGTGGGGCTGCTCCCTGAGCTTCGCGTGCCATCGTTTCGAACTCGAATGCACGGTGTACATGGTGAGGGTCAGCTTCCATCAGAAGCCGTACCGGAAGTCGATGATGCAGACGTTCGGGGCGACCATCCACGCCAGCCCGAGCGACCAGACCCAGTGCGGCCGCAAGCTCCAGCGCGAGACTCCCGACACCCCCGGCAGCCTAGGGATCGCGATCAGCGAAGCGATCGAAGACACCGTGACCCACGAGGGCGTCAAGTACTCCCTGGGCAGCGTCGCCAACCACGTTTTGCTCCACCAGACCGTCATCGGACAGGAAGCCAAAGCCCAGATGAAGATGGCCGGCGACAAGCCGGACGTCGTCATCGGATGCGTCGGCGGCGGCAGCAACTTCGCCGGACTCGCCTTCCCCTACCTGGCCGACAAGATTGCCGGCGACCGGCTTCGGATTGTCGCGGTCGAGCCGTCGTCGTGCGCCTCGCTCACCACGGGAGAGTACCGCTACGATTTCGGGGATACGGCCAAGATGACCCCGCTCTTCAAGATGCACACCCTCGGTTGCGACTTCGTGCCGCCCGGAATCCATGCCGGCGGCCTGCGGTACCACGGCATGGCCCCTCTCGTCAGCCTCGCCTACTCGCTCGGGCTCGTCGAGGCGGTCTCGTACGGTCAGGTCCCGGTCTTCGAGGCGGCCGTCCAGTTCGCGAGAACCGAAGGCGGCATCCCCGCCCCCGAGAGTTCGCACGCCGTGCGCGCCGCGATCGACGAAGCGCTGCGGGCCAAGGAGGAAGGGACGGAGCGGGTCATCCTCTTCAATCTGAGCGGACACGGACTGCTCGACCTCGCCTCGTACGACGCGTTCTTCGCCGGGACCCTCCATTAGGGACCCATGTCCAAACAAGAAGCCCGCCGACCGGCCGGTCGGCGGGCTCCTCTCTTTCTGGAGAACGCTCAGTTCTCCGTCTTTTCGACCTCGAACGGTTGACCCGGGGCGTCGTCCTCGCCGTCGTCGCCGCCATCCCCGCCAAGGTCGGCGTCCAACCCGTCTCCGAGGTCGAAGTCGTCCAGTTCGAGTTCGGCCAACGGGGGCGAGAGCCGGGACTCTTCTTCCTTGGCCATCTCGGCCAAAGACGGGAAAGCGAGCATGGTGTCGTCGGTCTCGATGTCGCCGCCATCCGCTTCGACGAGCGTCGTCAGCGATTGGGTGGCCCACGCCGGACCGCGCTGAACGTCGATGGACACGTTGCGGTACTGGGTCACGCCGGTACCGGCCGGAATGAGCCGCCCGATGATGACGTTCTCCTTGAGGCCGACCAGGTGGTCCTTCTTGCCTCGGACGGCCGCGTCCGTCTGGACGCGGGTCGTCTTCTGGAAGGAAGCGGCAGACAGGAACGACTCCGTCGCCAGCGAGGCTTCCGTGATGCCGAGGAGGATCCACGTGGCCGTGGCCTCCTTCGGGTCGCGCTCGACGTTCTCTCCCGTGATCGGATCGACGTACCGAATCTTGACGCCCGACTGGATCATCTGGCGAACGCGGTCGTTTTCGCGGACGAACACGAAACGGTCGACGATCTGACCCGGCAGGAACGGGGTGTCGCCCGGCTCCTTGATCTGCCGCTTTCGCAGCATCTGGCGGATGATGACCTCGATGTGCTTGTCGTTGATGTCGACGCCCTGAGCCTTGTAGACCGACTGCAGGTTCTCGATGAAGTAGTCGTAAACCGCGTTGGCGCCGGCGAGTTCCAAGACCTCGTGGGGGTCGCGCGGACCTTCGGTCAGCGGGTCGCCCTTGATGACCTTGGCTCCGACCTTTACCGGGAGGTTTCCGAACGGAGGCACCAGGATCGGATAGAAGACGTTGATCGTCTCGATCTCGTGCTTCCGGAGGATGCTCACGGCGGCCGTGGTGAGCTTCTGGCCGACCAGTCTTTCGAGAGCGGCATCGTGCTCCGGGTCCGCCAGCCACGGCTGAACGTCCGAAATGTAGGCGTCCTTGATCGGGCCCGTGAGCTGGACCGTGGCATCGACGATGACCCATCGGCCGAACTGGGTCTCGCGGATGGCGCGAACCGTTCCCGTCACCGGGCAGATGATCGCCTTGCCGCGAGGCTGGCGCCGCGCTTCGAAGATCTCCTCGACGCGGACGATACCGCTGGATTCGCCCGTCCAGGCATAGAAGAACGTTTTGCGCGAGCGCTCCCACATCTTGCGGGACTCCGCGTCCGCCTTCTCCAGAGCCTTCTGGGCCGCCTTGGTCTGGCGCTCCGTCTTCTTCTTGACCGGCTTCGCCTCCTCGGTGTCGATCGTCAGGGTCTCCTTCTGGAACAGGCTCTTGACGATCGCCTCCTGGGACTCGAGAAGCTTCGTCTGATCGAGCGTCTTGTGCTCGGTGTCGGTCGCCGCTTCGAGGTCCTGCATGAACTGCCGGATGAACTTGCCGGTCTTGTACTGGTTGGTGCGCGCGATCACGCTCGCACCGGCGACGCCGCCCGTGTGGAACGTACGCATCGTGAGCTGGGTTCCCGGCTCTCCGATCGACTGGGCGGCGATGATTCCGACGGCGACGCCGACCTCCACCAGCCGGTTCGTCGACAGGTCGATGCCGTAGCACTTCGAACAGATGCCTTGGTCCAGTTCGCAGGACAGCGGACTCCGGACGAGGATGCACAGCTGGCCGTGCTCGTTCACATCGAACCCGCACGCCAGATAGCTCTCCAGGATCTTGGCCCGCTCCTCGTCGCTCTCCGCCGCTTCGGCGGCCGCATGGTATCGGTTTTCGATCTTGGTGATCTGCCGGGCCTGGTCTCGATAGATGATCTCGCCCGTCTCGACGACGATCTCTCCCGTGTCCGGATCCGACAGCGTCTTGATCGCCACGCGGCCGAAGAGGCGGTCGCCGACGTGCTCGATGACCTCGCCTTCGTCGAGGACCCGGTGCACGAGGAAGCCGTCCGACGTGCCGCAGTCGTGCTGCTTGATGATGACGTCCTGCGAAACGTCGACCAGTCGACGGGTGAGGTATCCGGCGTCCGCCGTTCGCAGAGCGGTGTCGGCCAGACCCTTGCGGGCACCGTGCGTCGTGACGAAGTACTCCATCATGGTGAGACCTTGATGGAACGAGCTCTTGACCGGAAGCTCGTAGATGACTTCGTTGAACTGGTTGAACATCAGCCCGCGCATGCCGGCCAGCTGCGACAGCTGCTTCACGGAACCTCGGGCGCCGGATACCGTGATGATCGACAGCGGGTTCATCTGGCGCATGTTGCCGACGATCGCCTTGCCGATCTCGTCGTAGGTGTCCGTCCACAGCTTGACGAGGCTCTGCTGCATTTCGTTGAACGCGAGCATGCCGCGACGGTACTGACTGAGGATGCGGTTCGAACTGTCGTCGGCGCCCTTCAGAATGGCGCCTCGCTCCTTCGGCGGGTCCATGTCGGTGATCGCGATCGAAATTCCGTACTTGGTGGCCCACTTGAAGCCGAGGTCCTTGAGATCGTCGAGAAGCTTGATCGTCGGTCCGAGGCCGCACCGCTTGTGGCAGTTGAGGATCAGCTCCGAGATGCCCTTCTTCGAGAGCTCGTACTTGAGCTGCTCGTCGGAGTGCTTCAGCGGGTACGGCAGAACCTCGTTGTAGATCAGGCGTCCCGGGGTCGTCACCGCGATGATGGTTTCGAACTCCTGCTCGAGCGGAACGAGCTCTCGCCGCTCTTCTTCGTCGCCCACTTCGTCCTCGACCCGGACCGTCTCGTACTTGTACTCCGCCCCCGTCTGAGGATCGCGGTAGTCGATTTCCGAGTCGGGCCGGAAGATCGGGCGCCGGATCCGGACCCGAATCGTGTCGTTCAGCCCGATACGCTCGTCCGAAGTCGGATCGTCGTAGGCGAAGAACACCTCGTCCGGATTGGCGAACGTCCGCGGCCCCGCGTGCTTCTCCGGAGCTTCTTCGTGCAGTCGGACCGCCTCGTCGAAGGCCTCTCGGGAGGCTCGGCTGGCGAACGTCAGGGCGTAACAGCCCAGAACGATGTCCTGGATCGGGGACATGATCGGACGGCCGTCCGCCGGCGAGAACAGGTTCTGCGACGAGAGCATGAGGACGCGGGCCTCGGCCTGCGCCTGCATGCTCAGGGGCACGTGCACCGCCATCTGGTCGCCGTCGAAGTCGGCGTTGTACGCGTGGCACACGAGCGGGTGGATCTGAATCGCCTTCCCGTCGACGAGAATCGGCTCAAACGCCTGGATCCCGAGCCGGTGCAGAGTGGGAGCGCGGTTCAGAAGAACCGGGTGCTCCTTGATGACCTCCTCCAGCCCGTCCCAAACGGCCGGGTGCATCCGGTCGATCATCCGCTTCGCCGTCTTGATGTTCTGCGTGATCTTCTTCTCGACCAGCGTCTTCATCACGAACGGCTTGAACAGCTCCAGCGCCATCTCCTTCGGGAGACCGCACTGATGGAGCTTGAGGTGGGGACCGACGACGATGACCGATCGTCCGGAATAGTCGACGCGCTTCCCGAGGAGGTTCTTCCGGAAACGGCCCTCCTTACCCTTGAGCATGTCGCTCAGGGACTTGAGCGGCCGACCGTTCGAACCCACGACCGGGCGGCTCCGACGGCCGTTGTCCACGAGCGCGTCCACCGCTTCCTGAAGAAGCCTCTTCTCGTGGTTGATGATCGACTCCGGCGCGTGGATCTCCATGATCTTCTTCAGCCGGTTGTTGCGGTTGATGATGCGCCGGTAGAGGTCGTTGAGGTCGGACGTCGCGAACCGTCCGCCGTCCAATTGGACCATGGGCCGCAGTTCGGGCGAGATGACGGGGATGACGTCCAGGATCATCCACTCGGGGCGGCTCTTCGAGTTGATCAGCGCCTCGACGATCTCGAGACGCTTGATGGCTCGGGCGCGTCGCTGCGACGTCGTGACGATGATCTCCTGTCGGAGTTCGCGCGCCAGCCGTTCGAGATCGACGCGGGTGAGGAGTTCCTTGATCGCCTCGGCCCCGATGTTCGCGCGGACCAAGGCCCGAAGGTCGGTATCCATCCGCAGGCCGACCGCGTCGAGCATCTTGGTGATCGCCCGGTACTTGTCTTCGTCGATGAGCTGGTTCTTCTCGAGCCGGGCCAGCTCGTAAACCGCCAGGTCGAGGTCCTTGAGCCGGTCGTCGGCGTCCCGGTACTCGGCCTTGATGCGGTCGTTGATCGCCTTGGCGCGCTCCCGGACCGACGCCTCGTCGTACTCGTCTCGGTTGCCCTCGAGCTCTTCGGCGAACCTCTGGAGACTCTCCTCCTCGAGTTCGCGCATCTGGGCCATGATGTTGACCTTCTCCATCTCGACCGCCAGCCGGATCTGCGGGAGCAGCTCCTGAATCTTCTCGGACTCGATGTCGATGATGATGAAGCTCGCGAAGTAGATGACCTTCTCCAGCAGCCTCGGGGAGATGTCGAGGATCAGAGCCAGAGGGGACGGCACGCCCTTCAGGTACCAAATGTGGCAGACGGTGACTTCGACGCCGCAACGCTCGCAGATGATGCCGGCGTACTTGATCTTCTTGTAGCGGCCGCACGCGCATTCCCAGTCCTTGACCGGACCGAAGATGCGCTCGCAGAACAGACCATCGCGCTCGGGCTTGAACGTGCGATAGTTGATCGTCTCGGGCTTCTTGACCTCGTGATGAGTCCCGTTCCGATACGCCCAACTGCGGATGTCGACGGGACTGGCGATGCCGATGCGGATTTTGTCGAACAGGCTGACGTCTGCCATGGTTGCTCTTCGCTTTTCTCCGTTGCCGCCGATCGCTCGGCGTGGACCTGACCGCGCCGAACCGCCGGGCGGCGGGTCGGCACGGTCGGAGTTCAGGTCTAGTTGAAGAACCCGACGCTGCGGGCGAGGCGTGTGTCCTCTCCTCCGCCGAGCTCGTCGAGTTCGCGCAGCGGAAGCTCCTTGTTGTTCGCGTCCTCGACGCTGACCTTCAGACACAGGGACCGAAGCTCGTTGACGAGGATCTTGAACGACTCGGGAATTCCCGGCTCGGCGATCGATTCGCCCTTGACGATGGACTCGTACGCCTTGACGCGTCCGACGACGTCGTCGGACTTGATCGTCAAAAGTTCTTGGAGGGTGTAGGCGGCGCCGTAGGCCTCCAGGGCCCAGACTTCCATCTCTCCGAAGCGCTGGCCGCCGAACTGCGCCTTGCCTCCCAACGGCTGCTGGGTGACGAGCGAGTACGGTCCGATGCTGCGGGCGTGGATCTTCTCGTCGGCGAGGTGCTCGAGTTTGAGCATGTAGATCACACCGACCGTGATCGGGTTCGGGAGGAGGTCGCCGGTCATGCCGTCCCGCACGAGAGACTTGCACGACTTCGGATCGATTCCGGCGCGCCGGAACGCGTTGTTCTCGATCTTGGCCAAGATATCCTGGTAGACGGCATCGTCAGCCTTGTAGGGGGGTCCGGACTCCTCGGGAATCGCCTCGGGCTCCCACTCCTCGACCTTCACGTCCAGGAGCTCCTGAACGGACTTGACGGGGGCCGCGGCCACAATTCGCGACACGCGCTCCAGGTTCTCCTGATCGAGCTCGCGCAGCCGGGCTTCGATCTTGGCGAACATGGCCTCGACCTTGTCGTCCTTTTCGAACTTGACGCCGAGGAGGAGTTCGCGGTTGACGTAGGCGTCGAGGACCTCGTGCCTCATGTGCTCGGCGAGACGCGCCATCTCTTCGAGGACCTCGCCCTCGGTCGCGCCCTCGAAGGCCGGACATCGGTACCGGACGCCGAGGTGCTTGCCGACGTACCCGAGGTGCGTCTCGAGGATCTGGCCGATGTTCATCCGGCTCGGAACGCCCAGCGGATTCAGGATGATGTCGACCGGGGTGCCGTCGTTGAGGAACGGCATGTCCTCGACCGGCACGCACCGCGAGATGACGCCCTTGTTTCCGTGACGGCCCGCCATCTTGTCGCCGACCATGAGCTTGCGCTTCTGGGCGATGTACACCTGGACCGTCATGTTGGTGCCGGCCGGGAGCTCGTCGCCGGAAATCTGCACCAAGGGCTCGTCGGTGCG
>JBDNCL010000037.1:0-16918 GCA_046719655.1 Fimbriimonadaceae bacterium
AGGAACGGCCCGGACCCCGCCATCGGCCCGAAACTGGAATCTTCCGAACGATCAGGTCATCCCGTACTACGCCCAGTTTATCCGGGGCCGCAACCCCCGCCTGACCGACCGCCAGGCCACCGAGATCGCCGAAGGCATCGTCGGTTTCAGCATCCGGTACGGCGTGGACGCCCGCCTGATCCTCGCCATGGTGATGACGGAAAGCGGCTTTCGCCCCGAAGCGACCAGCCGCGCCGGGGCGATGGGGCTCGGGCAGCTGATGCCGGGCACAGCCCGCGGTCTCGGGATCACCGACGCCTACGACACGTTCCAGAACCTGTGGGGCACGGTCCGGGTCATCCGCGGCCACATCGACCGCTACGGGCGCCAGGTCGGGCACAACACCTACGAGTCGCTCGTGCTCGCCCTGGCCGCCTACAACGCCGGTTCCGGCAACGTGCGCCGACACGGCGGCGTGCCCCCGTTCCGCGAAACCCGAAACTACATCGACCGGGTCATCACCCTGTACCGGGCGTTCGTCGGCGAAAACTGAGCGATCCAGCGCGCGTCAGATCGCGGGAACGATCTTCCCCACACACTCGCCGAAGCCGATCCGGCAACCGTCGCCCACGGCGTAGGCGGTCAGGATCACCGTGTCCCCGTCCTCGAGCCAAACCCGCGTCTCGCCCGTCTCCTCGAGGGCGATCGGCCGCGTCCCCTTCCAGGCCAGTTCGAGCATCGAACCGAACGTGCCCTCGTCCAGGCCCGAAATCGTCCCCGTCCCGTAAAGATCGCCGGGCTCGACCTTGGTGCCGTTCGAGGTCTGATGGGCCAGCATCTGGTGGATGCTCCAATAGAGGTGCCGGGCGTTGCTGGTGGCGATCACCTGCGGGCGCTTCATTCGACTCGTCTTCAGGCCGACCTCGAGCACGATGTCGTAGTGCCCGTTCTCTTGCGCCGCCAGGTGCGGCGGCGGAGGCGGATCCTGCCGGGGACCGGCGACCCGGAACGGCTCCAGCGCGTCGAGAGAAACGATGTAGGGACTGACCGAAGTCGCGAAGCTCTTGCCGAGAAACGGCCCCAGAGGCTGGTACTCGAACCGCTGGATATCGCGGGCCGACCAGTCGTTCACCAGGCAGAGGCCCAGGATGTGCTGCCGAGCCTTCTCGACCGAAATCGGCCTTCCGTCGTTGCCCTTGGACAGATAGAACCCCAACTCGAGTTCGAAATCCATCTCGGACGTCGGCCGAAACACGACGTCGCCGTCGGCCGTCTTCACGACGCCCTTGGGACGCCGGATCGCGCTTCCCGACGCCACCACGGTCGAGGCGCGGCCGTTGTAGGCGATCGGGATGTGGCGATAGTTCGGGAGAAGCGGCGGCTGGTCGGGGCGGAACATCCGGCCCACGTTCGCGGCGTGGTGGATCCCGGCGTAATAGTCGACGAAGCTTTCGATCAGACACGGCACGATCAGGCGCGCCTGCCGCACCGGGACCAGGGCGATCTCTCTCAGTTCGTCGTTGTCGCGGAGAATCGGGCACGACGAATCCAAAAGCTCGAAGCAGATCCGCCGCACTTCCGAAGCCGACACCTCGCCGTCGAGGATGCAGAGCAGGTGGGCGCTGGACTGCGTCACACCGGGAATCAGCCCCGCCGCCACCAGCACGTCCAGGTCCAGCAGATGGTCCCCGATTCGGACGCCGCCCGTGATTTCCAGCCCGCTGCCGACCGCCGACGGCCTAACGAACGAGCACAGCGGAAGGTTCTGGATCGGGAATCCCGAACCATCCGGCACCTCGACCCAACTCTTGGCCCACAAAGGTACGGAGAAGCTCACGACCCATCCTCCATCCACAGACCCAGCGCCTTGAGATCGGCCACCGGCTCGTCGATCGAGCACGTGCCGATCGACCGCAAGGCGTCCTTGGTCAAGTCTATTGTCGGACGAGAAACCGAAAACTCGCCGTACCGGAATCCATCTTGGTTCCAAACGAAGCGCGACGGGTCGGTTTCCTCCAGCAAGGCGACCATCTCCGGCGCGCCGAGATCGTGTTCGAGGCGCATCGCGCACGCCGCGAAGACGTTGAGGAAGCCGTGCATGTCGGTCCCCACCTCCGGTCGAAACGACCGGTAGGGATGGTGGAGGCCGGCCGTCAGCTTGAACGGCACGGAGAGGTCCGTCGCCAGCTGGATGGCTTCGGCCAAAGCGGTCGAAGTCGGGAAATCGGCCGCCGTCAGACCCCCCGTCCGGAACTTGGCCAAGACCTCGTCCGCCTCGGCCAGTCCGGCCAGCCGATCGCGCATCTCCGCGTCGAACGGGATCTCGAGAAAGACGTCGACGGCGCCGAAGGAGTGCAGATCGCGAAGGACGATGTCGAAGGGCGCTCGGGCGGGCAACCGCACCTCGAAAGACGCGATCTCGGCCAAGCCTCCGCAACGCGCCTCGAACAGCGTCATCAGACGCGCGTCCCTCTCGAATCCGGACTCCAACTCCTCCAGGGTGTCGCCGCCGGTCGCCAGAACGGACACCGGAAGCCAGCCCGCGATCGGGTCCGCGTTGCCGAGTTGCCGCTCCAGCTGGACGGCCAGCTCCTCCAATCGGGCCGACGGGCAGACGAAACTCCCCAGCAGCCCCGCCTCGGGGCCGCTTCGGTAACGGATCTCGTTTGCGACCGCTTCCGCCATGCCGAGTTTGGCCGGAGGAAACAGCCCCGCGTAGTCGAACAACCCCTCCAGAGCGCGCACGATGGTTGCCGCCATGCGCCGAGTATGGCGGATCGACGCCGGCAAACCGCTCGGAAAACGGGATTCCGAGCCCGCTCGGGCCCGGTCGGCGGTCCGGTTCCGGAGTCCCGAGGGAACGCCGACGCCGTAGTACAATGGCATTGCGGAATCGCGCCCATCGCCGTGCGCCCGAGAGGTGTAGCCCATGTCTAAACTGCGCGTTCTGATTGCTGACGATGATCCCATCATTCGTCTCGACCTCAAGCAGATGCTCGAAAACATGAACTACGAGGTTGCCGGCGAAGCCGGAGACGGGCACAAGGCCGTCCAGCTCGCGAGAGAGATCCGGCCCGACGTCTGCATCTTCGACGTCAAGATGCCGGTGATGGACGGGATCGACGCCGCAACCGAAGTCGCCGGCGAAGGCCTCGCCCCGACGATCATCCTGACCGCCTACAGCGACAAGGAGCTGATCGATCGGGCCAAGGACGCGGGGGTTTTCGCCTACCTGGTCAAGCCGTTCAAGCCGAGCGACCTGCCGCCCGCCATCGAGGTCGCCCGCAGCCGGTTCGAACAGAACCTGCAGCTGAACTCGGAGATCTCCAACCTGACGGAGCGTCTCGAAGCTCGAAAGGCGATCGACCGGGCCAAGGGCATCCTCATGGACTCCCACAACATTACGGAGGCGGAGGCTTACCGACGCATCCAGGTCCAGTCCATGAACTCCCGCAAGACGATGCGCGAGGTCGCCGACGCGATCATCCTCGCCAAGTCGATCTGACCGTCCCCGGCTCGGCCGGCAACGCCCGCGTCCCGAACCCGGAACGCGGGCGTTTCGATGCCCGCTCCGACCGGACGGCCGAGCCCGAAAACAGGTGCCCGCGGGTACTCTCGAAGCATGAAAGTCCTCGTCGCCGACAAGTTCGAACAGGTCGGTCTGGATGGCTTGGAAGCCATCAACGTCCAAGTCGACTACCAGCCCGACCTCAAGGGTGAGGCGCTCACAAAGGCGGTGCACGAAACGGAGGCCGACATCCTCGTCGTCCGATCGACCAAGGTCGAGGCCGCCACCCTGGAGGGCAGCAAGCTCGGTCTCGTGATCCGGGCCGGCGCCGGCTACAACACGATCGACGTCGAAGCGGCCAGCCGCCTGGGGATCTACGTCTCCAACTGTCCCGGCAAGAACTCCCAGGCCGTTGCCGAGCTGGCGTTCGGTCTGATCCTCGCGATCGACCGGCGGATCCCCGACAACGTCGCCGAGCTCCGCGCCGGACGCTGGAACAAGAAAGAGTTCAGCCAAGCCAAGGGTCTGTACGGCCGCACCCTCGGGCTCATCGGGATGGGCAAGATCAGCCAGGAGATGATCCCGCGGGCCCGGGCGTTCGGGATGCACTGCGTCGCCTTCAGCCGGTGGATGACCCCCGACGTGGCCGCCGCTCTCGGCATCGGACGGGCGTCCTCGCTCGAGGATCTGGCGTTTCAGTCCGACGTGGTGTCGATCCACGTCTCGCTCACGCCGGATACGCGCGGCATGCTCGGCAAGAGCTTCTTCGACTCGATGCGCAAGGGGAGCATCTTCATCAACACCAGCCGCGCCGAAGTCGTCGATCAGGCCGCCCTCCTGGCCGCCGTCGACGAGGGACGGATCTTCGCCGGTCTCGACGTGTTCGAAGGCGAGCCGGACACGGGCCAGGCCGAGTATGACGGCGTGCTCCGCCACAACCCGCGCGTCTACTGCACCCACCACATCGGGGCCAGCACCGAGCAGGCTCAGGAAGCGGTGGCGATGGAGGTCGTCCGCATCGTGCGCGAGTACAGGCAGACCGGCTCCGCCCCAAACGTCGTCAACGTCAAGCGGGCCGAGATCGCCAGCCACGTCCTCGTCGTGCGGCATGTCGATCGCGTCGGCGTTCTCGCCCACGTTCTCGGCGTCCTCAAGGAAGAGGGCGTCAACGTCCAAGAGATGGAGAACATCGTTCTCGGCGGCGCCAAGTCGGCCATCGCCCAAATCTCGGTCGACAAGGCTCCCAGCGAGGCCGCGCTCCGCAGCATCAAGCTGAACGAGTGGGTGTTCGACGCCAGCATCCTCGCCATCGACAAGGAGCAGACCTCGGTCTCGTGACCCTGCCGTGAACGAATCCCGACGCCGCCTCGAATCGTTGCCCCGCGAACTCCTCGCCGCCTGCGCCGAGGTGTTCGACGTGCTCCCGATCGATGCGGCGATGCCCGATTTGGTCCCGACGGCGGCGGCCAGACGAGAGGCGGTGGACGCGGTGAAGAGCGCGTTGGCCGCGCCGATCGTCGCGGCCCACCCCGAACTGGCGGCCGGCCTCTGGCTGTACGTGGACGAGCTGGACAAGAGCCACACCGTCAGCCAGAAGATCCCCACGGCCTCCGGTTCGTTCTGGCACGCGATCATGCACCGGCGCGAGGGCGACTTCGGGAACAGCCTGTACTGGGTGTCCCAGACCGCAAGCCACCCGGTCTGGGACCAGATCGAGGGCTACGACCCGAGAGGATTCGTCGAAGCGTGCCGACGACGCCACCGCGAGAACCCGGCCGACCTCGTGGACATGCAGCGGCGGGAGTGGGCGGCCCTCTTCGCCTTCTGCGCCGGCCGCGGAGACTGAACCGTCGGCGAGGAGGTTGCGCCCGACGAGGTTTCTTGTTGCAACTTTTGTGCAATATGGGACCAGCCCGCATCGTAAGGATGACGACGACGTAGACTATGCATGAGGTCCAATCGATGAGCACCCTGACGAAGACCTCCGAAGAAGTTCTCGACGTCGTCCAGCTTCGGTCGGAGTTTCCCGCCCTTCACCAAGAGATCCGAGGCAAGCGTCTCGTCTACCTCGACAACGCGGCGACGTCCCACAAACCCCGGATGGTCCTGGACGCCATGCAACGGTTTTACGAGTCCGACAACTCGAACATCCACCGCGGCGTCCATACCCTCAGCCAGCGCGCGACGTCCCTGTACGAAGAGGTCCGGGAGAAGGTCCGCTCCTTCCTGAACGCGCGCGAAACCGCCGAGATCATCTTTACCAAGGGTTGCACCGAAAGCATCAACCTCGTCGCGTCGAGTTGGGGACGCGCGAACCTGAAGCCGGGCGACGAGATCGTGCTCAGCCACATGGAGCACCACTCGAACATCGTGCCGTGGCAGATGGCGGCCGAGCAGGCGGGAGCGACCATTCGGATTGTTCCCGTTTCGGACGAGGGCGTTCTCGACTTGGACGCGTACGCGTCTTTGCTGAACGAGCGGACCAAGCTGGTCGGCATCGTCCACGTGAGCAACGCTCTCGGCACCATCAATCCGGTGGCGGAAATGGCGGCCATGGCCCACCGGGCCGGGGCTACCGTGCTGATCGACGGCGCCCAGGCCGGCCCCCACGAGGCGATCGACGTCCAGGCCATCGACGCCGACTTCTACACCCTCAGCTGCCACAAGATGTACGCCCCGACCGGGGTGGGCGTCCTGTACGGCAAGAAGGAGATCCTTCGGTCGATCCCCCCCTACCAGGGCGGCGGCGACATGATCCGAACCGTCAGCTTCGAAGGCACGACCTACGCCGATCTGCCGAACAAGTTCGAGGCCGGGACTCCGAACGTGGCCGGCGTCGTCGGTTTGGGAGCGGCGATCGACTTCATCCTCGGTCTCGGACGCGACCGGATCGCCCAACACGAAAGGGCCCTGACCGAATACGGAACGGAAGTCCTTCGTTCGATCCCCGGCGTGCGCATCGTCGGCACCGCCCCCGACAAGACGAGCGTGCTGAGCTTCGTCGTCGACGGCATCCACCCGCACGATCTCGGAACGATCCTCGACAACCAAGGAGTCGCCATCCGGGCCGGGCACCACTGCACGATGCCCCTGATGAAGAGGTTCGGGATCCCGGCCACGGCCCGAGCCTCGATCGCGGTCTACAACACGCCCGACGAGCTCGACCGACTCGGCGAGGCGGTGCGGAAGGCTCAGGAGTTGATGGCTTGAACGATCTTCGCGACCTCTACCAGGAGGTGATTCTCGATCACAACCGACGACCCCGCAACGTGGGCCGCCTCCCCGTGGTCAGCCACCAGGCGGTCGGCCACAACCCGCTCTGCGGAGACGAGGTCACGGTCTACCTCCGCGTCGAAAACGGCGTGATCGAGGAGGCCCGATTCGAGGGTTCGGGGTGCGCCATCTCGACCGCCTCCGCCTCGATGATGACGGAAGCCGTACGCGGCCGCCCCGTTTCCGAAGTCGAGGAGCTCTTCCGGAAGTTCCGGAGCGTCGCGCTCGGCCAAGCCGAGCCCGACGAGGACGAACTCGGAGAGCTCGCGGCTCTGTCGGGCGTCTGCGACTATCCCGTCCGCGTCAAGTGCGCAACCCTGCCCTGGCACGCCCTGGAAGCCGCCCTCGCCGGCGGCTTGGCCAAGGTGACGACCGAATAGTCGGGCCGGAGCCCAGGGTTCATAATTCTGCCATGCCGAAACCCGTCGACCCTTCGCCGGACGAGACGCCGACCCCGACGCTCAATCCGATTCAGAAAAACCTCCTCGAGGCCGAAGTCGTCGAGGCGTTGCGCACGGTCTACGACCCGGAAATTCCGGTCAACATCTACGATCTCGGGCTCGTCTACGACGTGATCGTTTCGGACGACGCCTTCGTGGACATCGTGATGACCCTGACTTCGCCTGCCTGCCCGGTGGCAGGAACGCTCCCCGGCGAAGTCGAAGAAAGAGTGAAGTTTGTGCCCGGGGTCCGAGACGCCAAGGTCGAGCTGACCTGGGATCCCCCCTTCAGCCTCGACCGGGTGTCCGACGAAGTGAAGCTGATGCTGGGTCTTCTCTAGGAACGTCCGATTGCCGGCCACGGCACGCTTGGGCGAAATCGAGTACAACGGAATCGAGCCGATGAAGTTTAGCGCACAGGAAGAGTACGGACTGCGATGCCTCCTGGTCATCGCCCGGACCCCGGAAGGGATGACGGTCACGATCCCCGAAATCGCGGCCGCCGAGCAGCTCAGCGAACCCCACGTCGCCAAGCTGCTGATGATCCTGCGGAGGGCTGGGTTCACCAAGAGCCACCGCGGACACACCGGCGGCTACATGCTGTCCCGTCCGGCCAGCGAAATCATCGTCGGCGACGTCCTCGCCGCCCTGGGCGGGCGCCTGTACGAGGCCGGTTTCTGCGAGCGGCACAGCGGACTCGTGACCCAGTGCGTCCACAAAGGCAAGTGCACCGTCCGCTTCGTGTGGGACGACATCCAGGCCGCGGTCGACGGCATCGTCTCCCAGATGACGCTGGCCGACCTCATCTCCCGAGCCGACCGGGAGCTCGGCGTCCCCGCCACCAACCCCGAGATGCTGGGACGGGTCCCGAAGTGTTCGGGATGGACGCCGCTGGCGACGAAGTAAAATCGAATCATGTCGGAGAACGTCGTGACAACCGAAGAAGCGGACGCGTTTCCGATCGCCGTCACCCCCGAGGCCCTGGCTCAGGTCAAGCGCCTCCTCCAAAAGGACGGGCGGCCTGGAGCCTTTCTCCGCGTCGGCGTCAAGGGCGGAGGGTGTTCGGGTTTCGAGTACGTATTTAAACTCGACGACAAGCTCATGGCGATCGACTCGGTGCGGGAGATGGACGGGGTCAAGGTCGTCGTCGACCGCAAGTCGGCCAAGTTCCTGGCCGGGTCCACCCTCGTGTTCACCGGCAACCTGATCGGCGGCGGGTTCCGCTTGGAAAACCCCAATGCGGCCCGAAGCTGCGGGTGCGGCACCAGCTTTACGCCGCGCGGGTTTTAACCCCGACCGACGCTCGATCCCGGGCAGGGTCGTTCCGATGAAGAACGCCCCCGCCCGCCGGAGCGTGCCGACCTACCGGCCGATCGGGTCGAATCCGCCGGGGTAGAACGAGAAGAGGATCACCGAGTTGGCGGGCGTGTAGTTGTTGCGCTGGATGAACGCGCCTCGGTCCCCGACTTGCCATCGGCGCTCGTCGAACGAAATGCTCGGCAGACCGAACACGCTCCCCTCCTGCGGGTAGCGGAACGCGAAGTTGTACTGGCCGATCGGCGTGGTCTGGGAGTCGAGGTACCCGACGAACCGCATCTTCCCGTCCAGGCCCCCGGACCCGACCGGCACCGTCGTCTCGATGCGCAGCGCGTGCGTCCCGGTGGCCACCATGGTCGCCGTCGCCCGAAGATCGTTCGTCATGTGCTGGCTGACGTCCCGTCCCACCGTCGTTCGGGTCGCCCCCGCCGGAACCAGAGACAGCGCGGTCTGGTCCCATCGGGCGACGACCCCGAAATTGGGCAACGGCGGCTGGACCACGGTCGCCGGCAGGTTCGCGGGGCGCCGGCCCCGGGTCGGGACTACCTCGAGCGGGGCGTGACCCCGGCGTGGAATCGTGATGTCGACCGGCTGAGGCTCGCGGGTGTCGTTGCGGAACTGGGTGGTGCTGACAAACCGGACCCGGTCCCCGATCAGTTCGGCGGTCGCGCTGTGCGTCACCACCCGGACCCCCGGCACCGGGACTCCGTTGCGGGTCAGAGTGGGGATACCGGTGTACTCGACCCGGACGTTCTGCGGGATGGCCGGACTACCGACCACGACGGCGGCCAAAACAGATGCGATCATACGGTGTTTTTACGGGCGGGGGAGGCACCCCGTTCCGGTCAGCCGCCCCGATGGGTCGGATTCCCGTACATCGCGGCCAGATCCGAGCCGTATGTCGACCGTCGTCGGCCCCGACAGCGGTACCGACCGCACCGCCCGCCTTCCCGCCGAAAGCACCTCGACCTCGTACTCCCCTTTGAAGCCCCGAACGGTCGCCCGACCATTTCGATCCGACCGAAGATCGGCGTTCGTCCACCAGTCTCGGAAGATCAGGTCGCGGTACGCCTCGCCCGCCGGCTTGAGCGTCCAGTCCGTCCGCACCATCGCCCCGAGCGGCTGCCACATCGTGCCCTCGTAAAAACCCCACTTTGTGATTCCGGTCGTGGCCGGGTGGGCAAAGAACGCCGTGAAGTAGTCGCGCAGGTAGGCCGCCTGCGCCTCTTCGTCCCGGGTCACGATGTCGAATTCCGTGGTCTGAATCGGCAGCCCGAACACGGCGAATCGGTCGAGGATCTTCCATATCTGCTCCGGCGAAGTCAGGGTCTCCCCGAAATGCCCCTGGATCCCGATCCCCTCGAGGGGCGCTCCCTGAGAGAGGAGCTGCCGGATGGTCGCCAGATAGATGTCCTGGTTGTTCTCCGTCATCCCCCCGTTCTCGAGGATCGCGTACTCGTTGATGTAGAACACCGGACGCGGATCGATCTCGTGCGCCCGCTGGAACACTTGGGCGAAGAACTCGTTCCCGAGGATTTTGGGGAGCTCGCGCAGATCCCGGGTTTCGTTGACGATGTCCCAAGACACGAAGTCGAACCGACGGGTTTCGTTCAGGATCTCTTCGATGTGGGCCATGATCTCCCGCCGCAGCGCGGGCGGGTCGCTCTTGAGGGCCGTGAGCCGAGTCGGCATGAATCGGTCGAAGCCGGGGTACAGGAGCACATGCGCCTTGGTGGGAATCCCCTTCTCCTGCATCCACTCGGCGTACCGGAGGTAGTTCGCCCGGTTGTCGGGCCACCCCCAGTCCGCCCAGTACATCGGGACCGTCGCCTTGTTGTAGTTGGCCAGGAAGTGGGCCCGGTAGCGGTCCCCGTTCGGACCCGGCTCGATCAGCATGTGCTCGACGAAACTGCCGAACTCGTACGCGTGCTTCTTCATCCGAACCCGGACTTCCGCCCCCGACACCGGGCGACCCCTCGCGTCGCGGACGGTCACGGTCAGGTCCGCCTTGCGGTACCGGTCGATGCGGGACGCCGCCTCCTTTCGCCAAGGGGCGTTCGGAGCCATCCCGGGGTACGAGACCCGGTTTCGCGGAAGCTCGGCGATCGGAACGTTCGGCCCGAGGTTCAGAATCGCCAACCCTTCGATCTCGAGAACCTGGGCCTGCGAGCCGATGTGGATCGTGAACTCGGCCTCGCCGACCGCAAACTCGTTGTTCGAGGCGAAGGCGGCCACCATGGTGCGCGCCGACCGGCCCACCGAACCCTGGATCGCGCCCTGCGAGTTCCAGGGCGGAACGCCGAGCTGAAGGTAGCTGGCGACCATCCCCTCGCCCGACTCGTGCCCGCTTTCCGGGCACCGCACCCGGAGCGACGCAAAAATCACATCCCCCTTCCGGATCGGGAGCGTGTTCTTCGGCGTCCGGATCTGCACCGCATACGGAGTCGGGTTGCGTCGGCGCACCCGGACCCGGAGGGCGTCGGCCCGCCTCTCGCGATCCGCGAGCTCGGGGACCCCGGTCACGGCAAGGTCGTCCAACCCGGTCGGAAACGGGGCCGTATGCGGTCGCCGAATCTCTTCGCCGACCGACCGCGTGTAGGCGTCGACGTTCGGTCGATCATTCGGAATAAAGGTCGCGAGAACGATTCCGATCGCGCCGAGCATGACGAGTGATTTCGAGAGACTCGCCGCCTTCCCTTTCGGTCGGTGCGCGTCGCCGCCCGGCAACCGGCGTTCACGGCTTCCGGCAGATGTACATCGCCTCGATCTCGTCCAACTTCACGGGTCGCACGCCCCACTCGCCCGCCGTGCCGCCCCACACGTGCCGAACCTCGAATCCGACGTGACGCAAGATCGCGACGAATTCGGGCGGGATGAACAGGCGCTCCCGGATGACGATCTTCCGCTTTCCTTCCGGCAGGTCCCACTCGTCGAGGTACTGCGCCATCATGGTCGCCGGGTCGAAGGCGCCCGCTTTGACGTGGTCGTCCGTCATGCGCCGGATGACCGAAAAACCGTTCAGGGCCGTGATCGCGAACGGCGACCCCGGTCGGAGGTCGGCGAACACGTTTTGCAGGATGGCCAGGTCGTGGGAGAGGGGGTCGACGTCGAAGTCGGCCAGCCCGAGGCCCCCTTCGCACAGGCAGATTGCGGCATCGAACGCCGCCTCGCGCACGAACTCCCGCGCGTCGGCGTGAACGAACTCGACATCGACGCCCGCCGCTTCCGCCTTTTGACGAGCTTGATCCAGCATCCCGGCCGAAAGGTCCACCCCGGTCACCCGAAATCCGCGACGAGCGAACTCCACCGCGTGCCGGCCCGTCCCGCAACCGATGTCCACGAGGTGTTGGCCGGGCTCGAGCTGGAGCTTTTCGATCAAGAAGCTGACCTCGGTCGCCGTCCACTTTGTGAACTCGTTCTTGTCGTAATGGGGGGCGTGGGAGTCGAAGAACTCGCGCCAGCGCAGCCTCGGCGGGCTTTCGGGAGATTCGGGCACGGCCGAATCCTACCTTCCGAGACCGGTCTCCCCGGAATCGGCCCCAGAATCCGTCGGACCGAGCGGCGGACCCATAATCGAAGCATGCCTGCCCTCATGTCGACGTCTCTGCCCGACCTGCCGCCCCCGAAAGTGGGAAAAGTCCGGGAGGTGTACGACCTCGGCGACCGGCTTGCGATCGTCGCGACCGACCGGATCTCCGCGTTCGACGTCGTCATGGCGAACGGAATTCCCGACAAGGGACGCGTGCTCACTCGGATGAGCGCGTTCTGGTTCGAGCGTCTGGCGGACGTGTGCCCGAACCACGTGGTTTCGGTGGACGATCGCGAACTGTCCGGCCTGATTCCGGGCTGGACGCCGGACCTCGCCGGCCGAACGACTCTGGCCCGAAAGTGCCGTCCGCTTCCGGTCGAATGCGTCGCTCGGGGCTATATCTGCGGATCGCTCCTCAAGGCGTACCAGACCGAAGGGCCGGAGGTTTGCGGGATCTCGCTGCCGCCGGGAATGGTCGAGAGCGACCGCCTGCCCGAACCGATCTTCACCCCGGCCACGAAAGCCGAAACCGGACACGACGAGAACATCTCGTTCGCCCAGATGGTCGACATCGTCGGGCGCGACACGGCCGAACGGCTCCGCGAGTGGACTCTGCGCCTCTACGCGCTCGCCGCCCGATACGCCGCCACCCGCGGCATCCTTCTCGCCGACACCAAGTTCGAATTCGGCGAGACCGACGACGGCCTCGTCTGGATCGACGAAGCCCTCACCCCCGACTCGTCCCGCTTCTGGCCCGCCGACGCCTACCAGCCGGGCCGCAGCCAACCGAGCTACGACAAGCAGTTCGTGCGCGACTACCTCGAATCCATCGGTTGGGACAAGAACCCGCCCGGACCGGCCCTGCCCGACGACGTGGTGGAGCGGACGCGGGCGAAGTACGTCGAGGCGCTGGAGAGGATCACGGGGCGCGGACTGTCCACATTCTGACGACGCCGGCCGGAGACAGGAGCCCTAATCCCGGCCGCCCCCCGGGCGCCATGGGACATGCTTAGAAGTCTTGGGCAAGCTGTCTCGGCTCGGCAAGGTCTATCTCGGGCTCGTCGCGTTTTCGCTCGCCGGGTCGGCCGTCTCGCGCCTGACCGGACTCGACCCCGGGCCGATCGCGCCCGTCGCCGCCGCTCTCACCCTCCTCACCGGATTCGCGGCCGCGTTCGCGCCCGTGTGGCAGGCGATCGGTCCGAAGCGCGCCCTGGCCGCGGGCGCCTTCGTCCTGACCGTCGGCGCCGCGTCCGAGATCGCCGGCCTGTACACCGGTCTTCCGTTCGGCCGATACGCGTATACCGACGCGTGGTTCCCCACCGTTCCGTTGCCGGGCGGCCACTTCTTCCCGCTCCTGTTGCCGTTCGCCTGGTTTTTGATGGCCGGGTCGGCCTACCTGGTCGTCTCCCGACTGGCCCAGGGGCGGGACGGGACCGGTTCGCGGCCGCCGCTTTGGGTCGTTCCCGGCGGCGCCCTTCTCGCCGCCGCCCTCGACGTACCGATGGAGCCCGTGATGACGGACGTGCTCGGCTACTGGGTCTGGCTCGATCCGACCTGGCCGATCGGCGGGCCCGTTTTGGGCGCCCCGCTCATGAACGCGGTGGGTTGGGTGGCGACGAGCCTCGTGGCCGGGAGCGTCCTCCACGCCGTCGGCGCGTACCGAGCCTCGGCCCGCGAGCCCGGCGTCGTTCTGGCCGGACACCTGACCCTGGTGCTGGGAATGGGCCTGATCGGGCCGGCCGGCTAGGTCTTGAGTTTGCCCGAGACTCCCCCGCGCCGACTTCCGAGCTTCGCGACCGGTAGAGTTCGGATGTGACTCAGCGGCATTTCGTCGTCGTCGGGGCCGGTTTGGGCGGATTGGCCGTCGCCCTCCGCCTGTCCCACCGCGGGCACAAGGTCACCGTTCTCGAAAAGACGGACCAGGTCGGCGGCCGCAACCGCCGCATCCAGGTCGGTCGGTGCACCTTCGACGCGGGTCCGACCCTGATGATGATGATGGACCCGTTCCGAAAGCTTTTCGCCGACGTCGGTGAAGACCTGGACGAGGTTCTGGCCCCCAAGCTCTGCGACCCCAGCTACCGAGTTTTCTACGCGGACGGAACCCGTCTCGACGGAACGACCGACGTGGACGCGATGGCGGCCCGAATCCGCGCCCTGTCGGGAGCCCGAGACGAGGCCGGTTTCCGGCGTCTCCTTCCCGACCTGAAGGCCCTTTACGAGGACTCCATCCCGAACTTCGTCCGCAAGAACTTCGACTCGCCGCTGGACTTCTTCGGCCCGAAGCAGTTGATCATGGTGGCCAGGCACCGCATGCTCGCCAACCTTGCCCGGCGCGTGGCCCAGTACGTGCGCGACCCGCGGCTGCGGATGTTGTTCAGCTTCCAGACGATGTATCTGGGCCTGAGCCCGTACGACGCGCCGTGGGTGTACGCCGTGCTCACCCACATGGAGTACGGCGAGGGCATCTTCTTCCCGAAAGGCGGAATGGTCGAGATCGGCCGCTCGATCGCCCGTCTCGCCGAAGCGCGCGGCGCCGAAATCCGTCTGAACAGCCCGGTGGCCCGCATCGAGGGACGCACCGCCATTCTCCGGTCCGGCGAACGGATCGAGGCGGACGGCATCATCCTGAACGCCGACCTGCCCTACGCCGAGCGGGTGCTTCTGGGTGGAACGGACGAGCCGGGGGCCGACCTGTCCGGGGACGAGGTGGCCCGCCGGACCGGACGCCGATCCCGCCGAACCTACTCCTGCTCGGCCTACATGCTGTACTTCGACTACGACGGACGGCTGCCCGATCTGCTGCACCACAACGTGTTCTTCGGGCCCGACTTCAAGGGCAACCTCGACGCGATCTTCCACTGGAACCAGGTGCCGAAGGACCCCGCCTTCTACGCGTGCATCTCCGGTCGCTCCGAACCCTCCCACGCCCCGGCGGGCCGCGAAAACCTGTACCTGCTCATCCCGTGCGCGAATCTGGACCGGCCGTTCACCCGACAGGACGCGGATGCCCTCCGGGAGGCGGCGCTGACCCGGCTCGAGTCGGAGGTCGGCTTCGACCGCAACCGGATCGCGGCCGAGGCCGACTACTCGCCGATCGACTGGGCCCGCGACCTCAACCTCGACCGCGGCGCCGCCTTCGGCCTCAGCCACCACTTCCTCCAGAGCGCGTTCTTCCGGCCGTCGAACCGGTGCCGAAAGAACCCGGCCGTCACCTTCGTGGGTGCCAGCACCGTCCCCGGAAACGGCCTGCCGATGGTGCTCATCTCGGCCGAGCTGGCCGAGAAGCGCCTGGAAAAGGCCGGTCTCCTGAACGAAAGGGTTTCCCCGGCCGCCGCCTCGGGCGCCCCGTTCCCCAAGGGGATGGGTCGTCAGACGTCATAATCGGGTTTCGGACCGGGATCGGACCGGGACCTGAAGCCATGGCAGACTGCAAACGCACCGTCGACGACGTCCGCATCGACATCGACACGATCGACGCCACTCTGGTCGATCTGCTCAACCGCCGTGCGGCTCTCGCCATCGAAATCGGGAAGCTCAAGGAGTCGGACCAAAAGCCGTTCTTCACCCCCGAGCGGGAGCGCGCCATCTACGAGAAGCTGGCCGACCGGAATCCCGGTCCGCTTCAGACCCGCCAGCTGGTCGCCATCTTTCGGGAGATCATCAGCGCCGCCCGCGCCGCCGAGCGCCAGCTCCAGATCGCCTACTGGGGTCCCCCGGGCACCTTCACCCACATGGCCGCGCTCCGAACGTTCGGCTCCAGCTCCGGCTACACCGCCCAAGACTCCATTCCGGACGTCTTTCTCGCCGTCGAGCACGGGAACGCCGACTACGGCGTCGTCCCGATCGAGAACTCGGCCGCCGGCGTCGTCCCCGAAACGCTCGACATGTTCCCTCAGACCAACGTCAAGGTCTGCGCCGAGACGTTCATCCCCATCCACCACCACCTGCTGTCGACGGCGGGCGATCTCGACTCGATCCATCGGGTCTACGCCGGCCCCCAACCTGCCAACCAGTGCAAACGATGGCTTCGGGCCAACCTCCCGAAAGCCCAGATCGTCGAGTCGGTTCCGACCGCCGCCGCCGCCCAGAGGGCGCTCGAAGATCCGAACGGGGCGGCGATCGCCAACCACCTCGCCGCCGAGATGATCGGGATCCCTATCCTCGTCGAACACATCGAAGACAACCCCCACAACCGGACCCGGTTCATCGTGGTGGGCTACAACGAACCGGCCAAGACGGGACGAGACAAAACGAGCCTCATGTTCAACCTCCGGAACCGACCCGGCGAGCTTTACCGGGCTCTCGGAGCCTTCGACAAGGAGGGCGTCAACCTGACGATGATCGAGTCCCGCCCGGCTCAGCGGGCCGGGTTCGAATACATCTTCTACGCCGACTGCGCCGGCCACCGGAGCGACGAGTCCCTCAAGCGGGCGATCGAGAACCTCCGCGAAGCGGCTCTGGAAACCACGATCCTCGGCAGCTACCCGATCTCGGACGAACTTTCGCCGTAGACGGGATCGGTCCGGAGCCGATGGGACGGGGCGAGGTCAGGCCTTGCCGTCGCCGATCTTCTCGGCCAGCGCCTCCAGCTTCTCGAGCTGATCCCTGATCTCCTGAATGGCTTGCCGGATCTTTTCCTCGTCCGTGCCCTGCCCGATCGTCCTCAGTTCCTCGTGCCTGGCCTTGTCCATGTTGTTGAGAACGACGGCGATAAAGAGGTTCACCACCACGAACACGGCGACGATGATGAAGCTGCTGAAGTAAAGCCATGCCCACGGTGCGGCTTCCGAAACCCGGTCCTGAAGATCGACCCACCCCTCGAGCGTGAGCATGACGAAGCAGCTCTGGACGGCGGCCCCGAGCGATCCCCAG
>JBDNCL010000038.1:0-16656 GCA_046719655.1 Fimbriimonadaceae bacterium
CACCCGATCAGCGGCGCCCGCACGACGCGGTCGATCACCTCGAAGCCCACGCGCTCGTAGACCGCGGTCTGCCGCGCAAAGAGGTAGGCGCTGCGACACCCGAGGTCGAAGGCGTTCTGAACGACGAACCGAACCAGCGCGCCGGCCCGACCCTTGCCTCGTTCCGGCGGGGCGGTCGCCACTCCCGCGATGCCGATCGCGTCTCCCCAGCCGAAGCTAAGAGGAACCGTCGTGAGGATGGAGACCATGCGGCCTCGGTCGAACAGGGCCCACTTCGACTGAAGATCGAACATCGGCTCGTTGAAGAACACGCCGTGCGCTCGGTTGAAGTCGAGTTCGAAGACGTCGCACAGCAGTCGGAGAAACGTCTCCGCCTCGTCACCGCGAATCGGCCGAATTTCGGTCATCGCGTCTCGGCGGGGGGCGGCGGATTCGCCGGGACCGTCGCGGGGGGCGCGCCCGGTGCGGGCTGCGGTTGGGGAATCGGCATCGGCTCGACCAATATCCGGACGTTGACCGTCCGCTCGCTGGCCCGAAGGCCTTCCGGAATCCGGAGACGAACGGTCCGATTCACGGTCGCATTCAGCCCTTCGAGCGAGATGGTTTCGGTGTCGAGGGAGCCGACTTCGGCGCGATTGCCGCGGTCTCCGCGGACCATGACGGCGGGCGGGTTGACGACATAGCCCGCGATCCGGAATCCGGGTTCCGGCTGGCCGGTGAAGACGGGTGAGACGATCATGCTCCAGCGAGGCTCGGCGGGCATCAGGGCCCACGTCACCGTGACCTCCTGAGGGAACACGTCCACCCGCAACGGTCTGCCCTCCGCGTCGAGAACTTCGACCGTCTGCCGTCGGCTCTGAGACGACCGTTCGTCGCTCAGGTTGAGCAGGACGCGCACGGTCCGGATGCGGGCGACTTGGCTTTCTGCCCCGCGCACGGTCACCGTCTCGGGCTCGACGCTCGAGTTTCCGAACTCGAAACCCGAACGAGGTTCGCCGGTGGGCACGACCTCGACCGGGCGCTCCACGCGGCGCACGGCCTCGAGCTGGACCTCCAGCGTTCGGGGGAAGTCCCACTCGAACTGGCGGACGTTGGCCGGCACGTCGGGTACGGTTCGGTACTCCTTGACCCCGGCCGAAGCGTTCGTGAGATCGACGAACAGGCGCGGTCGGAGCGTGGTCAGGTCGATCCGGTCGAACGCGTCGACCGGTGCCCGCATCGTCATCGTCACCGAGGCGGGTATGTCGGCCACCACAACATCCTCGCCCAGGTTGATCGGGAGCACGGGAGCGGTCACGGTGTGCGTGCGCTTCGCCAGTTCGAGCGACTGAACGTACACGAACAGCGAGACCCCCACGAGAAGGGAGATAAGCTTCAGTCCGAGGTCTTGGCTAAACGACCTTTTCTTCAGAGAGCACCTCCTTCTCGGCTTCCGGCGCCGGAGGCTTCGGCGCCGAGTCTTCGGAAGTCCGCCCGTTCCGAGGCCGCCGACGCTGGCGCGAGGGCCCGTCTTCCTTCGTCTCATGCCTCAGCAACCGGTTCAACTCTTCGCGAAGCTGCTGAGGAGACAGTCTCGACAAGAGCTTGCCCTCGTACGCGACGCTGATGGTCCCCCGCTCTTCGCTCACGACGACGCAGACGCAGTCGAACGCTTCCGTGACCCCGATCGCGGCGCGGTGGCGCATGTGCAGCGCGGGGTCCAGCCTGGGATTCTCGCTCAGCGGCAGCCGGCACGCCGCTGCGACGATCCGGTCGTTGCGGATGACGGCGGCACCGTCGTGAAGCGGGTTGCTCCCGTAGAAGATGGAACCGATCAGGGGCGCACTGACTCGGGCCTCGACGGGAACGCCGTTTCCCACGATGTCGTTGAGTTGGACTCCTCTCTCGATCACGACGAGGGCGCCCGTCCGGGCCGCCGCGAGCTCGGCGCTGGCCGCGACGAGCTCTTCGACGGTCTGGGCCTCGATGGTGGACTCGATGCCGACGATCTTTTCCGACCACAAGCCGACCTTGCCGAGGCCTTCGAGAGCCTGCCTCAGCTCCGGAAGGAGAAGGATGACGACGGCGACCGGCAGCAGCAGGGTGGCCTTGTCGAGGATCCAGTTCAGTGTGTTCAGACCGAGAACGCGGCTCGCGCCGAGCAGGATGACGAATCCGATCACGCCGAGAACGATCCGCCAGGCCCGAGATCCGCGGATGAGGGCGAGCAACCGATAGCAGACGAAAGACACCAGGAAGATGTCGAGAACGTTGACCAACGTCTCGGTCGAGCGGATCCCAAGTCCCGTGATCGGTCGAAGAAGATCTTCCAAAGCGCGCCTTGCTGATCATTTTAGGCAGGTTGCCCAACGCCCTGCCGGGTCGAACGGACATGATTGCCGCCGAAACTTGGCCTGTTCGCGCCGAAGCACGCCGAGCACGCGGTTCCGGAAACCGCTCGTCTCAGCCGCCGACTTCGGTGGGACCCGGTTCCTCCGACTTGCGCTTGCGGACCGCCATCAAGTGGCCCAAACCGAGGGCCAGAAACACGGCCGCGGCGAGGACCAGGTTCATGACCGCCATCATGGGCGACTTATCCTGACCCACGACGACACCGATCCGATAGATCCAGAACGCAACCAGCAGCAGGGTGAGGATTCCGGCCGCCCGGTAGCCCAGAGCGGGCTTCGGACCGGCGATGGCGCCGGCCCCGATCAACAGCAGGCCCGACAGCACCCCGACGACCAGGGAGGCCACGCTCCCGGAAGCGAGGAATCCCATCAAGCCTCCAAGGATGTTGATCACGCCGTAAACGACAACGACAACGCGCAACCAAGTCATGCTGGGAGACTACCCGTGGCCTCGGGCCGAAAACGGCTTTGTGGGCGGAAAGAGGGGGCTCCGATCAGACCGAGCCCAACCAGATGTCGAGTCGGCGGTCTGCCTCGACCACGGCCTGCACCAGGGGAGAGTCATCCGGAAGCCCGGAGAGGGCGAGGATGGCACCGCGAACCCCTCGTTCGGCCACCAGTTCGCGGACCCGCCGGGCGGTCGGGTCTCCGGGGGGATCGAAGCGCAGGGCGGCCGCCGCGACCATCGCCACGTGCGGGCACTCGACTTCTTCGCTCCGACACAGAGCCATCGCCCCGATGAGGCGGTCGGCGCGCCCGAGCTTGCGGACCGGGTCGGCGCCGACGCGGGCGATCTGGTCGCCGAGAGCCCGGTTGGCGAATCGGGCGGCGAGGTCGGCGGCGTGGTCGCGGAGATCCGATTCCGGCAGACCGTAGCGTCTCTGCAGGGCCGCACAGGTCTCTCCCATCGTCGCCGACACCTCGTGGCGGACGGCGTCGTCGGCCATCGCTTCCCATATGTACTCGTGGCCGCGCAGGTGTCCGAGATAGGCGGCGGCGGCGTGCCCGCAGTTGTGGACAAAGAGCTTCCGCTCGACGTACGCCTGAAAGTTCGGTTTCGGGTGGAGATTCCGGATGGGCGGCACCATCCCGCGAAAGCCGTCCCGATCGACCGGCAGTTCGCAGTAGGGCTCGACGCAGACCAGCAACGGATCTTCCGCCATCTGCTCGGGCGTCATGATCGGCACCATCCGACCGATGCTCGCTTCGACGAAACCGACCCTCCGGGCCAGGTCTTCGTGCCACTTCGGCTCGAGCAGGGCCCGAACGCGCTCCCTCAGAAAGTCGGAACCGTGCAGGAGGTTCTCGCAGATCAGCACGTCCAGCGTCTTGCCCGGCCGGGTCTCGAACCTCTTCACCAGACCGGCGGCCAGCGGCGGCGCCACGTTCCCGAGGACGTTGACTCCGACGGCGGTCGAGGCGATGTCGGCTTTCGCGACCGCCTCGGCGACGGCGGCCGTGTCGTCGGCGTGTACGGCGCGCACATGGCCGACCGTGATCGTCTTCGTGAACTCGGCGACCAGGCGGATCGGGTACTGGCCGCGGCGGTTGATCTCCTCGATGAGCTTCTCGGAGACGTCGACGAACGTCGTCTCAAAACCCGACTCGAAGTACAGCTGGCCCAAGAAGCCTCGGCCGATGTTGCCGGCACCGAAGTGGACCGCCCGCCTCATTTCCGGCCCTCGATCCGACGACCGAGATGAGCCGAAGAGGTCGATTCGGGCGCTGCTTGCGGAGACATGGCGCTATCCGGAAGCGACGGAGAGAAGTTCCCTTTCCGCTTCGGGAGTCCAGTTTCCTCCGTCCAGCTTGGCGGCGACCGTCGGGTACTTCTCCGGGAGTTCGGAAAGCAGGGTGAGGGGCAGGTTGTGGAGCATGGGGTAGACGACGATCTTGCCGTCGACGGTGCGGTCCTCGACCGCCTTGAGGCCCGCTTCTGCTCCCGCCATTCCGGCGACCGCACCGACCGAGGTGTCGGTATCGAGCTTGCCCTCGACGAGCTTCTGGAGCACGATCCGCATGTCCCGCGTCTCGGAACCGCTCGTTCCGAAGACGAACACCTGCTTCTCGATGAGGGCGTCGAGGTCGAGCGGGTGCTTGACCGGGGCGGGGATGCCGGCGAAGAGATTGACGATGCCTCCCGGTGCGGCGCGACGCACGGCGTCGGCGAGAAGCTCGGGCACCGGCGCCATCAGCGTGATGTAGCTGAAGAAGCCCTCGACATCCTCTTTCGCGGTGTTGACGGCCGAGAAGTCGGCCTGAGGGGCGACTTGCCCGACTTTGCGCCGAAGGGCCTCGAGGCGGGAGTCGTCGAGGTCGGTCGCGACCACCCCGATCCCGGGCAAGCCGGAGCAGAGGTTGCGGATGACGTGCATCTGCCCCATCGGTCCTCCCGCTCCGACGATGAGAATCCGGTCGCGGGCCCGGATCTCCCCGGTCTGCGGAATCATCAGGTACGACTCCATCGGGTCGTTGCCGGTGGTGCCGACCCATCGGGTCCCCCCGTAGTGGATGCGTCCGACGCCGATGTTCACGGGACGGCCGATCGCGCGGCCCCCGGTCACGATGTTGATGATGCCGCCCTTGGCGAGCTTGTCGGAGAGGACCTCGATGATGTGCGGGTCGTGCCCGAAGTACACGATGTCGTCGTACGAGTCGTCGATGAGGGCAGTCAGGTCGTCGTCTTCGCCGAGCGTCTTTTCCGCTCGGCCGAGCTTGAACTCGTACTGCTCGGGGAAGGCTCCCCGTCGGGCGACGACCAGCATGCGCCCGCCCGTTTTGGGCTTTTGCCTCTCGTACGAAACGTACGAGTTTTCGACGCACGCCCACGGCTCGACCAAGGCGACGGCCGACGATCCCAGGTTTTCGGGCGCCGGAATCATGTAGCACCCGTCCTTTTGCGGGTCGCCGAGCACCCGCTCGTCGAAAACCACGTACTCCTGGAGGGCGCCCTCGAAATTGTAGCCGGCCGCCGCGTTGGACCCGGGCGTCTTGAGGGAGCGGAAGTCTGGCTGAAGCAGCCAGCGCTCGCCCGGCTTGTAGAATCGAACCCTCTCGCCGACCTCGACGATCCGAACGACGACCTCGTGCCCGGGAACGGTCGGCTTCTTGCTCGGAACGTAGCTAGGAATCTCCTTGAGGATCCACTCTTCGATTCCGCCGACGACCGCCGCCTTCCGGACGTGCTGGTCGAACTGCTTCAGCAGCTTCATGTCCGAGAAGCACAAACCGACCGCCTCCGTTCTGGCGAGGATATGGTACGGGCCTGGTTTGGCGACGGGCTTGTCGGTGGTGAGCCGGAGTTCGCCGGGGCCGACGAGTTGGATGGCGTACTGAGTGGTGGGAAGGGAAAGCTGCATGTTCAACGCAAGGTCCTCTCACAAGCCGAGCGCTCGGCGAAGCGGGCGGCCACGACGCCGAACCCAGCTTCTGAAAGATACCGCCTATCGGCGGCGCCGAAGTCTGGGTGGTGGGTGCGGCCCGCGATCTCGGCCGAGCGATCTCGCGCAATTCCCGTGCCGCAGGGGGGTTGGGCGGGGCGATCGTTCAAGTCAGTGCACCATGACCTGGCCGCCCGTGACGGGGAGCGCCTGCCCGGTCTCGTACTGCTGTTCGACGAGGTACAGGATCGCCCGCAGAACGTCTTCGACCCGGCACCCCCGCCCCATCGGCACCTTCGACTCGTAGAAGCGGCGAACGTCGTCGATCGTTCGGGCGCCCGGAACCTTCCCCGTCTTGAGATACTGAGCGAACAGCCCGTTCTCGGGGTCCGACCACAGCGGTCCTTCGAAGAAGTTGCCGGGGCAGACCGCGTTCACCTTGATGCCGGACTCGACGAGCTCCATCGCGAAGGACTGGACGAGCCCGATGCCGCCGAATTTGCTCCCGGCGTAGGCTCCGTTGCGGTTGGACCCCTGGAGCCCGGACTTCGAGTTCACCTGCACGATATCGAACAACTGCTCGGGGGACCTCTCGTGCTGCGCGGCCATCACCGGGGCAACGGCCTGGACGCAGTAGAAGAAGCCCAGGTAGTTCACTCGGGTCACGAATTCGAATTCAGACGGGCTCTGCTCGAAGACGCTCCCCGCCCGCAACACCCCGGCATTCGAGACGAGAATGTCGACGCCGCCGAATCGGTGCACCACGTCCCGCACCGCTTGCCCCACCGACTCCGGGTTCGTGACGTCGACGGGGACGCCGGCGGCGGCGGGCCAGCCGGCTTCCGCGTTGATCCGGCGGGCCTCCTCCGACGCTCTCTGCTCCTGGAGGTCGGCCAAGGCCACCACGGCGCCGTGCCGGACGAGCCCCTCGGCGATCCCCAGCCCGAAGCCTTGGGCCGCGCCGGTCACGAGGGCGACCCGACCCGAGAGCGGGCCGGCGGGGCAACGGATCGGCTGCACGCGTCCGAGGTCGGGGACTTCGAGAACGGGCGGCTTGTCGTCCGCATCTGCGGACGTCCCGGGGGCGTCGAGCCATTGCACCGGCGCCCCGATTTCGGCCCGCACCGCAATGAGCTTTCGCATCGCGTCGTCGATCATGGATGGCCTCCCGACAGGGCGCGGGCCTGTCTCGCCGCCAGTTCCCACGCCGACTCCTCGAAAACCTTCCGGCACGCTTCGGGCACAGGCTCGCCTCCTCGGCAACGGGGCGCCACGGGCGGTCCGTCGGGAGTGTTGTGCTCGGTTCCGGCCGTACAGCGAATCCCGCTCCGCGTGAGAGACTCGACGAACTCGGTCAGGACTTCGGGCGAGTTGCGGTTGGGGATGAACTCGGCCCAGCCGATGTTTCTTTCGCGAAGAACGCGGACCAGGGTTTCCGGGTCGGCTTCCCAGTCGCCGCGGGGCGAGGCGCCGTCCGCCACGACCGGGTAGCTCACGACGCCGCCGAGTTCCTGGACGAACTCCACCGCCTCTTCGAAGCTGACGTACGCCTCCTCGACGTACGCCGGCTTGCCGACCTTCAGGAAACGGCTCCGAATCGCATCCTGAACGACGGTCGGTTCGGAGGCGTCGAACTCCGGCTGGCCCAACACGCGGGACACGGCGTCGGAGCCGCCCGCCGACAGAGCGACGTAGGCCGCCTGAGCGAGGTGCCGCTCTTGGGGAACGGCGGACTCGAGCGATTCGGGGCTGGGATCCGGACCGAGCATCTGACGGACCACCGCATCCCAGGCTTCGGCGCGCGGCATGCCGAGAACCGGCCACAGCCTCTCCGCCATGGCCCGGACGCGCTCCCGGTCCCCGTTGCGGATCCGGTTCAAAATCGCGCTCGCGCGGTTCGTCATCGGCGCGAGGCGGGTCGTCGCCTTTCCGCACAGGTAGACCTTGCCCGGGTTGGCTGGGTCGTTGGCGCGCTGTCCCCGGTCGGCCAGCCCCTGGTCCCAACACACGACCTCGACTCCCAGAAGGGGGACGATGCCGCTTTCGAGGCATGAGTTCACGAACGGGCCGTAGACGGCGTAATCGTAGTAGTTGCTGGCACCGAGGAGGACACAACCGGCGTCCCGAGCGGCGGCCACCGCCTCGTCGACGCTTCGGAACGAGCTGAAGTTGGGCGGAAGGTGGATGTGGCTGTTGACGACGCCCGGCCGGGCATCGAAGCCGGTGCTCCCGAGTCGGGCCAACGCCGTCTCCAGGCTCACCCGAGGGCCTCCAGAACCTCTTTGAGCCTCGCCGCAAATCGGGCCGCGGTGGCGCCGTCCACCACCCGGTGATCGCAACTGAGGGTCATGGTGAGGGCCAGGCCGGCGCGGATGGACCCGTCCTTGGCGAAGACATGCTCGCGGACGGCGCCAACCGCCAAGATCGCGGACTCGGGCGGATTGATGATGGCGCTGAACTCCTCCGTTCCGAACATGCCGAGATTCGAGATCGTGAAGACCCCGGTCCCGACCCCCTCCAGCTTGCCCTGACGGGCGGCCTCGACGATCCGCCTGGTTTCCTGGGCGATCCCCTGGAGGCTCAGGCGCTCCGCCCCGACGAGCACGGGCACGACCAGCCCGTCGTCCAGCGCGACCGCGAGACCGATGTTGGAGTGCGGGAACTCGACGATATCGTCGCCGTCGATCTGGGATCGGAAGGCGGGAAACTCCTGCAGGACGCGGGCGCAAGCGGAGACGATCACGTCGTTCACGCTGCACGGGTACACCGCCTTCTCGCGGCGGTAGTACGCCATCAGCGGTCCGGCGTCGACCGTGACCTTGACGTAGAAGTGGGGCACGGTCTGCTTGCTCGTCTGCAGGTTGCGGGCGATCGCGCGGCGCATCTTGGGCATCGGCCGGCGCTGCCCTCCCTCGCCCGCGACGGCGGTCGGAGAGGCGGACGCCGCCGGGGCGGCGGGCTGGATTCTCCGGAAAGCGAGCGCCTCGACGTCGGCGCGGGTGACGCGGCCGTCGGGCCCCGAGCCGGGTGCGGCCTGGGCCGCGTCGACGCCGAGGGACTCGGCCGCCTTGCGGGCGGCGGGCGAGATGCGCGTCCGGGTCGGAGCGAGGGTATCTCCGCCCGCGGCCGGGCGAACGTCCCCCGCCGGCACGGGCGCGCCGACGACGCTCGAACCGGTCGCAACCCTGTCGGGCGGAGGATCAGCCGAACCACCCGAAGCCGCGAGAAAACGGTCGACGTCGGCTTCGCTTTCCGCCAGATACGCGACCGGCGTCTTGACGGGCGCGGTGGCGCCTTCGTCCACCACGATCTTGGCGATCTTCCCGGCCGCCTCGGCCTCGACCTCGATCGTCGCCTTGTCGGTCTCCAGCTCGTAGAGGACGTCTCCGGGCTTCACGACGTCGCCGACCCGCTTTCGCCAGGCGAGGATGGTGCCCTCCTCCATGCTGTTGCCGGCCTGGGGAAGGAGGATGGGGACGACGTTCGGGGTCGACTCGCTCATGTTGGCTCTCACTCGCGGAACGGTCGGCGCTCCGCCGACATCATCCACTATGCCACAGATCGAGAAGACTTTTGCACAATCTTAAACAGTTTTTGATTGAAACCGTGCAGAAACGGTGCGAGTTCGTGCAACAATGACTGTGCCAGACGAAAGGTCGTCCCGGCAATTCGCAACCCAGTCCCGATCGTCAACACCCGGCCGCACCGTTCGGCGAAGAGCGGTCCGACGGTCGGACCGTCTCGAGAGAACGTGAGTCTGACCACCCAGAAGCGCCGAGAGTGGATCCTCGAGCAGCTCGCCGCCCGCGGGCACGTCGGCGTGCGCGACCTGGCGGACGGGATGTCGGTCTCCGAAGCCACCATCCGCCGCGACCTCCGACGGTTGGCGGACTCGCGGCTGGCCGACCTGGTGTACGGAGGGGCCACGACCCCGCGCGAGAGCGACCACTCCATCCAATACCGCACGACCCGACAGGCGGACGCCAAGAAGATCATCGGCCGACTCGCGGCCGAACTCGTGACCGACGGCGAGATGCTGTACGTCGACTCGGGCACGACGTGCTACGAGATGAAGGCGCACCTCCTGCGCAAGCGGGCCCTCACCGTGATCGTGAACTCGACCCGCCTGGCGGTCGAACTGGGCGGCGGCTCCGAGATGAGCGTGATCATGATCGGCGGCCACTACCGCCCGGACCGGATGGACGCGGTCGGCCCGCTCGCCGCCAACGCCATCGACCAGCTGCGTGGCTACCTCGCCTTCATCGGCGCCGACGGTCTGAGCGTCGACTTCGGCGTGTCGGCCAACGAGATCCAGACCGCCTACCTCTATCAGCACGTCATCAAGAACGCCCGCGAGACCATCCTTCTCGCCGACCATACGAAGTTTGCGTCGCCATCGCTGTTCCGCATCGCCGATCTCGACCAGGTGTCGCGGGTCGTGACCGACCGACGACCCGACGACCGATGGGTCGAGGCCCTCGCGGCGCGCGGAATCGACTTGATCTGCCCCGACCAGCCCGCCGACCCCGCCCCGGCCGAATCCCCCCCGAACCGTTCCAACTGAGTGTCCCCATGCCGAAAAGCGTGTCCATCCGCCCCGAAGACGTCCGCAATCGAGCCCAACTGGAGTTTCGGCCGATTCCGATCAACTCCTATGATCGCGACCTGGCATCGGAGGTGGCCGCGCGCGGTCCGGCAGCCCTCCGCCGCATCTGGCGCGACATGGCCTTCATCCGGGCTTTCGAGTCCATGCTCAGCGACGTCAAGCTCAAGGGCAACTATCAGGGCATCGAGTACAATCACCGAGGCCCGGCCCACCTCTCGATCGGCCAGGAGGCGAGCGCGGTCGGGCAGGCGTTTGCCCTGGAGGTCGACGACCACATCTTCGGCAGCCACCGGAGCCACGGCGAGATTCTCGCCAAGGGACTGTCCGCCATCGCCAAGCTGCCCGAAGACGAGCTTCTGAACGTGATGCGGGCGTACCTGGACGGCTCGACGCTCCGAGTGATCGACGACGGGTCCCACGAGTCGACCGAAGACCTGGCGATCGACTTCCTGGCGTACGGGGCGCTCGCCGAGATCTTCGGGCGGGAAACCGGTTTCAACAAGGGAATGGGCGGCTCGATGCACGCGTTCTTCACCCCGTTCGGGATCTACCCGAACAACGCGATCGTGGGCGGATCGGGGGACATCGCGGTGGGCGCGGCCCTGTTCAAGCACGTCAACCGCAAGCCGGGCATCGTCGTCGCCAACATCGGGGACGCGTCGGCGGGATGCGGTCCGGTTTGGGAGGGACTCTGCTTTGCGACGATGGACCAGTTCAAGGAGCTGTGGGAAGGGCCCTACCGAGGCGGTCTGCCCCTCATCGTCAACTTCATGAACAACTTCTACGGGATGGGGGGCCAGCCGGTCGGGGAAACGATGGGATTCAAGATCCTCGCCCGGCTGGGTGCGGCCCTCAACCCCGAGCAGATGCACGTCGAGCGAATCGACGGATACGACCCCTTGGCCGTGGTCGACGCGTTCGAGCGAAAGAAGAAGGTGCTGGCCGAAGGCAACGGCCCCGTGATGCTCGACACCCTGACCTACCGCTTCTCGGGACACAGCCCGAGCGACGCCAGCAGCTATCGCGACCGGAGCGAGATCGAGGCTTGGCAACAGGTCGACTCGCTCGTCACCTACGCCGAGCGGCTGGTTTCGGCAGGCGTCCTCACCGAATCGGAGCAGGAGGCGGTCCAGGCGAAGATCGACGCGGCCATTCTCAGGGTCTACAAGAAGGCGATCGACCTCGACCTTTCCCCCCGGGTCCGTCTGACCGAGCCCGGTTGCCTCCTCGACCAGACCATGTTCAGCAACCAGCGGGTCGACTCCATGGCTCCCGACGCCGAACCGGAGACCCTTCTCCCCAGAGAGGAGAACCCGCGCGTCAAGCAACTGTCGACGAAGTCCCGCTCCGGGATCGGCGAGGACGGGAATCCCCTGCCCAAGTCGAAGTGCATCCACCTGCGAGACGCCCTGTTCGAAGCGATCCTCGACGGTTTCTACCGCGACGCGAGCCTGATCGCCTACGGCGAAGAGAACCGGGATTGGGGTGGCGCGTTCGCGGTCTACCGCGGCCTCACGGAGGCGTTGCCCTACCACCGGCTTTTCAACTCCCCGATCAGCGAGGGGGCGATCGTCGGCACCGCGGTCGGATACGGTCTGGAGGGGGGTCGCGTCATCGCCGAGCTGATGTACTGCGACTTTATGGGGCGGGCCGGAGACGAGATCTTCAACCAGCTCGCCAAGTGGCAGTCGATGTCGGGCGGGCTCCTCAAAATGCCGGTCGTCCTCCGGGTTTCGGTCGGGAGCAAGTACGGCGCCCAGCACAGCCAGGACTGGACGTCGATCTGCGCCCACATTCCGGGCTTGAAGGTGGTCTTCCCGGCCACGCCCTACGACGCCAAGGGTCTGATGAACGCCGCCCTCGTCGGTACCGATCCGGTCGTCTTCTTCGAGAGCCAGCGAATCTACGACATGCCCGAGCTGTTCCATCCGGGCGGCATTCCCGAAGGCTTCTACGAGATCGAGATCGGCAAGCCGGACGTGAAGCGCGCCGGTACCGACCTCACGATCGTGACGATCGGGGCCACGCTCTACCGAGCCCTCGAAGCGGCGGAACGACTCCAGCAGCAGTGGGGCATCTCGGCCGAAGTGATCGACGCCCGCAGCCTGGTCCCGTTCGACTACGGCCTCGTCGTCGAATCGGTGAAGAAGACGCGCAAGATCCTCCTGACGAGCGACGCGTGCGAGCGCGGAAGCTACCTCCACACGATGGCGTCCACCATCTCGCAGCTGGCGTTCGACGAGTTGGATGCGCCCCCCGCGGTAGTCGGCGCCCGAAACTGGATCACGCCTCCCGACGAACTGGAGGATGCGTTCTTCCCGTTTCCCGCCGATATGCTCGACGCGATCCACACCCAGCTGATCCCGCTGTCGGGCTACCAGCCGGCCCGGGCCAGCGGGGGAGCGGAGATCCTGCGACGCAACCGGCTCGGCGTTTGACCGGGAAATCGGACGAGCCGGGGTGTATCCTCAGCGGACATGCGCGTCGCGATCTATCCCGGCTCGTTCGACCCCCCCACGTTCGGGCACCTCGACATCGTCGAGCGAGCCGCCCGCCTTTTCGACCGGCTGATCATCGCGGTCGGTCGAAACCGGGGAAAGAGCGGATTTCTTTCGGTCGACGAGCGGATGGACGCTCTGCTCAAGTCGGTGCACCACCTGCCGAACGTTCAGGTCGAGAGCTTCGACGGACTCTTGATCCCGTACGCGCAGTCGCACGGCGCGTCGGCCTTGATACGGGGTCTGCGCGCCATCTCCGACTTCGAGTACGAGTTTCAGATGGCGATGATCAACCGCCGGCTGAGCCAGGAGATCGAGACCGTGTTCCTGATGACGAACTGGGAGCACAGCTACCTTTCGAGCAGCATCGTGCGCGAGGTGGCGACCCTCGGGGGAGACATCTCGGAAATGGTGCCCGAACCGGTTCGGCAGATCGTCGAAGCCGCGGTGCGGTCCCGCAACGGACGATAGAGCGAGCCGGGTCCGGGTGTCTCTCGCCGCCTCCTTCCACAACCTGGTGGAAAAACGATCCCGGACTGGGGGAAAAGAGTCGGCCCGCGCCTGCCGGCCGTCTGTCAGAATGGGAGCGGGGTGGGCCGGTGCGGACCGCCTCTTTCCGGAAGGGCGACTATGATGGATATTCTGCGGATGCTCGAACAACTCAACGAAATCGCGGTCGAAAAGCCGCGCAAGATTTTCGGCCGGTTGTATTGGGGCGTCGAAGAGGAAGAGATAGCTATGCAGATCGCCAAGATCCGCGCATCTCTGCCCGTGGAGCTGAAGCAGGCGGAGCAGCGGGTTCGCGAGTCGGAGCGGATCCTCGTTTCGGCTCGAGAAGACGCGAGTCAGGCGGTGGAGTCGGCCAGGCGCGAAGCGGAGAGGGCGCTCGAAGAGGCAAAAGCGAACGCCCAGAAAATCTTGGAGGAGGCCCGACTGCAACAGCAGAGGATGGTCTCGGAGAGCGAGATCCTCAAACTCGCCAAGGCCCAGGCGGAAGAGATTCGGAACAGCGCCGACCGAGAATCGACCCAGATGCGCCGAGCGGCCGAAAAGTACGCCTACGACGTCCTCTCCCAGCTCGAAGGCGTGCTGGGCAAGGCGGTCGCGATCGTCGAGAGAGGCAAGCAGGACCTCGAGCGGCCCGCTCCCCAACCGGTGGCCGCGGTCGAAGCCCGAGACCGGGTTCGGGGGTAGCGCCGAACCGGATGCCCGAAAATCGTCCGGGGCCCGATCCGTCGATCGGGCCCCGGAGTGTTCTTTCGTCTTCGATCAGACGAGTTCGGACTTGATCTGGCTGCACCACTTCGAGACGCGCTCCTCGGTGAGGTCGGCCTGGTTGTCCTCGTCGATCGCCAGACCCACGAAGGAGCCTCCGACGACGGCCTCGGAACGCTCGAAATCGTAGCCGTCGGTCGGCCAGGATCCGACGACGACGGCGCCGCACTCCCGGACCTTGTGGTAGACCGTCCCCATCGCGCTCACGAAGTACTCCGGATAGGTGTCCTGGTCCCCCAAGCCGAAGAGGGCGACCTTCTTGCCGGACAGATCGACCGAGTCCATGTCGGGCCAGATGCTGTCCCAGTCTTCCTGGAGCATGCCCTCGTCGTAGGTCGGGACGCCGATCACCAGGGCGTCGTAGGCGGCCAAGTCTGCCGCCGCACACTTCTTGATGTCCTTCACCTCCGGCGACAGATCGCTGAGCTCGGCGGCGACGAGCTTGGCAACCTTTTCCGTGTTGCCGCTGGTGCTTCCATAGAAAATTCCAACCTTAGGCATGTTGCGCTGTCCTCCTGAACGTCCCCGTTCGGGACGGTTCTCCTCAGGTTCGCATCGAGAGATTACCAGGCATGGAGTTCCCATGCTCGGGGTGGGACGACCGCCACGCTCCCGGGGGACCCGGAACCGGCTCCGGTAAAATCGCAGAGATGTCTTCCCCCATCCGAAACGTCGGGATCATTGCGCATGTCGATCACGGCAAAACGACGCTCGTCGACGCCATCTTCCGGCAGGCGGGAATCTTCCGGGACAACCAGCACGTTCAGGAGCGGGTTATGGACTCGAACGAGCTGGAGCGGGAGAAGGGCATCACGATTCTGTCGAAGGTGGCGAGCGTCCACTACCGCGGTACCAAGATCAACATCGTCGATACTCCGGGGCACGCCGACTTTGGCGGAGAGGTCGAACGCGTGCTCAGCATGGTCGACGGTGTGCTTCTGATCGTCGACGCGAACGAGGGGCCCATGCCCCAGACCCGGTTTGTGCTCCGAAAGGCGTTCCAAAACGGTCTCAAGCCGATCGTGTGCATCAACAAGATCGACCGCGAAGGCGCGCGCCCGCTCCACGCCTACGACAAAACGATCGACCTGTTCATCGATCTCGGCGCCGACGAGGACGACCTGTTCTTTCCCCACCTCTACACCTCGGGGGCGGCGGGCTTTGCCCGAGTCGCGCCCGACGGCGGCGAGCAGGACATGCGGGAGCTGTTCGAAATGATCGTCCATGCGGTTCCGCCCCCGCCGGGAAGAGCGGACGATCCGTTCCTGCTGCAGATCAACAACCTCGACTACAACGACTACGTCGGCCGCATGTTCGGCGGGAAGATTCTGTCCGGGACGGTCAAGGTGGGAGACCGCCTTCAGCTGATGGCTCCTCCTCCCGAATCGAGGCAGGTTCCCTTTGCCGCCACCAAGCTGTGGGTTTACGAGGGCATTCAGCTCAAGGAAGTGGAGTCGGCTTCGGCGGGGGAAATCGTCATGATGGCGGGCATCGAAGGGGCGATGCTTTTCGACACGATCAAGTCCGCCGATTCGGATGCGGAACCGCTCCCGGCGGTTCAGATCGAGCCCAGCACCCTCAGCATGAACTTCTATGCCAACAACTCCCCGTTGGCCGGCAAGGACGGCGGCAAGTTCTTGACCATCCACAAGATTCGGGAGCGCATCCAGAAAGAGGAGGCGACGAGCGTGTCGATCCGCATCGATCCCGACTCGACGCCGGAGACGGTGCGGGTCCAGGCGAGAGGCGAACTCCAGCTCGCCATCCTCATCGAGACGATGCGGCGCGAGGGGTACGAGATGCAGATCAGCCGCCCCGAGGTCATTCTGCACGAGGATCCGGCAACCGGAGGCCGAACCGAGCCGGTCGAGATCGTCACGCTGGAGCTTCCCGAAGACTCGATGGGAGCCGTGATGGAGGAGCTCGCCCGGCGAAAGGGCGAGATGCGGGACATGCAGAACCAGCCGAACGGCACGGTGCGGATGGAGTACCTCATCCCCACCCGCGGCCTGATCGGTTTTCGGTCGAACTACCTGACGATGACCCGGGGCCTCGGCATACTCGCGGGCATCTTCGCCGGATACGAGCCATACCGGGGCGAGATCCTCTCCCGCACCCAGGGTTCGCTGATCGTGAAGGACGCGGGGCGCCTGACGAGGTACGCCTACGAGGACATCCAGGAGCGGGGGACCCTGTTCTACCCGGTTGGAACAGAGCTCTACGGCGGGATGGTGGTTGGGGCGAACAGCCGGGACGAGGACCTCGTGGTCAACGCCACCAAAGAGAAGCACGCGACCAACATGCGGTCCTCGACCTCGGACGCGACGACCGTGTTGGATCCGCACCGCGAATTCTCGCTCGAACAGGCGCTGGCATGGCTTCGCGACGACGAACTGCTCGAGGTGACGCCCAAGCAGCTCCGATTCCGCAAGAAGATCCTCGACCACTCCGAACGGCGGGTGGCGGAACGGAGAGCCGAGGCTCGGGCCTGACGCCTAACCCACCGA
>JBDNCL010000039.1:0-16594 GCA_046719655.1 Fimbriimonadaceae bacterium
CCACAACCTGATAGATCGGCCAACGCCTCGCTGTCCCCGGCCTTTGCTCTTTCCAAGTCGCTTGCCATGCTGGGCTTCCGAATGGTGGGTGTCCCCGGACCGACATTCCGTTCACGAGCATATCGGAATTCTCCAAACCGGTATTTCAACCGAGACTCGGCCCCGTATCGTTGCCGAGATGAGAGTTACGGGGATTCGGGGGTGGCGCAGAGGCACAAGGATCGGTTGCCGGCGACCCCGATCGAAGACTCAGGAGTGCAAAGGATGGCCCGTCGCCAACTCAAGATCGTACGGTTGTTGGAACCCGAGCTGTGCCAGGACTGTCGCTTCGCCAAGATGGCGGACGTGGAGGACGGCACGGGGACGACCACCCGGATGATGTTTTGCCGGCGGCTGGACTGCGACAACTGGGACTTCACCGAAGCCGAACCGGCGCGGAGCGTGCGGCTCGACGACGAGGAAGCAGCTTGAGGAAGGGGTGATCGGGGGGTGGGGCCCGTCCGGGGCGCCGAAACTCGAGAGGAGAGGGCTCGAGAAGGCAAACCGGCGGGCCCCCGGCGATTTGCGCCGGTCGGGGCGGCCCCCTGGCGGTCCGATCGGCCCGATCGCGCCGCGGGCCGGGCTACACTGCCGGTTGTGATTCGTTACCGGGGCGAGCGCCTGCCCGACCATCCCGCGATCGCGGTCGTCGCCGACGATGCGATCGGCAACTTCGTGGTGGCGACGCCTCTTCTCCAGATGCTCCAACGGGCCCACGCGCCCCGACGTCTGTCGTTCGTCAGCGGTCCCCGCACGCGGGAGCTCCAGGTCTCGTCGGACCTCATCACGGACGCGTTCCTCGGCAAAGGACCGGACGCCGCTCTGCCTTCCGGGCCGTACGACCTCGTCGTCAACGTCGAGCTTTCGGATTGGGCCCGGAAGGCGGCGGGCATCCTCGGATCGGGATCGGCGGCGAGAATCTGCGGACCGGCCGACGATCCGGCTACCGGTCGGCAGGCTCCGTTCGAGGACAACGAACGCGGCGATCTCTGGCGGGACCGGGAGTGGGTTTCGGCCACGCTCGCGGACCGGTACCCCTTCCTCGGTTCGGGGTGGATCGGGGAGATCTTCTGCCGGCTCGCCTATCTGGAGGGGCCCGTACCCCGCTATGCGGTGCCGCGCGTCGCGCCGCCGTCGAACGTGCCCGATGTGCTCGTGGCCATGTCGGCGAGCCTCGTCGAAAAGCTCTGGCCGGCCGACCGCTGGGTGGAGCTTCTGGGGCGGATCAACGACACGGGCCGGACGGTCGGGCTCCTCGGCGCGGCGCCGGCGGCTCAGCGAACCTGGCTCGGATCGGAAGCGGAGTCGGAGGTCGTCGAGCGGGGGCTGGTCCGGGATCTGCGCGGAACGATGACGCTTCCGGAGGTCGTCGGGGCTCTCGCCGCGGCCGAGAGGGTTCTGACTCTGGACAACGGCATCCTGCACCTGTCCGCTTCGACCGACACGCCCGTCGTGGGCCTCTTCCGGTACGGCATCCATCGACTGTGGGCCCCGCCGTTCGGCAACGTGGCGGTCTTGACTCCGGGCGAAGGAGCCGAGGTTGCCGAGATTCCTGTCGACCGAGTCTGGGAGGCGATCGCCTTCGATGTCTGATCGGGTTCTCGTCTGGCTGAAACCGCAGTACTTGGGCGATGCGGTCATGGCCTTGCCCCTGATCGATTCGCTGATCGCCGCCGGCCGGAACGTCGCGGTCGCCGCCGGTCCGGTCGTGCTCGACCTCCTCCGCGACCGGTCCGACCGGGTGGACCTCGTTCCGGTGGAGAGGATGCGTCGTTTCCAGGACGTGCAGGCGGCGGCGGCCCGATTTCGGAAGGAAGGCTACACCGCCGCCATTCTCGTCAATCGCAGCTTTCGGTCGGCGCTGACCGCAAGACTCGCGGGGATTCCGCTGCGCGTCGGTCACGCGGCGGAGGGGCGGGGACCCCTGCTGACCCATCGCGTGCCCTACCCCAAGGATCGGCCCGAGTGGGAGTGCGGCCTCGACCTGCTGCGGGCGGTCGGCTGGCCGGCGACGGCCCTCGAAGGGAAAGTCGGGCTGGAACCGGACGAGATCCGGGTCGGGCGGGAACTGCGGGGGCGGGCGACGATCGGGATCCAACCCGGGGCCCGGTACCGGAAGAAGCAGTACCCGCTGCCGATGATGGCCGAGGTCGCCGCGGCGCTGATGGACGACGGCCACGAGATCGTGCTTCTGGGCGGCAGGGAGGAGTCCGAAGACGCGGAGCGTTTCCTCGCCTTGATCGGCGGTCGAGGTCAGAACCTGGTGGGGCGTTGCCGCCTGCGCGAGTCGATGGCGGTGGCCGCCGGGCTTCGCGCCATGGTGGGCAACGACACGGGAATGATGCACGCGGCGGCGGCCGTCGGCGGCCCGACTGTAACCCTTTTCGGGCCCACCTCGGCTAGCAAGTGGGGGCACGCGGACGAAGTCCATCTGGCCATCCAGGCACCCGGACACAGGCTGGAACGACTCGCCCCCCGAGACGTTCTTCTCGCGGCGAGGTCCGTTCTGCGACCGGGCGGACCTAGCGCCTGAGCCAGCCTTCCAGCAGACGCCGTTCGTCGGGGGTGGCGAACGGGTTGACCTCGAGCCGAAACTCGGTCACCCGGTCGTAGACGAGGCTGCCCCGAACCTCCAGCTTCGAGTCGCCCCTCTCGACCAGGAGGACGAACTCCTCGGCCGTCAGCAGAGGAGAGAGCAGGACCTTGTCGAACGGAAGACCGTTGACGGCGACCACCCGATCCCCCTCCCGCAGGCCCGCGTCCTGCATCTCGGGATCCACCTGGACGACGGTGCGCCCGTCCAGTCCGAAACCGGGATGGGGGAAGGACTCGCGGGGACGCAGGAGTCGCAGTCCGATCGCTCGGACCTGTTCGTAGGGCAGCTCCAGGGTCGTCCGGACCATCTGGTGGTACATGCCGCCCAGGTCGCGTCCCGCCACCCCGTTGATCGCGGGCAGAAGGTCGAACTCCTCGAAGCCGGGGTTCGGCTTTCGATGACGGGCATAGAGCTTCCGCATGACGTCGTCCAGGCTCCGCTGTCCCTTGGTCGACTCCCGGATGGCGATGTCGAACAGGAACCCGACCACGTGGCCCTTGGTGTAGTAGCTCAGATCGCCGATCCCGAAACCGCCGTGCTCCCAAGCCGAGAACGACGCCTCCTCGAGGGTCCTCAGCTGGCGCATGCGGGAAAACTGCAGGTCGCGGATCTCGTCCGAAATCTGGTCCAGAAGCCATTCCCGGTCGCGCAGACCGGACCGGTAGGCCAGCAGCTTGCCGTAGTAGTCCGTCACCCCCTCGACGAACCAGAGGGACGTGGTCCGAGCCTCCCGGGTGTAGTCGAACGGCCCGAGCACCTTCGGTCGAATCTGCTTGACGTTCCAGGCGTGGAAGATCTCGTGGGCGGCCAGCTCTTCGAAATAGTCCGGCATCGTGTTGGGGATCGCCATCACCGAGCTCGAGCGGTGCTCGAGACCGCCGGCGAAGTCGCCGACCGCGAGGAGCACGATGTAGAGGTACCGGTCGAACGGCGTGTCGCCGAACATCCGGATGGCCGCCCGCGAGACGGCTTCCAGCCGGCGGGTGGCCTCGGCCATGTCGAGGCCGGGAGGTCCGGACGCGGTCACGAACACGGCTTCGAACGGGATGTTCTCAACCTTGAAGGTGCGTCTCTCGAACCGGCCCAGGACGATGGGGTGGTCGATCAGATCGTCGTAATCGGCAGAACGAAACTCGTTCGGCGACGTGCGGGGCATGCTGGTGGCGACGTCCCAGCCGGTCGGAAGCTGGAGGGTCAGACGGGCCGGTTCGTCGAGACGACCCTCGGCGAACAGGAATGCGCCGGGACCGTTGATGAAGGTCGTCTGCGGGCGCACGCTGACCCGGAAGAAGCCGAGTCCGGGCTCGTCTCCCCGCACCGAATACCGCACGCGAACCGGGGCGCGGCCGGCGTGGTCCAGTCGCCAACCGCGGGAATCGATCCTCGTCAACGGGATTTCCCGGTCGTCGTCCCCGACGGCGCGCAGGTTGAGGATCGAGTTCTGGAAATCCTGCAGGAAGTAGAAGCCGGGGCTCCAGGCGGGGATGCGCACGACCTGACCGGGCGCGGCCGCGTCGATCCGCATCTCGATGTCGACGACGCCCCGGCCCGGCTCGGGCCGAAGAACGTATCGAATCTCGGCCGGGGCCAGGCAAAGGAGCGACAGCCAAGCCAGACCAGCCGCCAGAGAGCGTCGGAAGGAAGCCACGTTTGTTTAGACGCCCGAGACCGGCTCAGGATGCGCGCCCGATCGCGGGCGCGGTTATTCGGCCGGAGCCGCGCGTTCGATCAGGAGTCCCTCTTCGGTCACGTCGATCGGGCAGCTCAGGTCGGCATCGATCGCCTGGCGGACCCTTTCCCGGGCGCGGTGCAGACGCGACTTCTGAGCGGCCAGCGAGATGTTGAGCCGACGGCAGGTCTCGTCGGCGTCCAAACCTTCGATGTCCCGGAGCAGGTACACCTCGCGGTAGATGTCGGGGAGTCGCTCGACGGCTCGGTTGACGCACGCCTTCAGAGCCCGGACGAGGGCGACTTCGGAAGGGTCCGGATCGTTGGAAACCGGTTCGGGCGCCTCCCGTTCCGCCCAGTCGATGAGGGTGGTCAACCTCTCCTTGTGGCGCAGCCGGCCGCAGATGCGCCGCGCGATCCGGGCGAGCCAGCCGCGGAACGCCTCCTCGTCGCGGAGGGACTGAGCGAACTTCAGGGCCTGAAGCATCGCCTCCGCCAGAGCGTCCTCCGCGTCGTCGTGGTTGCCACAGACGCGCACCATCTGGCGGTACACGGCGTCCTTGTGAGCCAGGATGAGGCGCTCGATGTCCATCGCCTATTCTAGACGCTCGCGGCCGGGCTGGGCCGTCGTCGTCGCGGCATGGGACCTTTCCGCATCGTGGAGGGATGTCCGACTCGACGTCGAATGCACCATCGGTGGGGAGGGAGCACTCGGGTCTGGAGGACGCGACGATGACGGTGAGAGAAAGAAGCCGCCGCGCCTGGGCGGGCATATCCGTCCGGCCGCTGCTCGCCCAACCGATCTGCATGAGCTTTTCGGCGCGTTACTTCGACGTTCCGTTCCGGCGATACGCCGAGGACCACCGCGTCCTGGCCGACGCCCAGCTCGAGGTCGCCGACGACTTCGGGGTCGACATCGTCTCCCTCACCTCGGATCCTTGCCGCGAGGCGTCCGACTGTGGCGCCGAGATCCTCTGGTTCGAGGACGAACCGCCGATGCCGGACCCCGACCGGCCGAGGATCCGCGACCGAGAAGACCTTTTGAGCCTGCGGATGCCCGACCCGCTGGGGGGCGGCCGCATGCACGAGTGCGTCAAGGGAGTCGCCTATCTGCGGCAACAGGTCGGCAATCAACTTCCCGTGATGGGTTGGATCGAGGGTCCGATCGCGGAAGGGGCCGACTTGCGGGGCGTGTCCACGTTGATCGAGGACATGCTGGATCACCCGGAGTTCGTCCACGATCTGTTCGAGTTCGTGACCGAGATGGAGGTCGCGTACGCCAAGGCCCAGGTCGACGCGGGCGCCGACATCATCGGGATCGGGGATGCGGCCGCGTCGCTCATCGGGGCCAAGATGTACCGCGAGTTCGTCTGGCCGTACGAGAAGCGGATGGTGGACGCGGTCAAGGCGATGGGGGTCGCGGTACGCCTCCACATCTGCGGCCACATCGACCAGCTGCTGGATGGAATTGCCGAGCTCGACATCGACATGCTGGATGTCGACTCCCTGACCGATCTTCGAACGGTGCGCGAAAAGGTGCGGCCGGACTTGGCGATTCTGGGGAACGTGGATCCGGTTCGGGTGGTGCAGGCAGGTCCGCCCGAAGCGATCCGGAAGCAGCTGGCCCTCTGCCACGACATCGTGGGGCCTCACTTCATCGTGGGTGCCGGATGCGAGGTGCCGGCCTCGACGCCGCACGAGAATTTTCGCGCCCTGGTCGAGTACGCGCACGCGGCCGGCTGAGTTCGGATCGGTCGCCGGGCGTCAGCGGGAGCCGGGTCGTCGGATCACAAAACGGTCGGGAGACACGTCGGCGTCGATCTTGAGGTCGGCGGTCCAGGTCGGCACGACGGTGGTGGCGGGCGATCCGGGGCTGGCGGCGATGGTCTGGGAGATCGCGTACTGCCGGAGGTCGCCCGCGTCGGTGATGAGCATGCGGTACTCGCCGCTGACCGGCGCCTCGCCGTACTCCCGCCACTGCCCGCGGATGGCGTGGACCTCCTCGGTGCCGAGTTGGGTGCGGCCGGCGTAGACGACGGTCGCCCACTGAAATCGAAGGAAGCGCAGGTCCTCGATCCGTCCGACCGCGATGTCGAGAATCGGGTTGCGGTCCAGGAGGGACGAGGCGGAGGCCGCGTAGGCGTCGCGGAAGGTGAGGGTGCGGTTGAGTTGCCGCATCGGCTCGACGAACTTCTCGCCCGGTCGGAAGACGCCCCCCTCCGGCGCGTCGTACATCATGAACTCGCCGTCCGCGACGACCTCCTTGACGGTGTGCTCGGGTTGGGTTCGGGTCTGACGGATCCAGATCTTTCCGGGAGCCTGGATCGCCAACTCGGTCCGGACGTCGGCGGTGGCCCCCTTGACGGTTACGCGGAGCTGGATGGTGCCGGAGACCGTCTTCGCCGAGTTGTAGCGGGCGAGCATCCGAGAGACGATGGCCGCCGCGTCGGGCGTTTCCGAGCGGGCTTGGGGTTGGCCGAGGGCGAGACAGGCGACGAGGACGGCGATCATGGCTCGAGAGGGGCGGCCGGTCTCCTCAGGAAGGGGACCACTTCACATCTTCGACGCCCGCGCGGGCGTTTGCGGTTCGGGCCGCCACGAACAGCCAGTCGGACAGGCGGTTCATGTACTGGAGGAGCTGCGGTCTCAGTTCCTCTTCCTCGGCGGCCCGGAGAACAGCCCGCTCGGCTCGGCGGCAAACGGATCGGGCGAAGTGAAGCTGGGCGGCCAGAACGGTCCCGCCGGGGAGGATGAAGTTCTTCAGCTCGGGAAGCTCGGCCGTCATGTCGTCGATCGACTTCTCGAGCGACTCCACGTCGGAGTCGTGGATCCGGTCTTCGGCCCATCGGCTTCCGGCCGGCGTGGCGAGTTCGGCTCCGAGATCGAAGAGCTTGTTCTGGATGGTTCCGAGCGTTTCGTCGAGGACCGACTCCCGGGCGTGCACCCGCGCCACGCCCACGGCGGCGTTGAGTTCGTCCACTTCGCCGATGGCCGTGATGCGCAGGCTGTGCTTGGCGACGCGCCCGCCGCCGATCAGTCCCGTCTCGCCCGCGTCTCCCGTCTTGGTGTAGATCCTCATCGTGTGCTCCAGAAAACCTTCCACGCGAAGAAGGGCAAAGCCTTCGCCTTCGCAATTTTCTTCGGATTGAGGAGGGTTCGCCACAGCCACTCCAGGTGAAGTTTTTGGACGATCTTCGGGGCGCGCTTGGCGACCCCGGCGAAGACGTCGAGCGTCCCGCCCACGCCGATGGCGAGCTTGGCGCGGTGAAGCTTCCGCGTCCGATACAGAAACTTCTCCTGGCGCGGGATTCCCATCGCCGCCATCAGGATGTCCGGCTCGAGCGCCCCGATCTCGGCCGCGACCACCTCGTCGCTCTCGGGAGGAAAGTAGCCGTGCCGGGTGCCGACGATGTTGCACCCCGGGTACTTCAGGCGGAGCCTCTCGGCCGCCGTCTCGGCGACGCCGGGCGCCGCCCCGAGGAGGAAGATGCGGTAACCCTCCTCGGCGCTCAGGGCGCACAGACGGTCGGCCAGATCGACTCCGCTGACCCGTTCCGGGACGGGCGTACCGTAACGCTTGGCCGCCCACACGACGCCGATGCTGTCGGGGGTCACCAGGTCCGCCTCCTCGATGATCTGACGGTGTTGCGGGTCGTGGAGAGCGTTGACGATCCCGGCGGCGTCGCCGGTGACCACGAGCCCGGTCGACGAACCGGCAAGCAGGCGGCGGCACACCCGGATGGCGTCTTCCATGCTCGCCCGGTCGATCCGGACCCCCAGAATTCGGGCCTGTTCGAGCATGTCGGGCGAAGTTTCGGACGTGGTGTCCATGGGGTGTTGGTGGCGGTTCGTCTGGCGTGCGCCCATTCCGATCTTCCGAAAATCCCCGCAATTGTACTCTCCGGAACGGGTGGCATCGCCGGTCCTTTGGGATAACATGGCGGAGCCGGGATGGCAGGACGTCGTACACAATTCGACCGCTTTTCACCGGTGAATTTCGTGAGGAACCTCCCATGATCAAAAAAGGCTTCACCCTGATTGAATTGCTCGTTGTGATCGCGATTATCGCCATTCTGGCCGCGATTCTCTTCCCGGTCTTTGCCCAGGCGAAGGAGTCGGCGAAGCGGACGAGCTGTCTGTCCAACCAGAAGCAGATCGCAACGAGCACGCTCATCTATGCGGGCGACTACGACGACGTCTTCCCGATGAGCGCCTACGTGATCGCCCCCCTGTCTCCCGATCCGCGGCCCCGGGTCGTGACCATCTACGACGTCGTTCAGCCCTACACGAAGAACGTCCAGATCTTCGTGTGTCCGAGTTCGCCTCCCGGACTCGACTGGCCCGCCCGCCTGGCGGCCCTGAACTTCGCCCCGGGCGGAACGTTCCGGTTCTCCAGCTATCTGCCGAATCTCGGCCTCTTCGGTGAGAACTTCTGCACGCCGATCTTCCCGGCGGCGGCCCGCCGCTTCACCCCGACGTCGACCGGCACCAGCATGCCGGAGCCGGCCGGGACGATCATGTTCTTCGACGGGTTCTTCCGGGCGAACGCCTCCCTCAACGCCTTCAACTTCCTGGCTCAGGCGCGGCACACCGACGGCGTCGTGGTGAACTACGCCGACGGGCACGCCCGATTCCACCGTTGGAACGGCGTGCCGAACGGAGGCGACATCGTCGGCGCCATCCCGCCCGGATCGACCCGCACCACCTACTACTCGTGGCGTCCGGGCGAACTCCAGAAGTCGGACGGTCAGCTCCAGAACGTGGCCCCGAACACGGCCGAAGATCCCTACAACGACCTTCACGGCGTGCCGGGCACCAACATCACGGACTCCGAAGACACCCCCTGCTGAACTTCGATCGGAGGTTTTCGAGAATCGGCCCGAGAGAAGATTCTCTCGGGCCGAACTGTTTGCGGGCAGGCCTCCCTAACGGGTCGGCCAAACGAACGTGGAGTCGAGTTTGACCCTCTCGACCTGCCCCGTTTCGAAGGTGATGCGGATCCCCTCGAGCTCCTGGTCGATCGACTGCACGCGTCCGTGCTGCCGGGTCGTGGGATGCAGCCCCTGAACGGTCCGCACGACGAGCGGCTGGTCGGGCTGCATGTCGACATGGGTTCGGTACCCCTTCTGGCTGTAGGGGTTGAACCCGCTCGACACGCTCACGCCGAACCCCCAGTAGGACGTGATGTCCTCGATGCCGAGGCAGTGCTTGTTGCGCGAGTTCCACGGAGCGTACGGGCGACCGCCGTTCGACATCCAGATCGCGGTTCCGGTGAGCACCTGAGGGTCTCGGAGCGAGAACCACAGGTATCCCTCGTGGGGGAAGGTGACGGCCGACCACCCGATCTCGGCGGTCGGGCTCGACATCACCATCAGCATGTTCTCAAAGCCCGCCTCCGCCGGATATCGGCTGACGTCGGCGATGCTGCCATCCTTTCGGGGCACGCCGTCGAGGCTGCTGAAGTGGGCCCCGGGTTGGAGGGAGGTGACGCCGCCCGTTTCCGGATCCTCGAACTCGCCCGGGAAGACCTGGCCGAAGTCGTACGGGCTGAGGGCGATCAGGCCGCTGCCCGGTCGGCTGGGAAAGGCCAGGGTCGGGTGCGTTCCGAACGTCATGGGGCCGGACATGCCGGTGACGATCGCCTCTTGGTAGACCACCGGTTCGTTCTCGACGATCGAGATTCGGCGCTCCACATGGCCGGGTCGGATCGTCGTGTCCATCTCGAGGACGAGAGTCGTCCGAGCCTGGTGGACCTCTTCGGACACGAAGCGCCACACCTCGTTGGCCGGTTGGCCGTGGAGGGGGTGACCCGTCTCCCGCCCGGGTTCGTCCGACGTGCCGAACGGCAGGCAGAACCAGTCTCCCCGGAGAACCTTCAGCACTTCGGGTGTCTCGGGATCGAGGTCTTCCTCTTCCGCCCAAGGGGCCACGTGGTAGGGTTGAAAGACGCCGTTCGGCAGTTGGAATCGGACCGGACCGAGGTGCGCGCCACGCTGCGTCACATATGCATCGACGGTATTGTTATAGAGGTGCCAGGACAGCTGTCCCTTGCTCAGAACGGTTTGCATCGTTGCTCCTTCAGACGGAGGTTACCGCGCCTGATCCGGGCTCGGCATTCCGTCGCGTTCGCTCCGAGTCCGGTTGCGATTCCGGCGCCGCTCCGGAGGGCGCCGTTTGTTTGAATCTGGGTTTCACGAGATCGCGGCCATCGTTGCCGTTTCCGCCGGAATCGGGGCTGTCGCGATCCTTCTCCGTCAACCGCTGATCGTCGCGTTCATCGGTTCGGGAATCTTGGTCGGCCCGACCGTTTTCGGTTGGGTGTCTCCGAGCTCCGCTCTCGATCTTCTCTCGAAGATCGGCATCTCCCTGCTCCTCTTCGTCGTCGGCCTCAAGCTCGACGTGAAGCTGGTTCGGAACATGGGGAGCGTCGCCACAGCGGCGGGTGTCGGTCAGGTTCTGTTCACCGTTTTGTTCGGCTTCGGGATCGCCCGGGCTTTGGGATACCCGCTGATCGAAAGCCTCTACATCGCGATCGCGCTGACCTTCAGCAGCACCATCATCATCGTCAAGCTCCTGTCCGACAAGCGGGAGATCGACTCGCTGCACGGTCGGATTTCGATCGGGATCTTGATCGTTCAGGACTTGCTCGTGGTGCTTCTGATGATCGCCCTCAGCTCGTTTTCCGAGGCCGAACGAGGCACCAACTTTGTCCGCGACATCTCGATGATCGCCTTCAAGGGGGCGGCGTTCATCTTCCTGACCGTGATCGTCACCAAGGTCGTGCTGCCGAGCGTTCTGCGCTGGGCCGCCCGCACCCAAGAGCTGTTGCTCGTCTTCGCCATCTCCTGGGCGCTCGGTCTGGCCGCGATGGGCGACTTTCTGGGCTTCAGCAAGGAGGTGGGCGCCTTCGTCGCCGGGATCACTCTGGCGTCGACCCCCTTCCGGGAGGCGATCGCGGCCCGGCTGGTCAGCCTGCGCGATTTCCTGCTCCTGTTCTTCTTCATCAACCTCGGCGCCAGCCTCGAGTTGGACCAGCTGAAGGCTGATCTCGGGCCTGCCCTCGTCTTCTCGGCCTTCGTCCTGATCGGCAACCCGCTCATCGTCATGGCGATCATGGGGGTGATGGGCTACCGCAAGCGCACCGGCTTCCTGACCGGCCTGACCGTCGCCCAGGTCAGCGAGTTCTCGCTGCTGCTGGCTCAGCTCGGCGTCGCGCTGGGGCACATCGGGGGATCGGCGTTGAGCCTGATCACGCTGGTGGCTCTCGTGACGATCGCGTTGTCCACCTACCTGATCCTCTATTCGGTGCCGATCTACGACCGGATCGGCCGGTACTTCTCGATCTTCGAGCGGCGCGGCAGGCTGCGCGAAGAGGAGACCGGCGACTCGGGCTTCGACGCCGACGTGATCGTGGTGGGTCTCGGCCGGTTCGGCAACAACATCGCGGCCGAGATCCGCGCCCTCGGAACGCCGGTCTTGGGGGTCGACTTCGATCCGGAGCCGGTTCGGGCCTGGCGCTCGCGCGGACTGCAGGCGCGGTACGGAGACATCGAAGACCCCGAGCTGCTCCGGACTCTCCCCCTCCAGTCCGCCAAGTGGGTCGTCAGCACCCTGCCCCATCCGTCCCTCAACAAGTTTCTTGTCCAGGTGCTCCGCCAAAACGCCTTCAACGGGCGGATCGCGGTGACGGCCCACAACGAGTTCGACGCGGCCGAGATGCGCGACGCCAAACCCGACCTGATCTTCATGCCGTTCATCGACGCCGCCCGCGAAGCGGCCAACACCCTCGTCAAGGGGATGAAAAAGCGGATCGTCTAGGGAAAAGGCGGTTGAAGCGACCCGTTTTTCTCATTCGAGCGTGAACGGACCCGCGCTCGATCGTCCCATACTCGGGACATGATCCACATGAAACGCAACACGTTCCGACCGGCGTTGGCCGCCGCCGCCTTTCTGTCGGTCGCTTCGCTCGTCATCTGGGTGACCGGTTGCGGGGGAGAAGGACAGAGAATGGAAAAAGGACTCGGATCGAGCCGCCTGCAACCCACGCCGCAGGCCGTCGCGCAGGCGACCCGCAACCTGACCGAGGGTCGGGCGCCCCAGGTCACCAACGCGGTCGGCGGGGCCGGGTTCCGGCTTTTCCAGGAAGTCGTCAAGGCGAACCCGAACAGGAACGTCTTCCTCTCGCCGGCCAGCGTGACGCTGGCCCTCGCGATGACCTACAACGGAGCCGCCGGCGAGACCCGCGCCAGCATGGCGAAGGCGCTGGGCATCGACGGACTCGATCTCGCTCAGGCAAATGCGGCCTATCGCGACCTTCAGACCGTGCTTCGCTCTCCCGACAAGGGGGTGACGCTCGACATCCAGAATGCGGTCTGGGCTCACCGAGAGACCACGTTCCAGAGAGATTTCCTCGCCCGCAACGAGCAGTTCTTCGGGGCCACGGCCCGAACGGTGGACTTCAAGAACCAAGCCGAGGCGGCCCAGATCATCAACGACTGGGTGAAGCAGGCCACCCGCGAGCGCATTCCGAAACTCGCCGACCAGTTCGATGCCGACGCGCGGATGGTGCTGGCGAACGCGGTCTATTTCCTCGGGCTGTGGAAGGAGCCTTTCCAGCCGGACGCCACCGTCGAATCCGACTTCACGAAGTTCGACGGAAAAACCCAGAAGGTCCCTCTGATGACCCGGGAAGGGGACTTCCTGTATCAGCAGGGGAACAACTTCCAAGCGGTGCGGATCCCGTACGGGGAGACCGGCCGGACCCACATGACGGTTTTCCTGCCCCGGCCCGGGCTGGCGATGGGCGAGTTTTTGAAGACGGTCAACGCCCGCAACTGGTCGGAATGGAGTCGCGCCTTCCGGATGCGGCCGGGGACGGTCCAGATTCCGAGGTTTCGGGCCGAGTTCTCGACGATCCTGAACGAACCCCTGAAGGCGATGGGTATGGGACCGGCGTTCGATCCCAACCGGGCCGACTTCTCGGGTATGACGGGCCAGCGCGACCTGTTCATCGGCCAGGTGATCCACAAGACGTTCGTCGAGGTCAAGGAAGAGGGAACCGAGGCGGCGGCCGTGACCGGCGTCGAGATGCGGGCCACGGCCGCTCCGATGGAGCCCGAAGAAAGGTTCCGGTTCCGCGCCGATCGGCCTTTCGTCTACGCCATCGAAGACTCGCAGACCGGCGTGATCCTCTTCCTCGGCGTGTTCGGCGATCCGGGCGCCTAGACCAGAGTGATCCGGGCTGGAGGAGAAGCCCCCGCTCGTCCGGCCCGGATTTCGTCGATCCCGTCATGTGTGCCCGCTTCACGCTGAAGACCTCGGCCGCCGTCATCGAGCGGCTGTTCGAGGTCGACGATCTGCCCCAGATCGGGCCCCGCTACAACATCGCCCCCAGCCAGGCGGTCGTGGGGGTGGTCGAGGACCAGGGGGTCCGGGTCGCCCGCCTGTTCCAGTGGGGTTTGGTGCCGAGCTGGGCGAAGGACCGGACGATCGGGGCGCGCCTCATCAACGCGCGTTCCGAAACGGTGAGCGAAAAGCCCGCCTTCCGGGGAGCGTTCCGCTATCGGCGGTGCCTGATCCCGGCGGACGGCTACTACGAGTGGCGGTCGGAGGAGGTCCCGACCGTCTCCCCGCGCTCGGCCTTGCCCGTGCAGTTGGATCTCTTCGGCGGTGGGCCGGACGAACCGGTCGGAGAGACCCCGCCGCCCGCCAGAACGGTTCGGCAACCCTACTGGGTGCACCTGGACGGCGATCGGCCGTTCGCCTTCGCCGGTCTCTGGGAGTGTTGGACCGGGGACGACGGAAGCGCACTCGAGACCTGCACCATCCTCACGACCGAATCCAGCGAGAGAATCCGGGGTCTGCACGACCGAATGCCCGTCATCTTGACCCCGGACTCCTGGCATGCGTGGCTGGACGTCCGGGCGAATCCGGCCGCTTCCGTCCAGGGATTGTTGCGGCCGTACGAGGGGGACGACCTCCGGGCTACCCGCGTGTCGACCCGGGTCAACCGCGTGCGGTACGACGACACCGACTGCGTGACGCCGATCTGAGGACGGGAACCGGCATTTCGGCCATGTCGGAGTCTGAGCTTCGGCGTCGTTCTGCCGATAAGACTGATGGGCCGACCCATCGATGGATCGGACCCCGATTCCCAGGACGGGAATCGTCAGCCGAAGGAGTGGCGCGACGGGAGAAACCGCCGTGCGCATTCTCGACAATCTCTTTGGCCCCCACAGCGAGAACGTCCGTCGGGCCCTGGACAAGACGTCCGGACGGTACCAGCTTCTCGCCTCGAACCTCGCCAACGCGAACACCCCCGGCTATGCCCGCCAGGACGCCGACTTCTCGGTCGATCTGATCCAGGCCGAACGCAAGCCGACGCTCCATGGGCCGATGCTCGCCCGTCGCGGCCCCCAGGCCATCGCCCAACGCGGAGGTCTGCGGGCGGACGGCAACGGAGTCGATCCGGAGCGGGAAGTGCTGGCGATGACCCAGACCGAGCTTCGGTACCAGATGCTCACCGAGTTCGCGTCCCGGTATTTCTCCGGTCTGCGCAATGTGATTCGGGAGGGACGATGATCGGAAATCTCCGCGGTCTTCGGCCGAGCCTGGGGACGGGCGGCACCCTGATGGGATCGATGCGGGTCAGTGCGGCCGGACTGACGGTCGAGCGATTCCGCATGGACACGGTGTCGGTCAACCTGGCCAATGCGAACTCGATGGCCATCGGCGGCCAACCCGCCTATCGCCGGCGAGACGTCGTGGTGGCGGGAAACGTGGACGGCCCCCGCATCATCGCCGTGGTCGAGGACGGCCGTCCGGAGCGCCGCGTCCACGAACCCGGCAGCCCCTACGCCGACGCCGATGGGTACGTGACGTACTCGAACGTCGAGCCGATCTTCGAGATGGTCAACATGATCGGGGCCAGCCGAGCCTACGAGGCGAACCTGGCCGCGTTCAACACGGCGCGGACCATGGTCCGGAGCGCGCTGAACATCGGAAAGTCGGCCTGACCGCCCCCCACCCTATTGAGCTGACGCCATGAGAATCCAAGACCTTGCCCAGAACTTCGACATCGCCCGACAAGTGCGGCCCGACGTCGCGGGCGAGGAGAAAGGCGACGACTTCGCCAAAACCCTGATGGACGTGATGAAGGAGGTCAGCGCGCTGCAGCAGGACAGCCGCAACGCGCAGGAAGCCGTCATCACGGGTCAGAACGTGGAGTTTCATGACGTCATGATCGCCATGGAGCGCGCCAGTCTCGCGATGAACCTGACGCTGTCGGTTCGGAACAAGGTGCTGGAAGCGTATCAGGAGATCGCGCGCATGCAGGTTTGACATCGACGGTCCGTGACCCGCACCCGCGGGCGCGGCGCGTCCGATACGGGCCTGGCTCCCACGTCTGGTGAACGACATGGGCAGCACATTGCTTCGGCTTCGGGCATGGTGGGAAACGGCCGACCGCACCCAGCGGGCGGTCACCCTTTTCGGCGGTGCGTTTCTCGTCCTTCTCCTCGCCGGTACGTTCTATTTCGCGACCCGGCCCAAGATGGCCCTGGCGTGGGGCGGGCTGACGCCGGCCGATCAAGGCAAGATCGTCGCCGAAATCCAGAAACTCGGCATACCGGTCGACTACGACACGAGCGGCAACGTCCGGGTTCCTTCGGATCGAGTCGCCGAGGTTCAGGCGATGCTCTCGGCCCGGGGCGTGGCCCCGACTTCGGGCCATCCGGGCAACGCCGACCTGGCGGGCATCGGGATGATGAACCCCAAGTCGGTCGAGGACGCCCGGCTCAACGCGATCCGCGAGGGAGAAATCGCCAAGAGCATCGAGACGCTGATGATGGTCCAGACGGCCCGCGTGCTCCTGAACCCCGGCCAAAGGGGAAGCTTCGCCACCGAAGACACCCCGGCCTCGGCCAGCATCACGGTGGTGCCCCGGCCCGGTTTCGAGATCGGTCCCGCCCAAGCGAAGGCGATCGCGAGCATGGTCTCGCGGGCCGTCCCCGGACTCTCCAACAAGAACGTCACCGTCATCGACGCCGAAGGCAACACCATCTTCGACGGGGCGACGCAGGACGGCGTGGAAGCCGTGTTCGCCAGCAAGATCGAGGCCCAGGTGAACGAGGCCCGCCGAGTCCGCCGCGAACTTCAGCCCGTGCTCGACCGGGCCTTCGGCCCGGGCAACACCATCGTAACCGCCCGGGTCGAGATGGATTTCGACAAGGCGCGCGAGCGGTCGGTGACCGTTCGGACAGGCGAGCGCCCGATCAACGTGGAATCGGTCAC
>JBDNCL010000004.1:0-32528 GCA_046719655.1 Fimbriimonadaceae bacterium
GGCGCTGGCCCTGGAGGGCGACCACGACGTGATCGTGCTCGACGTGATGCTGCCGGGGATGGACGGTTGGGAGATCTGCGACCGGCTTCGCATGGCCGGACGTTCGACTCCCGTGCTGATGCTCACGGCGCGGGACGGGGTCGAGGACCGTGTCCGTGGACTCGAAGGCGGCGCCGACGACTACCTCGTGAAGCCGTTCGACTTTCGCGAGCTTCGCGCCCGTCTCCACGCTCTGAGCCGTCGGGAGTCCGCTCGCCGAGGGCGGCTGGTGCGTGTTGCCGACCTCGAAATCGACAGCGAGGCCCGGACCGTCACCCGGTCCGGTCAAACGATCTCCCTCACCCCGCGCGAGTTCTCCCTCCTCGAAGCGCTGGCTCGAAACGCCGGACGAGTCCTGTCTCGGCAGGTGATCGTCGAGCGAATCTGGCACGAGCCGGAGACCCTCGAGAACAGCGTCAACTTCCACGTGGCGAGCCTGCGCCGCAAGGTCGATTCCGGTTTCCCGATCAAGCTCATTCAGACCGTGCACGGTGTCGGCTACGTTCTTCGACCCGAAGGCGGTCCGGATTGAGACTTCCCTTTCGGACCAAGTTGACCCTGGTTGCGGTCACCGTGATCGGGCTGTCGATGGTCGGATTCGGGGGCGCCCAGATCGGACTTCACCGCGTCCATGTCCAGAACGAGATCGACCGCGACCTCGCCTTTCGGGCTCGGCCCCTCGAGCAGGGGATGGCCGGGCCTCCATTCGGTCCTGGTCGCGGCGGCGGCCCCGGAGGGATGGGACCGGGAGGGCGCGGACTGGGAATGCGCCGGCAGTTCGGCGGTCCCCCGCCCGGCGGACCGCCCCCGAACTCCCCACCGCCCGCGAACGTCTCCCCGTCGGCGGAATCCCCGGTCCGATCGCTCCCGCCGACCGCCCCCGATGATCGCCCGCAACGCGAACCTCCCGCTCCAGCCAACCTGAGGCTTCTGTCCGACCTGGAGTTTTGGCAGCGCCCGGTCCGGGTTGGCCGCGACGGCCTGCCGCTGGCGGGCGACGGCAGTCGGTCCGTTCCCGACCCGGAGGCCGTGCAGGCCGCCCTTGGGGGACAGCGCACGGTTCGCAACGTGCGCTTCGAGGGCCGAAACGTCCGCGCCTACACGGCGCCTTGGGTCGTCGACGGGGAGACCATGGGAGCGGTCCAGGTGATTCGCGATCTAACCGATTTCGAGTTCCAGCAGGCGGCCGAGATGCGGACGTTTCTGCTCCTCCTGCCGGGGGCGATGCTCATCGCCGGTCTGGCGGCGTGGACTCTCGCTGGCTCCGCCTTGCGCCCTGTCGAACGGATGCGCAGAATGGCGGACCAGATCGGCGCCGAAGATTTGTCCAAGCGCCTGCCCGGAGAGGCAGACGACGAACTCGGGCGACTGGCAGGCACCTTCAACGGGCTCCTGACGCGCCTCGAGGTCGCCTTTGCCCGCGAGCGCCGGTTCACGGCCGACGCGGCCCACGAGTTGCGGACGCCGCTGGCACGAATCCGCCTGGCTTCCAGCGCGGCTCTCGAATCGTCTGCTTCGCCAGACGACTTGCGGCGAGCCGTCGAAGTGGCGGGTACGGCCGCCGAGAACATGACCCAACTCGTCGAGGACCTCCTTCTGATCGCCCGGGCGGAGTCCGGGCAGAGCCCGGTGCCGATGCAGCGGATCGACCTCAGAATCGCGGCTCAGGAGGCGGCTGAAGAGCATGTCAGCCTCGGCTTGGACCGGCTCCGTTGCGAACTCGGGACCGAGCCGCTGTGGGTGGTGGGCAACATCGGCTTCCTCAGGCGCGCGGTCGCCAACCTGATCGACAACGCGCGCATCCATGGCCCCTCGGACCGGCCGATCGTGGTGCGCACCCGACGCACCGGCGACCTTGTCGTCGTCGAAGTCGAAGACGGTGGCCCGGCCATCGATCCTGCCATCGCCGAAGCGTTGTTCAACCGCTTTACGAGACTCGATTCCTCCCGCGGCCGCGAATCGGGGGGGACCGGCTTGGGTCTGGCCATCGTCCGAGCCATCGCCGACATCCACGGCGGGCATGCCCGGTTCGCAAGCGACCTGAAGCGGGGCAATCGGGTGGAGGTTCTTTTGCCTTTGGCCCCGCAATCCTCCTGATTCCTCACGAAATCCTCACGCCAGAAGACGATAAGTGTTCTTGCCAGTGCTCGAGCGGAGTCTCGAGCAAGGAGGTGAGATCATGGAATTTCGGAGACTCGCTTACGCGCTTCTGATCGTTGCGATGGCGGCGGTTGTTCCCGCTCAGAACGGCGGACCCGGTGGTTCGGGGCAGGGCGCCCAGAATCAGCACCGACTCGGCTTGTCTCGCCTGCTCTGTCACGAGGCGGTCCGAGCCGAACTGCGCCTGAACGCGCAGCAGAGGCGCCAGATCCAAACGCAGCAGCATGGAACCAACGGCGAGTGCCCGGGCGTCGGCAATGGCGGCGTCTGCCCGAATCCTGGCCGAACGAAAAGCGGGGCCGACATCAACGGAGCCCTGAAACGCATCCTGGACCAGAGCCAGCTCCGTCGCTGGCAGGAGATCGAACTGCAGGCGGCCGGCCCGCAGGCGTTCTCGCGGTCGGCTGTGGCCAGCCAACTGAAGCTGAACACCCAACAGCGGAATCGAATCCGGCAGGTGCTCAAGGACAATCTCCCCGATTGCACCGCCTCGTGCACGTGCGATCCGGCCACCTGCCCTGGCCAGAACGTTCAGCGCCGGGAACGGGCCATGCAGCAGATCATGGCTTCCTTGACCCAACAACAGCAGGTTCGGTACCGACATATGCTCGGCGCGCCGTTCCAACTGCCGCCGCCGCCGATGGTTCCGTAGGCAGCGGTTTGGCGATGCTTGCCCCTCGATCGGCTCGCCGGTCGGGGGGCTTTCGCTTTTGGGGGAAGGGTTACGCGCGGATAGGAACAGACCGCACCGGTCGAGTTGTGCGGGCGGCGCTTGGGGCCAAGGCTTTCGGCGTTTGGTAATGAAGTGCGGCGGGCGAACCTGGAGCGATCGGCCGATTTTCGGTGCAAACCGCCGATTCCTCGCGATTCCTCACCAAATCCTCACACCAAAAGACGATTCTAAGTTCACAGACGCTCGGGATTGGCCTCGGGCGAGGAGCAACAAAAATGGAACTTCGAAAACTCGCTTTCGCTTTTCTGGTCGCCGCGATGGCCACCGTTTCCATTGCGCAGCCCGGCGGACGCCAGGGTGGTCAGGGCATGGGCCCCGGCGGTCCTGGAGTGGGCCAGCGTGGCCCCGGCGGCCCGGGAATGGGTCCCGGAGCCGGACCCGGCATGCGCCAGGCCCCCCGGATGGGTGCGGTGCACTTTCTGCGCCATCCCGCCGTTCAGACCGAGCTTCGGCTGACGGAGCGTCAGAAGCTCCAGATCGAAGAGCTTTTGCCCGGCCCTCCGGGCCAAGATCCCGGAATCGGCCGACCCGGGGCACGCCGAGGCGGTCCCGGCATGGGCCCGGGCGGCGGTCCGGGACCCTTCGACATCGACGGTGCCCTCCGGGAGATTCTGGGCGAGGCTCAGTACCGGAGATGGACGCAGATCGAGCTCCAGCTCAGCGGTCCCCAGGCCTTCGCGAGGCCTGAAATCGGCGACCAGCTTCAGCTGACGGACCGGCAGCGCCAGCAGATCATCCAGATCCTCCGCGACAACCGGCCGGACTTTGCGCCGGGCGGGCCCGGTGCCGGTCAAGGCCCTGGCGGTCGCGGTCCGGTTGGCCCGGGAGGCCGCGGTCAGGGCCCCGGTGGCCCAGGCGTGGGCCGCGGCCAGGGCCAAGCCGGTCCCGGAGGCGGGATGGGCGGTCCCACGATGGGACCGAACTTCGATCCGCAGCGCCGCGAGCGCGTGATGCAGCAGATCATGGGCGTGCTGAACCCGCAGCAACAGCGGCAGTACCGACAGATGCTCGGCGCGCCGTTCCAGCTGCCTCCCCCGAACGGGATCTGACCGCCCGATCCTCGGCACTGGCGGCCCCCGATCCGGAAATGGGTCGGGGGCCCCTTTTGCACCGGTCGCAGGGGTAGCCCGTCGGTCGTCATGGATAGGAAGCACCCGAAAAGACGGTCGAGAATGTCGAGCCGACCCGTTGCCGGCTCGGGGGCGTCGTGGACCGCAAACCCGTCTCCCCCGCCCTTCCGAAGCCGGTCCGCCCGACCCGAGCCGGGGAGACGCTACATGCCGCGAGCGCGGGCGGCGCGGACAAACGGGCGGTCGACGCAATGCCGTGCACGCAAATGACGACGGAATTCTCCTCATCTGGACGCAAATGGCAAGTTTCATCGTTCAAACAACACTGCACACTGAATCTGTAGGAGGTTTAAGTTATGTGGGATGCGGACGAGGGTCTGCGGCTCTCGAAGCGAGAGGCCGAAGTGGTGGCCAAGGCATCCGACGGGCTGACGGACAAAGAAATCGCCCGGGCCCTCGGCATCAGCGTGGCGACCGTGGGTTCCCTCTGGGGGCGGATCCGGGCCAAGCTCGGTCCCCGCAACCGGGCCGAGCTGGTCGCCCGCTATGTCAAGCACCAGATGGCCAAGGCGATCGAGGCCGAGAGGCCCGGTGGGCGCGGAGTCGGCGTCGGCGAGACGTTGGGGCTGGCCGCGATGGCAAACGCGGAGGACGGCATCCTGATCCTCAACGAGAACATGAGGATTCTCTACGCGAATCCGGCTGTCGGCCGAATGACGGGCTACACCTCTCCCGAGTTGCTCGGGCAGCCGATCTCGATTCTGGTGCCCGAGAGGTTCCGACAGATGCACGAGACCCGGATCGCGGCGTGGGTGCGACACCCGGTGTCTCGCCGCATGGGGGACGTCGGTCCGATTCCGATGCGGCGGCGCGACGGCTCCGAGATCGACACCGTGATCGGTCTCGGTGCGTGGCACACCCCGAGCGGCCTGTCGACCATCTGCCTGATCCAAGAGGTCCATCCGCACGATCGGCGGAACGGGACCCAGCCCAGCTGACGACGCACCGACTCAAGCTGGGGTTGCCGCGGGCGGGGCGGTCGACCGGGAGTGGCCGACCGGGTACGACCGCCGCCGCCCGCGCGTCGAGACGCCCTCGCGCGACCCTCCTTGCCTCGGCCGCGGGCCGGCCCGCCCGCGCGGGCGGGCGCGGTGACGCCCGAACCTGAGCCACGGCCCCCCAGATCCCCACCGCTTCCGACTCCCGGCCAGGGGGCGCCGGCCTCCGGCGAGACCGCCGGATCATCGGACATACTCAGTCGTGGAGGACTGATTCATGAAGCGTATCGCAGTTTTGACCGGCGGCGGGGACGTACCAGGCCTGAATCCGTGCATCAAGGCCCTGGTCAACCGCGCTATCGACGAAGGTTACGAAGTCATCGGAATTCGGAAGGGTTGGGGCGGCCTGCTCAACTACAACCCGAAGGCCGAAGACAACAGCGAATGGGCGATCCCGCTCGACAAGATCCGCGTCCGAACCATCGACCGTTTCGGCGGCACCTTCCTGCACTCGAGCCGCACCAATCCCGGGAATGTGAAGAAGCAGAGCGTTCCCGAGTTTTTGAAGGATTCCAAGCACAAGAAGGGGGACGACGGCCCGTTCGACTTCACGCCGCACGTTCTCGAAGTTCTCGACCACCTGAAGATCGACACCCTCGTGCCCATCGGCGGCGACGACACCCTCAGCTACGGCGAGCGGATGCACCGGGAGGGAGTGCACGTAGTCGCGATTCCGAAGACCATGGACAACGACGTCTTCGGAACCGACTACTGCATCGGCTTCTCGACCGCCGTCACGCGGAGCGTCGAATTCATCCACCAGCTTCGAACGAGTTGCGGCAGCCACGAGCGGATCGCCGTGGTCGAGCTGTTCGGTCGGAACTCGGGCGAAACCTCGCTTTTGGCCTCCTACCTGGCCGGCGTGGACCGAGCCCTCATCTCGGAAGTTCACTTCGATCCGGAAAAGCTCGCCCGGCTGATCATGGAGGACAAGCGGGCCAACCCGAGCAACTACGCCATGATCACGGTCTCGGAAGGCGCCCAGATGATCGGTGGCAAGATCATCGAGTACGGCCAGGCCGACCCCTACGGTCACAAGAAGCTCGGCGGAATCGGCCAGCTCGTCGGAGACGCGCTGAAGAAGATCACGGGCGAGGACATCCTCTACCAGCCGCTCAGCTACCTGATGCGCTCCGGAGCTCCCGACAGCCTGGATCTGATGGTCGCCATCAACTACGCGGATATGGCGATCACGCTGATCAAGCGCGGCGCCAGCAACCGAATGGTCGCCCTGCGGAACGGGACCTATACCTCCATTCCGATTTCGACCATAATGACAGGCCTGAAGCGCGTCGATGTCGAGGAGCTGTACGATGCGGATGCGTACAAGCCTCGAGTCCGGCACGTCGACGGAAAACCGATGTTCCTTTACTGAGATCACCGATCTGATGCAGCGAGCTCCTGGTCTGTTCTGGTCAGGAGCTTGTCTGTTTGTGTAGAGGTCCATGGTCCGGTCGGCGGCCGGAACGCGCAAAATTGTGGACGAGAACCCGGACAGCGCCCGACCATGACCGCACTCGATACGGCCATCCTCATACCGTTTGCCCTCGCCCTCGTCGCACCGTGGGCGGTTCGGTTTCTCGGACCGTTGGCCCCGGCCGTCTACGCTCTGGGCGCTCTTGCGACCGGCGGCCTGGTCTTGGGCGCGGCCCGATCGGAAGGCGGCGGCTTTTGGTCGGCCGATGTGGTCCGCACCTGGCACCCCGGCGTCGGGGTCGAGTGGGCCTTGAAAGTGCAGCCGCTCGGGCTCACGATGGCCCTGCTGATCACCGGTATCGGGGCGATGATCTTTCTTTACGCGGCGGGCTACTTCGGCAAAAAGCCCGGTCTTCCGCGGCTGTACGGCCTCCTGGCCGCGTTTATGGGCTCGATGGTCGGAGTGGTGACCGCCGACGATGCGATCACGCTCTTCATCTTCTGGGAGCTCACCAGCGTCACCTCGTACCTTTTGATCGGGTTCAACCCCACCGAGAGGGCGCGGAACTACGCCTTTCAGGCTCTGTGGATCACGGGCGCGGGCGGACTCATTCTGTTGGCCGGACTCGTCCTGATGGGCCTGGCGGCCGGCACGTTCCGCCTGTCGGAGATGGGCAGCTTCGCCGACCATCCGTTCTATACCGCGATTCTCGTTCTCGTGGTGCTCGGGTGCGCCACCAAGTCGGCCCAGTTCCCGTTCCACTTCTGGTTGCCCAACGCGATGGACGCCCCGACCCCGGTGAGCGCCTATCTGCACTCGGCCACCATGGTCAAGGCGGGCGTGTTCCTGCTCGCCCGTCTCGACCCGCTGCTGGGGGGCACCGCTCTCTGGTCGACGACGCTGCAGATCCTCGGCGGAACGACGCTGGTGGTCGGTTCGATCTTGGCCCTGCACCACACCGATCTCATGAAGCTGCTCGCCTACACGACGGTGGCCGCCTTGGGGGCCCTGACGATGCTGATCGGGCTCGCCGGCACCGAAGGCCCGCTCGCCGCCAAGGCGTTCGGCTACTTCCTGGTCGCCCACGCCCTCTACAAGGGCGCTTTGTTCATGATCGCGGGCGCGGTGGACCACGAAGCCAAGACGCGGGACGTCCAGCTCCTGTCCGGCCTCCGGCGCACCATGCCGGCGACGTTCGTTCCCGCCGTTCTCGCCGGATTGGCGATGATCGGCTTCGTTCCCTTTCTCGGATTCTTGGCCAAGGAGTACAAGCTGGCGAGCGCCCTTTCTGTGGCCTTCCCGTGGACTTTGATCGCGGCGTTGGCGGGTGCGATCGGCTCGGCGTTTGTCGCCGCGCGCGTGGTCGGCATCTTCTGGGGCAAGCCGAGCGAGAAGGCGGGCGCGGCCCACGAGGCGCCTCCGACCATGCTCGTCGGCCCCTACCTGATGTCTCTGCTCGGGCTCGGGCTGGGTGCGGCCGACCTGGCGACGGGAGGCGCCTACCTGAAGGGTCTGGCCGGGATCCTCGGTCCCGAACCGGGGACGATGCCCGAGGCCTTGGCCATGACGGCTCTGGCCCTCAGCCTCGCCTCGATCGTGGTCGGGGTCGCGGTCGCGGCGAACTGGGGCCGGCTCCAGTTCGCCTGGCAGGGCTTCGTGGCCAGAGTGAAGGTCGGCCCCGAGCGGGTTCACGAGGCGGGCATCGCCGGTCTGCGCTCTTTGGCCGACCGGCACACGCGGATCGTCCAGCACGGCATGCTCCGGCACTACTTCGCCCAGTTCTTCGGGGTTTCAGCGGCCGTGATCGGAACCATGCTGTTGACTCGGCACGGCCTGCCGAGCTTCGTGTCGCACACCGATCCGGTGCCGTTCGAGGTGACGGTCGCCCTGCTCGCCGTGATCGGCGCCGGGGCGGCCGTGTTCTCCAATTCGCGGTTGGCGGCCGTGGCGATGCTCGGCATCTCCGGTTTTGCCGTTGCCGCCGTGTATCTGTTCTTCGGCGCGCCCGACTTGGCCATGACCCAGCTTTTGGTGGAGACGCTGGCCGTCATCCTCTTCGTGCTCGTCTTCCGGCTCCTGCCGCGCTTCCGGCGTCTTTCCAGCGGCGGAGCGCGGATTCGGGACGCGGCCGTCTCTCTCGGCTTCGGCGCCGTGATGACGTGCGTGGTGCTGGCCGTTGTCCAGGCTCACGCGCCGGCCCCGATTTCGACGTTCCACGCCGAGGGGAGCGCGCCCCTCGCCAAGGGCACCAACGTCGTGAACACGATCTTGGTCGACTTCCGGGCGCTGGACACTTTCGGCGAGATTACGGTCCTTGCGTTGGCCGCTCTCGGCGTGATCGCGCTTCTTCGGCTTACCCCGGAAAAGGAGGAGAAATGGAGTCGCTGATTCTTCAGGCGGCCAGCCGCTTCATGATGCCGCTCTTCCTGAGCTTCTCCCTGTTCCTGTTGCTCAGGGGACACGACCTGCCCGGCGGAGGGTTCATCGGCGGATTGGTGTTTTCGGCTGCGTTCGCGCTTCACGCCCTGACCTTCGGTCTCGAGTCGGCCCGACAGACCCTGCGGGTCGAGCCGAAGTCCCTGCTCGGCACCGGATTGGCTCTCGCGATCCTCGCCGGGATCTTGGCCGTGGTCCAGGGGTACGACTTCCTGACCGGCCTGTGGTCGACCTTCCAGACGCCCATGGGCGAACTGAAGCTCGGCACGCCCCTTCTGTTCGACTTGGGGGTCTTCCTCGTCGTGATCGGAACGATGACCACGATCGCGTTCGAACTCTTCGCGGAGGGCGAGCAGTGGAATCCGTGATCGCCCTTCTCATCGGCGCCCTGTACGCCATCGGCATCTACCTCTTTTTGCGCCGGAGTACGATCAAGATCCTGCTCGGGCTGGTCGCGATCAGCAACGCCACCAACCTGCTCATCTTCGTGTGCGCGGGCCTGGTTCGGGGACGACCGCCGATCGTTCCCGAGGGGCAGCTGGCGCCGCCGGCACCCTATGCCGACCCGCTGGCCCAGGCTCTGATCCTGACCGCGATCGTCATCAGCTTCGGGTTGCTCGCCTTCGCCATGGTGTTGGTGCGCGGGGCGTGGCGCGCCGTGGGCGATGAGGACGTGGACGTCCTCGGGGAGGAGGATCGCTGATGGCCGTTGTTTTTCCCGTCCTGATCCCCCTGATCGTCGCCGCCCTCATGATGATGATGGGTCCGCGCCGACGCCATCTTCAGCGGACGTTCAGCGTGGTCGGCTCCGCTCTCCACGTGATGTCGTGCGTGCTCCTGTTCGTCCTGGTGCAGAACGGGCCCCAGCAGGCGTCGCTCGGGGGGTGGCAACCGCCGTTTGGGATCTCCCTGTTTGCGGACGAGTTGGGGGCGACCATGGCCCTCGTCGGGTCCGCGGTCGGTTTCCTGGTGCTGATCTTTTCGCTGGACGAGATCGATGCGAAGAGGGAGGCGTTCGGTTTCCACCCGCTGGTCCACGCCCTTCTCGGCGGTGTCACCGGCGCGTTCCTCACCCACGACCTCTTCAACCTGTACGTCTGGTTCGAGGTCACTCTGATGGCGTCTTTCGTCCTGATGGCGTTGGGCGGTTCCCGCCGTCAGATGGTCGCCGCCTTCAAGTACATGCCGATGAACTTCATCGGCAGCACGCTGTTGCTGGCGGCCTGCGGCCTGACCTACGGGTTGGCGGGGACGCTGAACATGGCCGACCTCGCCGCCAAGCTGCCCGACGCCCCGCCCGGTCTCGTGTTGACCGTGGCCAGCCTGCTGTTTCTGGCTTTCGGCATCAAGGCGGCCGTGTTCCCGTTCTACTCGTGGCTTCCGGCCACCTACCACACGCCGCCGTTCGCGGTCACCGCCCTCTTCTCGGCCCTTCTGACCAAACTCGGCGTGGTGTCGATGTACCGGATGTTTCTGGAGCCTTTCGCGTCGATCGGCGACGGGCTGATGCCGATCTTGGTCGTGGTGGCCGGCCTGACCATGGTCAGCGGCGTTCTCGGCGCCATCGCCCAGAACGACTTTCGGCAGGTTCTGACCTTCCACATCGTCAGCCAGATCGGATATCTGATCCTCGGCTTGGCGATCGGCACGGCGGCGGGCGTTACGGCCGGCATCTTCTACACCGTCCACGTGATCATCGTGAAGACGGCCCTTCTGCTCGTCGCCGGCATCGCGTGCCGCATCCAGGGCACCAACAACCTCAAGAAGATGGGGGGTCTGGCCGCCTCGCACCCGTGGCTGGCCGCCCTGTTCCTCGTCTCGGCGCTTTCTCTGGCCGGAATACCGCCCCTGTCGGGTTTTTGGGCTAAGTTCGGGGTCGTTTCGGCCGGTCTGGGCTCGAGCGCATGGATCATCACCGGCATCGCCCTCGGCGTCGGCATGCTGACCCTGTTTTCGATGATCAAGATTTGGAACGCCGCGTTCTGGGGTCCGGCACCGGAGAACGAGGATCCGTCCACCGGATCGGCCGGGTCCGGGCAGGCCCCGCCGAAGATCGGCTGGAAGCTGACGGCGCCCACCGCCGCCCTCGCGCTGGCGTCGGTCGCGATCGGCTTGGCTCCCGGTCCTCTTTCGGCGACGATCGACCGCTATGCGGTTCGCTCGTTCGAAGCGATGAAGGCTCCGCCGGTCGTCGACTACCGAGAGGTTGAGGCGGGTCCGATCGTGGGGCCCGGCTTCGGCACGACGGTCCGGACCTTCACCGGTCGGGAGGAGGGTCGCTAAATGCTTCTGTGGAACATCGTCCTCGCGTTCGTCTGGGCCGGACTGCGCGGCGATTTCTCGCCGTCGAATCTCGGCGGCGGTTTCGTTCTCGGATTCGCCCTCCTGTGGCTCCTTGACCGCCAGGGGGTCATCCACGCCGAGAGCTACATCCGCCGCGCCCCCCGGCTGCTCGGACTGATCGGGTTCTTCTTCGCCGAGTTGATCCTGGCGAACCTCCGTCTGGCGTGGGAGGTCGTGCAGCCGCGGCCGAAGTTCAGCCCCGGCATCATCGCGGTCCCCCTCGAGGCCAAGACGGACGCCGAGATCACGATCTTGGCCATCCTCATCTCGCTGACCCCCGGCACGGTGAGCATCAACGTTTCGCCCGACCGGCGTTTCCTGTACGTGCACATGCTCAACATCCCGGAAGCCGACCCCGAGAAGGCGAAGGCTGAGATCAAGAACGGATTCGAGCGGCGGATCCTGGCGGTGATGCGGTGAACCCGGTGCTTTCGGTCGCCTGCGACATCGCCCTCGTCATCTTGGCGGTTGCGTTCGTCGTCACCGGAATGAGGATCATCCGGGGGCCGCTCCTGGCCGATCGCGTGCTCGCCCTCGACCTGTTCGCCGTCCTCACGATCGCGACGATCGCCGTCTTCGTGGTGAAGACCGGGAACCTCGTGTTTCTCGACGCCGCGACGGTTTTGGCCTTGGTGGCTTTCGTCGGGACGGTCGCCTTTGCGCGCTATCTCGAGAAGGAGAAGCCCCGATGATGGAGATTGTCGCCGCCGTCATGATCGTGACCGGGAGCGCGTTCGCTCTCTTGGCCGCCCTCGGCATCCTCCGCATGCCCGATCTTTTCACCCGCATGCAGGCGACCACCAAAGCCAACACCCTGGGCGTCGGGCTGATCCTGGGCGGTCTGATGCTGTCGCTTCAAACCCTCGAGGCGTCCTCCAAAGCCCTGCTCGTTCTCGTCTTCGTGTTCCTGACCACCCCGGTCGGCGCCCAGATGCTGTCTCGGGCCGCCCATCTGAGGCGCAACCCGATCTGGTCGGGCACGATCGTCGACGAGATGGTGCCGCTCGACATCGAGGTCGAGAAGCAGGAAGAGGAGGCGAAGGGCACCCCGAGCCGGGAAGTTGCGGGTCAGGGCCCGTAGCTGATGTCGACCCGACACCGGGCCGAAAGTTCGTCGAGCAGAGTCTCGTACGGCACGTCCATCCCGTTTCGGCTCCAGCCGATCGGCACGCGGACGTGGCCGGCCACGATGTGGGCGATCGGTTTGACCGTGTGGCTCCCCCGCTTGAGGATCAGGGTCGCCCGATCTCCCTCCTGACGGATGGACTGGACGTCATCGTAGCGGATCGATTTCGGGCCCGTCTTGCCGACCACCTCGAAACGGTCGGGGTACAGCGCATACTCGACGTCGTCGTACTGCTGGTGGAGAAAGTCGGCGACCGCGCTCTTGCCCATTCCGAAGAGGGCTCCGGCCGTATCCCGCAGATCCTTCACGAGAGTGCGCTCGCCTTGACGCTGAAAGACGCTCTGCCCGCGCCGTCGAGCCTCTTTCCGCATCTCTTCCGCCCCGAGCCGAAGCCAGACGATCGCCTCGGCCGGGCGGTAACGAATCGGCTCCATACCCTTCATGACAATGTCGCCGCCCGAAAGGTTGCACCCATGGGGCTTGCGGAAGCGCCTCTTTCCGAATCCCTCTGATGGCGGGCGGCGGCCGTACCGACATTTATATGGGGAAAGACCGGCCGCTTCGAAAGCGGCTCGGAGGATGAAATTGGCGAAACGGATGCGGGCCGTGCTGTTCGATGCCGACGGAGTGCTCGTCGATGCGTGCGAGCTCCACTATCGCGCGTTGAATGCGGCTTTGGCCGAATACGGTTTCGAGATCGCCCGCGAGGAGCACCTCGCCGAGTTCAACGGTCTCCCGACCCGGACGAAGCTCCAGATGCTCACCGAAAGACGGGGTCTCGACCCCGCCTTGCACGACGCGATCAACCGGCGCAAGCAGGCGCTGACGGCCGAGTTCATCGACGAAGCGATCTCTCCCGACGTCGACAAACGGCGTCTCCTTCTCCGGCTTCGCGAGAACGGATGCCGAATCGCGGTCTGCTCGAACGCCATCGCGTCCTCGGTCGAGCGCATGCTGGACGCGATCGGGGTGCGGGACCTCGTCGACGCCACGCTGGGCAACGACCAGGTCGTCCGTCCGAAGCCGGCGCCCGACATCTACCTGCACGGGGCCGCGATGCTCGGGCTGTCGATCGGCTCGTGCGTCATCGTCGAGGACTCGCCGGTCGGCATCCGTTCCGCCGAAGCGGCCCGACCTCTCGACATCGTCGTCGTTTCCGGACCCCACGAAGTCGGCATGGCCCTGTGGCCCCGCTTCGAGGCCCACCTGCATTCCCTCATGGAGGCCGCATGAACATCGTGATTCCCATGGCGGGCGCCGGCTCGCGCTTCGTGACCGCCGGCTACCACATCCCGAAGCCCTTCATCCCGATCAAGGGCCGCGCCATGATCGAGCACGTCCTGGAGAACGTCGGCGTACCCGGGGCGAAGTTCTACCTTCTGAGCCGGATCGAGCACCTGACCTACGTCGCCAACACGACCATCCCCAGCCGCCAAGACGTCTCGTTCGTGCTTGTCAACCAGCCGACCGAGGGCGCGGCCTGCACCGTCCTCCGGGCCGAGCGGTTCATCGACAACGACGAGCCCCTTCTGATCGCGAACAGCGACCAGTGGGTTCGCTACGACGTTGCGGCCTGGCAGAAGCTGATCGGGGACTGCGACGGGGCGATCATGACCTTTTGGGCCGACCACCCGAAGTGGAGCTCCGCGCGGGAAGAGGACGGTCGGGTCACCGAGGTGGCCGAAAAGAAGGTGATCAGCGAGCACGCGACCGTCGGCATCTACTACTTCCGACGCGGCAGCGACTGGGTCCGGGGAGCCAAGCAGATGATCGCCAAGAACATCCGCGTCAACAACGAGTTCTACGTCTGCCCGGTGTTCAACGAACTCGTCGCCGAACTCGACATCCGCATCTTCCCCGTAGAGGCCATGTACGGTCTCGGCACTCCGGAGGACCTCCAGGAAAACTACGACCGGATCGCGGCATGAATCCTCTGCACCCCGCACCCGACACCGGCCCGCTCCCAGGGTTCGCTCCCGAGCGGGTGTTCTGGCATCGCGCCAACGACCCCGACACGATCGGAAAGGCGGTCGAGGGCGGCTTCGGCATCGAAGTCGACGTGCGCTCGGTCGAGGGGATCCTGTTCCTCAACCACGACCCGATCTACGTCTGCCCCGAATGGTCGTTCCACCAACTCCTCCCCGGCTTCCCCGGCGAGATCATCCTCGACATCAAGGAGACCGGGATCCTCGGGTTGGTGATCGCGAGTCTGGCCGACATCGACGTGCCGCTGGATCGCTGCTACGCCGCCGACCTCATCGTTCCCGATATGCTGGTGGCCGAGCGACACGGACTCCGGACCTTGGCCCGTACGAGCCGATACGAAACCATTCGGGGGCCCTTTTACGGCGACTGGATCGACTACGCGTTCGCGCCCGAGGACCTGCCCGAAGCGACGCGACCCGCCTTCCTCGTCTCGCCCGAGCTGCATCGGCGACCCCTAACCGAGGACTTCGTCGTCGCCGCTCTCGCGCGGGGTTACGACGCCGTCTGCACCGACCACCCCGAAACGTGGACCCATGATCGTCATCGCAACCAACAACGGACACCGATTTCTGCCTGATCTCGTGCCCGCTCTCGAGCGGCTGGGGACGGGCGGTCACGAGGTGCTGCTGGTCGACACCGGGTCCAGCGACCCCCGAACCCTCGATCTGCTCGAGGAACTCGAGGCGTACGAGGGCCCCCTGAGCCTTCGCGTGACGCGAACCCCCTATCGGGGTTACGACACCGGGGCCTATATTCATGCCTACCGCGAGTTCCCGGCCGACCGGTACATCTTTCTGCAGGACAGCCTGATGCCCCGGCACGGAGGCTGGACGGAGGAGTTTGCGGCCCGATTCAGCTTCGGAGTCGGCGTCGTGCCGTGGATGATCTTCCCTCTGACCTGGGACAGCGACGAGCAGCGACAGTTCGTCTGCACCCGGTTCGCCTGTCGCCAGGTGCCGCCGTTCGGGATTTTCGGACCGATCTTCGCAGCCGAAAGATCGGCTCTGGAGCGCCTGGACAAGAAGGGCCTGCTCAACGTGATCCCGACCAGCAAGGCCGAGCAGCAAGGCATGGAGCGAGGCTGGTCGCTGGCGTTCTTCCTGGCCGAGATCGCGGTCCGGCCGATCGAGACCGCCTTCAACCACACGCGCCTTCTCGAACACGGATACCCCACGTTCGAGAAACGGTTGCCGCGCCGACGATGACCACCTCCGAACCGCCATGGCCAAGCACCCTGCCCAGAGCAAAAATCCGCCCGCATCCAAGTCGGCCTTGCGAACCTCCCTACGGGAACGTCTGCCGGCTGCGACTCTGCCTCAGCCGCACCCGGTCGTCTGGCCGCCCGAAGGCGAAGACCGACCGGACATCACGGTCGTCGCGCCGATCCGGTTGCTCGCCTCGGCCTGGCAGATCGAACGTCCAGACTGGGAGTGGATTCCCGTACCCGACGCGCCCGAAGACCTGGGTGCGGCCCTGAACGCCGCCGCCCGCATGGCCTCCGGACGCTACATCGTCTTTTTGCCGTTCGGCGGCGGCCTTTCGGAGTCGGTCGTCGACACGATGGCGGCCGGACTCGACGAGCATTTCGCCATGGGGGCCGCCACGTGCGCTCTCGTCGGCCCGATGGGGCAAAACGTCGCGAACGGTTTCGCCCTCTTGGACGACCAGATGGCGCGCGTCGCGATTCTCCAGGCTCCGATCGCGATCCAGCCGGGCACGACCGCGGCCGTATCGTCGTTTCAGCCCGATGTGGTGATGGTTCGCGCCTCCGCGTTTTGGGGTTGCGGAGGCTTCGTCGAGCGACTTCCGGCCTCCCTCGTCGGGCTGGGGTTGGCTCTGCGGCTCCGGGGGCACCACTGGCGCACCCTGTACTACAGCGGTCTCTCCGTGGTGCTCGACCCGTCGTCTCCGACGCTCAGTCCGGTCCCGACCGGCATCGAACCGATTCAGCGTCTCATCGGCGAGTTCGCCGGCAGGTTCGTCCCCGATCAGGTCCGGACTCCCGACGGGGTGATGCGCACGCCCATGGCCGCCCTCGGGCTGCACGACTTCACCTGGGGCCCCGCCTTTCGGCTGACCCGACAACCGTGTGCCCGCGCCGACCATCTCGGGCACCCCGGAGGCCGGGTGTCGATCGTCGTTCTGACGTACAACTCGGCACCGACGTTGAACGCGTGCCTGGAGTCCGTCGTCGCCAATCTCGGCACGTTCGACGAGCTCGTTTTGGTCGACAACGGGTCGTCGGACGAGACGCCCGGATACCTGCGCCAGCTGGACGGGGCCGATCCGAGAATCAAGGTCGTCCTGAACCCAACCAACCTCGGCGTCGCCGCCGGCCGAAACACCGGCATCGAGCACTCCACCGGCGACTATGTGCTCTTTCTCGATCCCGACGCCTCGGTGTCGGCAGGCTGGGTCGCCCGGATGCTGGAGTATTTCGCCGATCCCAGCGTGGGCGCGGTCGGGCCGATTTCGGACGGCGTGCCGGGACTTCAGCAGGCGGCCATCCACGTCGCTCCGGGCACCGATTCCAACCTCACCCTCGACGGCCTGGCCGACTACGTCGGCCGGACCAACGCCCGCCGCGGGGTCGAGACGAAACTCCTGGTCGGCAGCTGTCTGATGGTCCGCAAGTCGGCCCTGAACGCGTTGCGGGGGTTCGACGCGGGCTTGGCTCTGGGGGTGGACGATCTCGATCTTTGCTGGCGGTTGCGCCTCGCCGGACACCGGCTGATCCTGGCCACCGACGTGTTCGTCCACCATCGAGGCGGCGGCAGCAAGCTCTCCGTGCCGGCGGCCGAGCTCGCCGAGAAGGGACAACAGTCGATGGATCACCTCGGTCAGAAGCTCCTGGCCTATTACGGGGCGGGAAGGGTACCGTCCTCGGTCGCTCTCTGGGGGCTGGACTGGCTCAAGCCGAGCTTCGATCTCTGGACGGACTGAACGGGGACTAGATCTTCCAGATCACCTTGACGACGGCGCGGGTGCGGAACCCGTCGTCGTTGGGGTCGCCGAGGATCACGAACCACTCCGTGCCGCCGTAACCCGACTTGCGATAGCTCAGGTAGGCGCTCGTTTCGCCTCCCCGGTTGAGGAGGCGTCCCGCTACCGACTGCTCTCGGTCGATATCGTAGGTGACGGTGACGATGTCCTGCCTGGACTCACCGACAAACCGGACGATTTCGGTGGACGCTCCCACCTGAATCCGGTTGAAGATCCGCCGGTTGACCGAAGCGTCGATCGTGCGGATGTCTTCTCCCCGGATCCGGCCCGTCGAGAAAGACAACCCGAAGTTGTTGAACGGATCGCTGCTGGGAAAGTCGACCGATGCCGAGAATCGGCGGTCGTCGTTGCCGAGGAAGCGGTCGAAGGAGGCCGAAGTCGAGAGGCGGACATCGGACCATGTCCTCGTCGAGAGCGACGCCGATGCGCCCCGGCGGAAGAGCCCCCCTTCGGTGCGGTCGTAATACCACGCATTCACCCCGGCTCCGAGTTCGCGGACCGGGCCCGAAAGGTAGTTCCCACCGTATCCGAACCGAATGTCGGCGCCCGACTCGCCCCGGAACGGAACGAAGCCGTTGCGCGGACGAAAGGCCTGGGAGACTCGTCCCACCTTCCCGCCACCGGACCATTGGCGCGAGCTCCAGTCGACCGAAGCCGACAGGAACTCGCCCGAACCGGCGAGATCGTCCGATCGACCGTAGCGCGCCTCGCCGAACCAGTCGCCGCGCCGGGTCTGGGTCTCGACGCCGACCACCCGGTTGTCGACCCCGTGTTCCAGCCTCTGGACGAACTGGGCGACGACGGCGTCGTTCGGCGTGAAGAAATGCCGCAAGGTCGCGACCGCATCGTTCCGCCCCCCGAATCGGTGGGCGGTCAACAGACCGAGGTTCGTGGTCGGCCCGATCTTGCCGTACAGCTTCGCCCCGAAGTCGAAGTCGGGGATACGCTGGCTGGCAAACGGCCGGACGCCGCCCAAGTCGGCCGCGTAAAACCGAGAGCCCTCTTGGAAGAACGGTCGTCTCTCGCCCGGCAGCCGCTCGGTGTACGTGAACGCGATGCTGGTCACCGCCGACTCGATGTTGCTGAAGTCGGGTTCGAGGGTGGCCACTCCCGACAGAGTGGGCGAAAACTCGTATCGGGCGTCCAATCCGAAACGGCCGATGGTCCGTCCCTCGTCGAGCCCCCCGAACACGTAGGGAAGAACGGAAAGCGGGTTGGCGCGGCGCGACGGCGGCAAAATCACGCCGACCCACTCGCCGGTCCGTTCGATCCGCTCGTTGGGGCCGAGGTCGCTCCAGTAGGAGCGAACGTCGTTCCGCTGCTGGACCCTCTGGAAGTTGATGCCCATCGTTGTGGGCCGACCGTCGCTGGCGGGGCGGACGAAGATCTCCCAGGGGATGGCCATTTCCGCGATCCACCCGTCCTCGACGATGCGGGCCGCGCTCTGCCACACCCCCTCCCACTCCTGCTTCGAGGCCCGCCCTCCCGCGATCTCGGCGTACTGCGTGCCGAGGGGGTTCACGTTCAGTTCGCTCTCGTCGTCGCCGCGTTTGGAGTTGAAGGGGTTGAACCGGAAGCGGACGCGATCGTCGTTGCGGAACCCGACGCCCCGGCGGTTCTCGCGAGCGACGATCCGCTCCGGCTCCGAGTCGAACGCGTAGATCGCGACGTAGATATTCCGATCGTCGTAGGCGATCCAGACCCGGGTGTCGTCGGCGACCGGGCCGCCCCGACGGGCGTCGGAAAACCGGGCGCTCGTTGCCGCCGTCTGCCAGATCGGGTCGTCAAGGACCCCGTCCACGGTCGGCGGGACGGCGGCCCGAACGGCCGGCAGTCGGCGCGGAAACGCGGGTTCGGCCGACTCGTCGCGAAACGGATACCCCGGCAGACCGGCACGATAGGCCGGAGAGACGGATCCCGAATCGGTCTTGGGCGAGGCCGGGGCGCTGTCGGCGTGGACCGGAGGGCAGACGAGCGTCGCGGCAAGGCAAACGGCGGTCGGGACGAAGGCACGTCTCAAGATTGACATCGGGTTCGGGGCGACGAGGTCTCCTGCCTCAAGGTACCAGCGCCGACCGAATGGGCGTGCCCGACAGGCCGTTCGTCGCACGGGCGATTAGCAGGAATGGAGCCGGGCAAAGAAGAGGCGGCCGGTCCCCGTCGGGGGCCGGCCGCCAAGCGGCGTGGGTCGAAGGTCGAGGTCAGCGGCGTCGGCGCTTGCGCCAGGCGGCGCCGAGAGCGGCCGCGGCGAGACCCATCGTGAAGGGCTCGGGCACCGGATCGGGACCGGGGACGGCGGTGGCGAAATAGGTGAAATCGTCCAGGAAGATGTTCCCTTCGGTCTGGAGGTTGGTGACTCGGGAGATGGTTACGTACGAGATGTAGTTGCCGGTCACGTTGAGCGAAAGGACCCGGAACTGCGCATTGGGATCGTCGCTCGAGACGCCGCCGAGCCAGGAGTCGGACGCGAGGATCGAGTCGTCGCTCGCGTAGGCGGTGATGATCACCCCCGGGCTGTTGCCGATCGAACGGGCGGCGTTGAACGACACTGCGGTGACGAGAAGGCTCGAATCGAAGGTCGCCAAGATGTCTCCGGTCGAGATCCACCCGAATCCCTGCGTGCCACTCAGGCCCGTGATGCCGCCGTGGGTCTCAACCTGGGCCCCGGAGAATGTCACCAGGGGGACGTTGTCGATATCGAAGCCGGCCGCGTCGAAGTCGATCACGGTCTGAGCATTCGCCGCCATCGGTACGGTCGCCAAAACGCAAGCGACAAGCCAAGCAGAAAGTCTCTTCATCATTCCCTCTCTAGCCATGAGTTCGGCCAACAAACGGATGTCAGTCGAATAGAGTGATCGTATCGCCAAACTTCCCGCTCACGACCTGCGAAACTTGCCGGTATCGGAATCCGAACCCCTGATTCGAGTTCGGGCGGCCGGCAAAACTAGTAGATTTGCGGTTGGGCGATCGGGAGCAAGCCGACAGACCCATTCCCGCATCCTCCGGCGGATGCGGGTATGGGCTGGACACGGCAGACTCAGCGGCGAACGACGCGGAACGGAAGGTTGGCCGTGCCCGCCCTCCCGGTACCGTCGAGAACGTACACGTACAGACGGTAGTTGCCCGGTTCGACCGGCGCGCGGAATCGCACCGTCGCCGCCGTCGCGGGCAACTGCTCGATCTCCTCGGGCCGGATCTCGCCTTCGCCCGCGAACCGCTCCTCGGCCACTTCCCGACGCACGATCCAACGGTAGGACAGCGGGTCGCCGTTGGGGTCGGTGGCGCGGACCGTGGCCGTCAGGGCCGTACCCGGAACCACCTCGCGCTGACCGGCCGAGAACTCGAATCCCTGAATCTGAGGCGCCCGCTGTTCGGGCCAACGCCCGGTCCAGGCGTGGGCCATGACGTCGACCGCCTCCGTCGCTTCGCCCGACTTCAAGAACATTCCGAACCAAGTCGGTGTGACTTCCTGCTTCTCGCCCCAAAGAAAGGCGAACGAGCCGAGGTTCCATCCGCGGTGGGGCGCGATCGACTCGGCGTACATCCGTCCGTACAGCGCCGCCTTTTCCGTGCTCGTCTGTTCCAGAGCCGCTCCCCAAGACGTCCGCGGCCGCTCCCAGGGTCCGAGCGGTCCGAATTCGGTCACGATCCACGGCTTGTCCCATCCGAACTCCCGGAGGCGATCGGGGAGGGTGGCGAGCCCGCCGTAGCTGTTGATTCCGAGGATGTCGATTTCGGGCGCGTACGTCTTGATGTTGCGGATCTTCTGAGGGCTGATCTCGGCCACTACCGTCATGGTGGGGTGGTTGGGATCGAGCTCCTTGACCATCTTGGCGAGGTCGTTGATGGCCCGCCACAACTCGGGCGTATCGTTGTCGATCTCCATCTCGTTGCCGAGACCCCAGATCAGCAGCGCCGGATGGTTGCGGTAACGTTCGACGATTCGGCGGGCATTCTCGTACTGCTCCCGAACTTGGGTCGGGTTCGAGTAGTCGAAGTACGATCGGTGCCCGAGCCAGATGCCCAAGGCCACCGTCAGCCCGTGGCGATGCGCTTCGTCGAGGTCCCGCTGCGCGTTCTCCGCTCCCCAGGTTCGGATCGTGTTGCCGCCGAGAGACCGGAGCAGCTCCAACCGGTCGGTGCCTCCTACGCCCCGAATCACATAGGGCCGACCCCCCCGAAGAAGCTCCCACCGGTCGCCGGTGCGGACGACCTCGACTCGGACGGGCCCGGTCGGGGACGGAGACTTCGACCCGTCGATTTCGATCGGGTTGACGGCGGCGAGGACAACGACGGCGGCGACGGTGGCGATCATCTTCTTATTTCGCATTACGTCCGGCCAGGGCCCGGGTGTCGCCGCTTTTCTTCGGCCGAACCTTCGACAACGCGGCGGCATCGTCGGCGCGGGTCGGCAGGAGGTTCGCGACCGCGTTTCGGCCCGGCGCACATCCGCCCGGCCAAGGGTATATTCACAGCCACGGCGCCGTACCCAAGTGGTTAAGGGAAGGGTCTGCAAAACCCTCATTCAGCGGTTCGAATCCGCTCGGCGCCTCCACCCGACTCTCATCGCCCGAGAGCCGAGCGGTAGACGGTCTCGAGCCCGTCCACCATGCGGGGAAGAGTGAACTTCTCCTCGACGATCCGACGGCCCATGACGCCCATGTCGCGCCGGTCGGTCTCGTTGTTGAGCATGTAGCTCATCGCCTCGGCGAGGGCCTCGGGCCTGAGGTCCACCAAGAGCCCGGTCTGCTGATGGCGGACCACCTCGGGCAACCCGCCCACTTTCGACGCCACCACCGGCTTCTGGCGCGCCATCGCCTCGATCGCCGCGATCCCGAACGTCTCCATCTTCGACGGCATTGTCGTGAAGTCGAAGGCGTCCAAAAGGCGGGGAACGTCGTTCCGCGAACCCGTCATCGTGATCCGGTCCCGAAGACCGGCGCTGGCGACCGCCTCTTGGAGCTCGGGTTCGAAGTGGCGTTCGATCCGTCCCACGAACACGACGTGGGCCTCGGGATGCTCCGCCGCCAGCTCCCGCAGGGCGCCGACCATGAGCATGTGCCCCTTTTCGCGGCACACCCGCCCGACCAGACCGATCAGCTTCCGATTCGGCTCGATCCCGAATTCGGCCCGGACGTCGTCGCCGGGCGTGGGCGACCAGTCGATGAAGTCGGTGCCGTTGTACACCGTGTCGATGAACCGGTCGGGGACCCCGCGCCCGTGCAGAAGTCCGCGGACGTAGTTGCTGACCGCGACGAGGCGGTTGTTGGCGCGCGCCATCCGCTTGTAGATCAGGTCGTGGTTGGCGATGTGGACGGTCGCCACCACCGGTCGGTTGGTGAGCAAACCGCCGATCGACCCGAAGTAGGTCGCGCGCGTCAGGTGGGCGTGGACGACGTCGATCTTGTCGTCTCGGATCTCGCGGATGACGCGGCCGATCACCCGGAAGTAGGCCTTGCCGCGCATGGCGGTCTCGATCACCGGGATCCCGTACTCCCGGAGCTTTCCGGGAAGCCAGCCGGTCGGGCAGATGACCTCGACGTGGTGCCCGCGGCGACGCAAGAGATCCGACAGATTGAGAACGTGTCTCTCGGTGCCGGACGTCGTGGCGCTCGACACTATCTGCAATATGCGCATCGGACGCTCGACGCTCAACGGATCTCCCTGCTCTACCCGTGCCGATTCTACCAAACAGACGGACCGGGCACTCGGGAAGATTCCTGGACCGAGGTCTCTTCGATCCCCGGGCGCAGACGTCTCCCGACATCCGGGATGGCCCACCGGGCCGGACGTTCGGGATCGGGGTCGCGCGCCGGTTCGGGTACACAGAAGGCATGGGGGCATTCCGGCACCGCGACTTTCGGTTGCTCTGGTTTGGCGCCCTCTTTTCCTTCCTCGGCAACTGGATCCAGAACGTTGCCCAAGGCTGGCTGGTCTACGACCTCACCGGGGACAAGGCCAAGCTGGCCCTGATCGCCTTCACGAGTTCGGTGCCCGTGCTGCTGTTCGGGCCGCTGGCGGGCACGATCGCCGACTACTTCGACAAGCGCCGCCTCCTGATCGTCTGCCAGACCGTGTTTGCGGCCGGCGCCGGGTTCCTCGCCTTCGTCACCGCCCGCGGCATCGTCGAGTTCTGGCACATCCTGCTCGTGGCGGGGACTTCGGGCTTGGCGTCGACCGTCGAGATGCCCGTTCGTCAGTCCATCGTCAGCCGCGTGGTCCCACGCGAAGACCTCGGATCGGCGATTCCCCTGCAGGCGCTGACGTTCAACGGCGCCCGCCTGGTTGGCCCCGCCGTCGGCGGCGTCCTTCTCGCCTACTTCGGCCCCCAGGTTTGCTACGCGGTCAACGCGCTGACCTACTCGGGGCTGGTCTTTGCCGCCATGGCGATCCGCGCCAACCTCGCGCCCACTCCCCAGGCCATCGCCGGCGTGATCTACTCGGTCACCCAGGGGGCGCGGCATACGCTCCGGGACCGGCGCCTCCGCACCCTCTGGTGGATGGAGGCCCTGGTGTCCGGCTTCGGCCTGACCTACCTCATCCTCATGCCCGCGATCGCCCGCGACGTGCTCGGACTCGGCGAGAAGGGCTTGGGAATGGCGATGACCACGATCGGGGTCGGGGCGATCGCCGCTCTTCTGCTCGGCGTCCGCCTGGCCGATTCTCCCCGGCGCACCACCTTCCTGCGGTGGGCGATGACGGTCATGGGCCTCGGGCTGCTCGTGCTGAGCACGGTGACGAGCCCCTATGTCGCCTTCCCTCTGTTCGCGATCCTCGGCTTCGCCGTCGTGACCCAGTTCAACACGACGAACACGATGTTCCAGGTGCTCGCGCCCGAAGCGCTGCGCGGCCGCGTCCTCGCCATGCACATCTGGGCGATCTCCGGTCTCGGCGCGGTGGGGAACTTGGGGATGGGCTGGCTGGCCGAGCAGACTTCGATCCAGACCTCGGTCGCGATCTCGGGCTCCGTTGTCCTGATCGGCGCCGGCATCGCCTGGACCAAGAGACGGGCTTTCGCCGAACTCCGAGAAGCCTTGGCCGTACGGCGGTCGCAGTTCGACGGAAACGGGGAGAGCCCTCCCCCGCCGGCTCCGACGCGCGCCTCGGGCGGCGGGCCCGGGATCGGTCGAGACGGGAGTCGGAGACGCCCCTGGTAAACTGTACGCCTGTCATGGCCCGAAAGCCTCGCAACGAGTGGTTCTTCAAGATCGATGCGACTCCAGGCTCGGCCCCGATCGCCGCTTCGGGCATGGGTCCGGTCTCGGGCCGACCGCGCTTCTGGCAACCGCAGGTGGATCTCATCGAGAACGACGACGCCTACCACCTGAAAGCCGAGGTTGCCGGCGTGCCGCCCGAGAAGATCGAAGTTCTCTACCTGCCCGATCGCCACAGCATCCTTTTGAGGGGAGTACGAGAAGAATTGGATGGCAACATCGGTCACCGGACCGGCATCCACCAGCTAGAGATCTACTACGGGGACTTTGACCGCGAGGTCGTGTTGCCGAACTCCCCGATCGAGCCCGAGTCGATCAGCGCCGAGTGTGCACACGGAATCCTGTGCGTACGAATTCCCAAGGCCCGACAACCGATCGCTTACCGGCGCATCACCGTGCTCAAGGTCTGACCCCGATCGCCATGTCCGATTCAACAACCAAAAAGTCCAAAACCGTTCTACCCGTGCCGCCGGCCGTCGAAGACGCCGCCTTCTCCCCGGCCTCGTCCGTGGCCGAACCCGACGGGGATTCGGGCGATGCGACGCCCGAGCAGACGAAGACGGCGGAGCAAGCCCACGAAGAGCCCGACGGGGATTCGGGCGATGCGACGCCCGAGCAGACCGCCGACGACGAACGAGATCCGCGAAACGGGACGCCTCCCGACGGCGCCGGCGGTTCCGGGGACGAAGACGGCGGCGAGCGGCGGGACGATGCCGCGAACGACGATCCCCCGGGAGAGGAAGAGTGCTTCCGTCCGCCGGTCCCGAACGAGCTGAACATCCTCCCGCTCCGAGACTCGGTCATCTACCCGATGCTCATCGCCCCGCTCAGCGTCGCGCGCGAATCGAGCGTGCAGCTGATCGACGAGAGCATTGTCGGCAACAACCGGGTCATCGGAGTGGTAGCCCAGCGCCGGCCCAGCATCGAAACGCCCGGGTTCGACGACGTCTACGGCTACGGTTGCGCCGTGATCATCCGCACGCTGGTCAAGATGCCGGACGCCGTGCGTCTGATCGTCCAGGGCGTGTCCCGCTTCCGAATCAAGAAGCCGATCCACGAGACCCCCTACCTGCGGGCCCAGATCGAGGTCCTCAACGAGCCCGAGACGGAACCGGACCAGGCCGAAGACATCGAAGCCCTCCGCCGGTCCGTGGCCGCCCTGTTCGAGCATGCGATCCGACTCTCGCCTCAGCTGCCCGACGAGATCCGCTCCCTGACCCAGGCCGTGCAGGAACCCAACGTCATGTGCGACCTCGTGGCCGCCCACATGACGCTGAGCGTCGAAGACAAGCAGAAGGTTCTGGAGACCGTCCCTCTCGCCGACCGGCTCCGATTGCTTCTCGAGATGCTCAGCAAGGAGGTGCGGGTCCTCGAACTCACCTCGAAGGTGCAGAGCGAGGTCAACGTCGAGTTGAGCAAGTCTCAGAGAGACTACTACCTGCGCGAACAGCTGAAGGCGATTCAGAGGGAGCTCGGCGAGTCCGACGAGCGCGGGGAAGAGCTGGACGAACTCCGGGCCAAAATCGACGAGGTCGGCCTCACCGCCGAAGCGTTGAAGGAGGTCAACCGAGAGTACGACCGACTGCGCCGGATGTCGCCCGGATCGCCCGAGTACACGGTCGCCCGGACGTACATCGACTGGATGGTGGCGCTTCCCTGGAACAAGTCCACCGAAGACAACATCGACCTCCAATCGGTACGCGAAACCTTGGACGCCGACCATTACGGGCTCGACAAGATCAAGGAGCGCATCCTCGAGTTTCTGGCCGTGCGCAAGGTCAAGAAGGACGGCAAGATCCGCCAGCCGATCCTGTGCTTCGCCGGCCCTCCCGGCGTCGGAAAGACGTCCCTCGGACGCTCGATCGCCCACGCCATGAATCGGCAGTTCGTGCGGATCTCCCTCGGCGGGATGCGCGACGAAGCCGAGATCCGCGGCCATCGGCGGACCTATATCGGCGCTTTGCCCGGGCAGATCATCCAGGGTCTGCGCCGCGCCGAGACCAACAACCCGGTCTTCATGCTCGACGAGATCGACAAGCTGGGCTCCGACTTCCGGGGCGACCCGTCGTCGGCCCTTCTCGAGGTGCTCGACCCCGAGCAGAACGCGGCGTTCCGCGACCACTACATCGATGCCCCGTTCGACTTGAGCCGGGTTTTCTTCGTGACGACCGCGAACCGGTTGGACACCATCCCCGCCCCTCTGCGCGACCGGATGGAGGTCATCGAACTCAGCGGCTACACCGAGGAGGAGAAGGTCGAGATCGCCAAACGCCACCTGATCCCCAAACAGGTCGAGGAGCACGGACTTCGCCAGAGCCAGATCGAGTTCAAGCCGGAAGCCCTCGTGCGGCTCATCCGCCACTACACGCGGGAAGCCGGGGTCCGCAACCTCGAACGCGAGATCGCCAGCGTCGTCCGCAAAGTCACGCGGCAGTTCGCCGAAGGTCGCCGGGCCAAGGTCGTCGTCACGACGAAGTACCTCGAATCGGCGTTGGGGGCGCCGCGCTTCCTGCACGAAGAGGTGCTGGAGCGAGAACTGACCCCCGGCGTCGCGGTCGGCTTGGCTTGGACTCCCGTCGGGGGAGACGTGCTGTTCGTCGAGACGGCCAAGATGCCGGGTCCCAAAGGGCTGATCGTGACCGGCCAGCTGGGGGACGTCATGCGCGAGTCGGTGACGGCCGCCCTGAGCTACATCCGGAGTCGGGCCGACCAGCTGAAGATTCCGTCCGAAGTGTTCGAGAAGAGCGAGATCCACGTGCACGTTCCGGCGGGCTCCGTCCCAAAGGACGGACCGAGCGCCGGCGTCACCATGCTGACCGCGCTCGTGTCGCTCCTGACCGGACGCACGGTCAAGCCCCGTCTGGCGATGAGCGGCGAGCTGACCCTCAGCGGGCAGGTCTTGCCGGTCGGCGGCATCAAGGAGAAGGTTCTGGCCGCCCACCGGGCCGGGGTGACGACCCTGATCCTGCCCGCCGACAACGAGAAGGACTTCAAAGAGGACGTTCCGGCCGAGATCGCCCGGCAGCTGAAGGTGCACTTCGTCAAAAGCGCGGACCAGGTTCTGCGGCTGGCTCTGGAAAAGCCGTCCGCCAAGGGCTGAGCGCCGAGGCCCGCGTTCGGGCAGCGGGCAGACCGCGTTCGGCCGCCAAGCTTCGGGAGGGGCCGGGTACCGACCTCCTCGTCCGGGCTTGCCGTTCCGTCGCCGCGGTGCCCCAGGATCGGCGCACCCGGTCGAGCGGGTGGGGCGAGATCCGTTCGGTCCAAGGGTCGGTGTCTCCGTCCGGCGCCAACGGGCCGGTCTGACCAGATCTCGCCACGGCGGCAGCGAGGGATTCCACGCCGAGCCCGAACGACATGGCGGGCCCGGGAACCGGATTCGTCCGGACCCACGCTGCCAGACGACGGCGCGGCGCGGCCGCGTTTCCGGAGGGGAAGGTTTGATTCGAATCTGGAGGCGGCCTGTCCCTGCGTCCGGGAACAAGACACCCGTCCGGTTCGCGATGGAAGAAACCGTCTGGCCCCGGCGGCGTCCCGATTCCCAACCGATGCTGGCGGCAGCAGGGTAGAGCTTCCCGCCGCGACTGCCGATCGCGGCTCGATCCATCGCCGGAGAGGCCGAAAGACGGAGCCCGATGCCCGATCGGTCGCCTCGGCCCATGCGTTCCGCCGCCGACCGTCCGGTTTTCAGCCGGCGAGGTCTGCTTCCCCGATACGGTCGGGAGGACGGGGTTCGGCAACAGGGCCCGCCGCTCGTCGGGTCGCGAGGAGGTCGCTCGGCGACGGCCGCGCCGGCGGCCGGTCCGGGAGGGGCACCCCGCGCCGAAAAGGCTTGTCTCGCCGTCGGCTCGACTCCGGGCACGTGGGGAGTCGAAATCTAGTCGGGCCGAAACTGCAGGTTGCGCGTCTTTTCGGCGACCATTCGAGCCGAGAGCTTGTCGGCGAACGGCTGACCGTGCACCGTCACCCGCTCGAACGCGATGTCTTGCAGCATGTGGTCCTTGTCGTACCCCTGGAGGATGCTCGGCGGAAAGGGGCCTCCGACGACCCGGATGTCGCGCGCCGTCACGTTGCGGATCGACCCCCGCTCCGAATCCCGGCTGTACTGGTCGAAACACACCTTGAAATCGAACAGCTTCTCCCGGCTGTCTTCGACTCGGATGTCCTCGTAGAGCACGTCGCCGACCTCCGCCCGATCGCCGTTGTGGATGGTGAAGGTTCCCCCCGAACTCCACCCCTCGTGCTCGCAACGGATGACGTCGCAGTTCCGGAACGTGATCCCCCTGATCTCGCTCGCCCGTGTCTCGTAGCCGATCTCGAGGGCGTTGCCCCATTCGGCGTTCCAGAACGTACTGTCCCGCACCAGGACGTCGCGCACCCGTTCGCCGCCCCGAGGGTGCAGGTTGTCGAGCGCCTTGACCGCGATGCAGTCGTCTTTCGTGCGGATGAAGACGCCGTCGATCTCGACGTCCACCGAACCCACCACGTCGATCCCGTCGTCGCCCCCGTTGCCGCTCAGCACGTTGACGTCGTGGATCCGCACGCTGCGGCAGCCGGCAGGCACGATCGTCCAGTTGCGAGAACGGACGACCGTGATCCCGTCGACCCTGACGTTGTCGCAACCGAGGAGGGCGATCGTTCGATCCGTGTTCTGCGTCGTCTCGGCCCTTTCGAAAACGCCTCTCCCGCCGATGCGGACCCCGGTCGCCTCCCAAGCCCGGATCTGTCCCCGCACCAGCGCTCCCGACTCGATGTAGAGGGTCTGGCCCGAACGCAGTTCGATGAGGCCCGGTTCGTGCCGCTTCCCCGATTCGAACCAAAGAACGTTCGGGTCGGTGCGGTCGGGCCGGTCGGACTCTGGTCCTGGCGCCATCAGGAAAAGCGGCTGGCGGGTGCGGTCGTCGAATTCGATGCTCAACTTGGCCGGACGATCGAGCCGAAGCACCGCCTCTCCGCCATGGACATCCGGGCGAAGGCCCTTCGAGAGCGGCCGGGCGATGCACCGCGCGAACGGGAACGCCGGTCGGACCCGCAGCTCGCACGGACGGGTGAACTCGGTCAAGATCGCCGAGCCGATGTCGAAGTCGTGCACGAAGACCTCGGCCCCGTCGATCCAGGCTCGGTAGTCGGAGGACGGGACGCCTCCGGGATAGGGCATCTCGGCGGTGGACACGCTCGGATGATGGTGGCCCGGGGCCTCCAATCGCCAGCGTGCCGGTTGGCCCATTAGCAGGCGGTTTCGGGCCCGGCTCGCGCGACCGAAAGCTTCGGACGACGTCTCGGGGTTCGGCTCGTAGCCCGACTTTGGCGTCATCGGTTCGCAGGTCGGGGCGCCGGCGGTCGGATGTCGGCGCGGGCGGGCGAAAGGAGTGGTTCGGCGTGCCCACGAGTCGGTCCGGTTCTCCTTCGACCGGTGCTCCGACGGGCACGCCCGCAACGGCCATGCCCGTTCCGACGGTTTGAGGACCGGGCGAAAGGGAGGTGTTCTCGTGGACGTGGGGCCGCCGGGATCGGTCGACTCGCTCCGTGCCCCCAAACCCGCTGTCGCCGGCGGCGGCGAGCGTCGACTGCACTTCTCCACCGATGTCTCACCGGCCGATGTCGGATCTCTCGGGGACATCGACGACCAGAGACGGGGAATTTCCCTGGCGACGAACCGGCCCCTTAGCGTCGATCGCTCCGGTCAGCTTTTCTTAAGAACTAGCCCCAGACGTCTGCTTCCAATCCAGCCAGCGTGAAAAGAGGATAATCTTCTTCCAATCTGGGTCCGACTCCACGAGGAGCTGCAGGAACTCATCCCAATCATAGGGCACGTCATATCGTAAATCTCTCCACGCGTCAGAAAGGGTGCCATAGTCCTCGGATTCGGTCATATCGTCGTACTCCAGAGCCGGCTCGTTGCCCGACGGCTCAAAGTACTGGCCTTCCCAACCCTCGTCGCCCAAAGACATTTTGAGCGCGCAACGGTCGCCGCCGTCTCGATTCCACGGAAGGCAGATGACGCTGACCTCGGACAGCAGATCTCGATACTCTGCTCGCAGTTCGGCCAGCGCTTCCGGGTCGCTCGTCTCCCTCTCCTTCTGTCGATACTCGACAAACTGTTTGCCGAGCGGCTCCTCGATTTTCGGAATCAGGTTGTCGGGGTCCAACTCTCGATCTCGGCAGAGGTTCTCCAATAGGGACTCGAGCCGCTCCTCGGATCCGGACCAAACCTCTTCTTCGGGAAAGTAGTTGAAGTCGTGGAACAACGTGTAGCCGGACAGTGTTCCCCAATCCTTTCGCACGCGGAACGTACCGCCTTCGAACTCGATCGTGAGGTCTATGCCGATGTCGATGGTTCGGCTTCCCGTCGACAGGTCGTAGAACGTAAATTCCTTGGTGTCATCTTCGACTGCTTCCCATAGAATCAGATCACAGACCTCTTCGTAACCTTGGTACCAAGATTCCGGCATGACATCAGCATAGCCGGGAAAGGACTTTCTGTCGAGAAGATCATGGTCAGTCGGCAAGTGGTAGGCGCCGACGGAAACTCCCGTTCGGGATCCGGAACGACAAGAACGGGACCGTGTGTACGGCCTCGTCGAAGTTGGTGGAGATAGGGGGATTCGAACCCCCGACCTCTGCAGTGCGATTGCAGCGCTCTCCCAGCTGAGCTATATCCCCACGCGGAAGGCGAGATTACCTCAAGCGGCGGGCCGGTCCGGTACGGAGGCCTGAACCCGGACCGACGCCCTACCGCGGCCGAAAGCCGTCCACGCGGCGTCTCCGGCTTATGGCCGGCTCGTTGCTTCGGCCCGTGGTCCGTTGCCGAGCGGGCCGGTCAGCCTTCAGAGCTTCTCGCGGCCGCCGGGCTCGGCGGCGTAGTCCCCCTTCTGAAGGCTTTCGCCCTCCGTCTTCGAGCCGGAGCATCCGTTCGCGAAGCTTGCGACGACTGCGATCGCCAGAATCCAACGGATCAGCCTCATCGTTTTCTCCTCCTCGGTCAGCGGGTCGATTCGGCCTGGAGTTTGGCGCGAACCTCGCCCGGTTCGTACTGGTAGTCGCCGGGTCGCAGCTGGCTGGGGTCGCCGCCGCCGACGTTGCGCGCAAACAGCACGACGACGGCCGCGACGAGCACGACGACCAGCGAGATGGCGGCTGGAATCGGGATCTCTTTCTTCATGGGATGGAGTGAGAGGGTCCGGGCGGACCATCGGAACGAACCGCGGTCCGCCCTTTCGGTCGATGGTCAGTACGCGACGCTGCCGCGGTCGCCGGGGCACGTGCCGTTCGTTCGGACGGCGGCCCGGGTCTTCGCCTGCGGGAAGTAGCCGCGGAACAGGGTGGGCTCCTGAAGCTCGTCGCCGGGAGCGGTGTTGCCGCGTACGGCTCGGCTGAACTTCGCGTGGCCGTCGACGAAGGAGAAGTTCGCGCCGCCGTCGAATCCGCCGAGTTCGTTCCGGCGCCCCCAGAGCTCGTAGCCCCAGCCGATGCCGTCTTGGCTGATGAGCCAGTAGAAGCTCATGGTCGTGCTGCCGGGCGAATCGGGTTGACAGGACGAGAACGTCCACGCATACTGGCTCGGGCCGAGCATCGTGATCTGGGCCGGCTCGTCGATCCCCGTGAACGAGGCGGCTCCCGGGTTCAGAGGGGCGCGGTCGGCGCGGTTGATCATGTGGTTCATCGCCACCGTGACGCGATACCGTCGGGTGACGTCGGTGTCGGCCGCGTCGAGCTGGCCGGGGAACAGGTACCCGCCGGGGGCGTACAGCGGGTCGGAGTTGGCCGGGTTGGCGAAGACGCCGCGATTCTTCACGTACGGCATCAGGAGGTCGCTCCAAAACGGCCGGTTCGGACCGAAGTCGCCCGGGTTCGGATACGACGGCGAGCTCCATCGGCCCGCGTATGGGAACGCCAAGATCATGTCGTCGTAGTCGGCGCCGTACATGATCTGGGCGGTCGCGAGC